>CAYZPE010000001.1:0-40371 GCA_964480575.1 uncultured Candidatus Saccharibacteria bacterium
AGTATAAGCTCAATTTAACTATTGCTCATCAGTACATTGAGCAAATGGAAGAAGAGGTAAGAGATGCTGTGTTCGGTAACGTAGGTACTATGATTTCGTTTCGAGTCGGTGCACTTGATTCAGAGCTTTTAGAAAAAGAATTCGCACCAGTTTTTATAGCTGAAGATATGGTGAATCTTGGTTTGTATCAGATGTATTTGAAACTCATGATTGACGGTATGTCCTCATCTCCATTTTCTGCACGAACTTTGCCACCAATCAAAGCGCCCGAAGTGTCTCTTAAGGAGGATGTTATTAGAATTTCGCGTGAACAGTTTGCAACACCTCGAAATGTAGTTGAAAAAAATATTGCTGATTGGTACACTCCTGACGTTAAGACAAAAACAACACCAGCTATAACCACCAAAGATATTGCTGGCGTAGAAAAGAAAAGCTTTGTCCCGAAAGAGTTTAAAGCTCCTCCAAAAAAAGAGGCATATCCGTCCTCTGTATCGACACCGACTCCGTTAGTGCCTATATCTCCTAAAAATCCTTTCAAGGATCTTGTGGTTAAGCTGGATGGAAAGGTTGTTCAAAAGGAATCACCTCAGGTTGATAAGGGAGTTGAAGAAAAAGTAAGGCCGCAAGAAGTAAGGGTTGCAGAAGAAAAAGATAGTTTTGTTTCTCTTGAGTCACTTCGAAAGGATAAAAGACCGCAGACAAACAAAGGGCCGTCTCTAAAAAATCTCTCTGACTTAAAAGCCACACTCGCATTGGTTTTAAAGAAATCTGAACAAAATCCTCAAGAAAGAAAACCTGAACCTCCTAAGCCACGACCTGCAGAAGAATCACAAAGTCAAAAAAAAGATCCTGTGAGTCCGCCTCGAGAGCAAGTAGGGACCAAACCTCCTCAAAACACAAACGAGATTCCTGAAGATGTCCTTAAAAAAATGCTCGATGTGAAATAAATATGAGAAGTATTATTGTTTCTTTCTTCATTTTCTTAGTTCCAACACTGGCAGGTGCTGAAGTTTCAAGTTTTGTTTTTACATCAGCATCGGCGCTTCCACTAAACGAAAGGCACACAATAACTGTTCAATCTCAAAATGGTTCTAGTGAAAAAGAGAACGTTACAAGTACGACCTGTCTTGAAATTCGTACCACATCATCCGCAGGAAAATTATTTGGTAGTTCAAACGGCACTGATCCTGTATCAGTGCTTGTTTTGACGATGAATAAAAGCTCCGCCAATAGGAATTTTTATTACGAGGATGGTACAGCAGGATCTTACATCTTTAGTCTAAAGGCAGCGTATCGTCCGGAAGAAGAAAAAAGAACTTGTTCCAATTGGCCGCTTTCTGAGTGGGGAAGTGCTTGGAGCGCGAGTCAAAATTATACAGTTGGAACGAGTGGTGGAAGTAGTAATACTGGTACAGAAAACTCCTCAGGATCAACTGGTGGCACTGCAGGCGGTTCTTCTTCTGAAGAGTTATCACAGAACTCGGGAAGTCAGATAGGAAGTGGTATTGTCTTGTCGCCAGAACCTCAAGTTTTAGCAGAGATAAAAGCTCCTAAAACAGTAATTGTAGGCGCTCAGTTTTCTGTATCGGGTGAAGGGTATGGATTAGAAAAAAAGCCTCTTGAAAAAGCGCGGTTTGTTTGGAATTTTGGAGATGGTACAACAAAAGAAGGAGTTTCTGTGGGGCATACTTATAGAAATATTGGTCAGTACGCACTCATTCTCGATGTGTCATCGGGTAAGTTTACTGGATCTGCGAGGCAGGCTGTGTCTGTAGTAAAAAGCCCGCTTTCTATTTCGAAAGTTTCTCCGGGTACAGAGGGTTTTATTGAAATAAAAAATGAATCAACAAACGAGCTCGATCTCTCAGGGTGGATTGTGGATGTGTCTCAACATAGATTTGGAATACCTCGAAATACATTTATTCTTTCAAAAGGCACTTTGGTTTTGGATTCGGTCGCATTAGGTTTCGCGATTGATGGTTCTGTATCCTTACTTTATCCGAATGGTTCGCCCGCAGTATTATTTGAAGAGGTGAAACCGGTAGTAAAAAAATCAGCTCCGGTTGTCGTCAGTACACCAAAAAATTCTTCTGTGGCACAATCAGTCCCAGCAGAGTCTTCAAAGAAAATTACTGTTGCACCTCGACAAAATACAGCTCTTGCGGCCGAGGCGTTGAGTAGCGGAGATGTTATTTCTCAAGTTTCTTTAGACGAAATTTCCACAGATAGCATCTCATCAAATAGCTGGTGGTTTATTGCTTTTATTGCTTTAATTGTTATTGCTTCAGGTTCGGTATTTTTCATCCAGAAACCAAAGCCTAATATGGCGGATGAATTTACAATTGAAGAATGATATGGAGAAGAAAAGAATACTTACATTTTCACTAAATTTTAGACCTTTTATTGGAGGTGCAGAAGTGGCGCTGGAGGAAATTACGAAAAAACTGTCTTCGTATGAATTTGATATTGTGACTTTGAGACTAGATAAGTCTCTTCCAAAAGAAGAAGTTGCTGGTAATATTCACATTTATCGAGTTGGTTATGTTGGATTTACTCCACTTAAATCACGGTTCCGCATACCTTTTATTATTAAACTAAATAAATTCCTCTTCCCTCTATTTGGTTTTTTCAAAGCTGTTTCCTTACAGCGTAAAAGAAAGTATTCGGCTATATGGGTAATTGTTGCTGGTTTTGCTGGTTTTGCGGCGCTCTTCTTTAAAATAATGCACCCAAAAATTCCTTACGTGCTCACTCTTCAAGAAGGTGATTCTATTCCAGATATTCGTCGAAGGGCACGTCTTATCTATCCTTTGTGGCGATTTATTTTTCTTAAGGCAGATATTATTCAGGCGATTTCGAGCTATCTCACACAGCTTCCTCATGGTCTTGGATATATCAAAGAAGTGGTTGTTGTGCCAAATGGCGTTGATTTAAATTCTTTTGTAAAACGAGAAAACTTTGAATTTGCCGAGAAAGTAAAAAACACAACTCTTATTACGACATCACGCCTTGTTCCAAAAAATGGTGTCGCAGATATTATTAAATCGCTCGAGTATCTTCCGAAAGAGGTTTCGCTAAAGATTGTAGGCGACGGACCTCTCCGAGAATCACTTGAGATGCTCGTAAAAGAAAAAGGATTAGAGAGTAGGGTGAGTTTTCTGGGCTTCTTGCTTCCACAGGATCTTCCAAAACTTCTTTCCGAAGCAGATATTTTTGTCCGACCATCACTTTCTGAAGGTTTTGGAAATTCATTTATTGAGGCGATGGCGATGGGGCTTCCTGTAATAGCGACACCTGTCGGGGGAATTACCGATTTTCTTTATGATGCAGATGTAAATCCTGAAAAAGAACCGACAGGACTATATGCGGAAGTTCAAAATCCAAAAAGTATTGCAGAAAAAGTAACGCTTATTATGAATGACTTTGAACTTAAAAATCGTATAGTAACAAACGCAGGAAGGATGGTTCGAGAAAGATATGATTGGAATATCGTTGCGCAGAATATGGATCAGAAGGTGTTTAAAGTGGTGATAAAATAGATTAGATGAATATACTTATTACAACAGGGATTTATCCCCCACACATAGGTGGTCCAGCACAATATGCAAAAAACTTGAAAGAAGCTCTTGAAAAAGCGGGGCATTCTGTCCCTGTTGCTACTTACGGTATTGAACGTCGCCTACCAACAGGAATACGTCATTTATTTTACTTTTTTAAAATTTTACCAAAGGTTATAAAGGCAGATTTTATCATTGCTCTCGATATGTTTAGTGTAGGACTCCCCTCTGTTTTAGCGGCAAAATTGCTTCGAAAGAAAATTATCATTCGTACAGGAGGGGATTTTCTGTGGGAGTCGTATGTTGAGCGAACGGGTGATCTTGTTCTTCTTAAAAATTTTTATACGACAAAACAAAATCACTTTAACAAAAAAGACAAAATAATTTTCAAGCTTACGAGATGGACTCTGAGAAATGCTTCAGCTCTTGTTTTTAGTACAAAGTGGCAGATGGATATTTTTATGGATCCGTATCAGTTGCAGAATGTACCTATTAGTATTATTGAAAATTTCTACGGAGAAAAAATTCCTGATGAAAAACCTGCGTCCAAGATTTTTATTTCCGGCACACGCCCCCTTAAGTGGAAAAATACAGCTTTACTGAAAAATGCTTTTGTTAACGCGAAATCTCTACATCTAGATATTGTTCTCGATGACGTTAATGCGCCGTACGGTTTGTTTATGGATAACATGAAGCGGGCTTATGCGGTTGTTCTCATGTCTTTGGGTGATATTAGTCCAAATATGGTTATGGATGCTTTACGTTTCGGGAAGCCAGTTATTGTAACCCAGGAGATAGGGATAAAAGATCGTGTAAAGGATGCTGTATTGCTTGTGGATCCGCAAAATGAATCAGCTGTAACTAATGCGATTGTTGCGATGTGTGATTCAAACACTTGGTCTCTCTACAAAAAAAAGGCACAAGATTTTAATTTTGTTCACACGTGGGAGGAAGTTGCGGTTGAATTTATTAAGGTCTATAAGACACTCGCATGAAAGTTATAAGTATTGGATCAGATAGAAATATTTTCAAAGAGTCTCCTGTAAGAGATCGGGTTTTAAAACAATCAGAATTTTTTGAAGAGCTTCATATGATTGTTTTTTCAAGTATTTTCAAACATCGAGGATTACAAAAATTCCAGCTTGGAAACAAGGTGTGGGTGTACCCAACACGCTCATGGAGTAGGGTTTTCTATATCAGAGACGCAATAAAGCTGGGTAAAAAAATTATCGGAAATACATCAGTAAATACTATTTTAACAACTCAGGATCCTTTTGAGTCAGGGCAAGTCGGTCTTAAGCTTAAAGAGCTTTACAAAATTCCACTTCAGATTCAGGTCCATACAGATTTTTTGAGTCCTTACTTTGCTCATACATTCTTGAATAAAATTCGAGTAAAAATAGCAGAAAAAATTATTCCACAAGCAGACAAAATTCGCGTAGTGAGCAAGAGAATTAAAGACTCTCTTGTTAAGCGTTTTAAGCTCCTTCCTGAAAAAATTAGTGTCTTGCCCGTTTATGTTGATATAGAGAAAATAGTAAACAGTCCGATTAAAACTGATCTGCACAAAAAGTATCCGCAGTTTAATTTTATTATTCTTATGGCATCGCGACTGACTCTCGAGAAAAATATTCCACTTGCAATCAAATCTTTTTGTACAGTACTCAAGGTTTTTCCCAAAGCAGGTCTCATTATTGTAGGTTCAGGGCACAAAGCAAAAGATCTTAAATCTCTTACACGAAATCTTAATATCGAAAAATCAGTTATTTTTGAAGAATGGCAAAATGATCTTGCTTCGTATTACAAAACTGCAAACTTGTATCTCCTTACCTCATTTTACGAAGGTTTCAGCATGACTCTTGTAGAGGCAGCAGCAGCAGGATGTCCTATCGTAACTTCTGATATTGGTATTGCTGGGGATATTTTACTTGATGAAGAGCATATAGCAGTTTGTACGGTTCAAACTGAAAGTTGTTTTACTGAAAAAATAATCGATATTATTTCTAATAATCACAGGAGAGAAATCATGAAGCAAAACGCAAGAGCAAAAGTACTCGAGACTTTAAACTGGAATAAAGATCAGTATATGAAGGAGTATGTTGAACTTTTAGGGTAGGAGGTGAGTCTTTATTTAAAGTCTAAATTGCGCTACAATCCTTTTGTTTATGGCCTTACAAAAGCGCCTTTTATTTATCACTCAAAAGATTCATCAAAATGATGATGATCTTGCTTTTGTTATTCTCTGGGTTAAGCAATTCATTCGGGAAGGATTTGATGTGCAGGTGATCTGCCTTGAAAAAAGAGATTTCGACGACTCGTTCCCTGTCTACTCTCTTGGGAAGGAAGTGGGTTATGGTAAATTTCGTCGGGTGTTTAGGTTTCTTAAATTCATTTGTACTCTCAAATATGATCGCGTCTTTGTTCATATGAACCCGGAGTATTTTACACTTGGCGGTTGGTACTGGTTTTTGACCCGCAAGCCAATGTATTTATGGTATACGCATTACGCAATGCATATGCATATGCGTATCGCAGGATGGCTTTCTACTCGAATGTTTGCTGCCACGAAGCAGAGTCTACCTCAGTATGCAGGAAGTCCTAAAAAAATTATTCCAGGACATGGAATTGATATGAATTTTTGGACGAAGGATATGAAGCCGGAACGAATTTTGTCTGAGTATAATCTTATTTCAGTTCACAGGATTTGCCGATCAAAAAGATCTGAAATTGCAATTGAGGCACTTCTTTATTTACCTTCGGAATACAATCTAACTTTGTTTGGTCGTGATGTTGAGAAAGATTATTATGCGGAACTCCAGGAGTTGGTAAAAAAACATCATCTCGAAAGTAGGGTTACATTTGCGGGACCAGTACCCATGCACAAACTCAGGGACATATATGGGAAATACAGACTAATGGTTAATATGGCTCCCGAAACGATTGATAAAACCGTACTTGAAGGGATGGTTTTCGGGGTGTATCCTATTACAACCAAAGGCAATTCTTTAGCTGTGGGACTTCCGGCCTATCCCGAAGATGATAGACCAGAGACTGTAGCGAAATTTATTTTGGAAAAGAAATGGCAGTCTTATGATAGGGCGTATCTAAATAATATTGTTCAGAAGAAACACAGTTTGGAGGCTTTGGTAAGAAATATGGCGGTATACATAGGTTCTGGTGAATAAAATGGTTATCAAAAGAAAGAAAATTGTACTAGTAGGTGGAGCTCGTCCTAACTTCATGAAAATTGCTCCGCTGTATCATGAGCTAAAAAAGCGGCTTGTTAATGTTTTTCTCATAAATACTGGTCAGCATTTTGATAAAGCAATGGCACTACAGTTTTTTAGGGAATTTAAAATTAGACCTCATATTTCACTTAATCCATCTCGAGAATCGGTATCCAAGCAGATGCTCGATATTATGTCGGGTCTCGAGCAAATTTTTACAGCCGAGCGCCCCGATATGGTTGTTGTATTTGGAGATGTGAATTCAACACTTTCTGCGGGTTTGGTTGCACACAAAATGGGAATCTTTCTTGTTCATGTTGAGGCGGGTCTACGATCTTTTAATAAGCAGATGCCTGAAGAAGCAAATCGCAGGATGGTTGATCATATATCAGATATTCTTTTTGTGACTGAAGAAAGTGGTTTAAAAAATCTTTCACGGGAACGTGTGCTCGGTAAGGTGCATTTTGTCGGTAATATCATGATGGATACCTTGTCTCTTTTTCTTCCAAAAATAAAACCTAAAAAAGACAAATTTTATTTCTTAACGATGCATCGTGGAGAAAATGTTGATAATAAAGATGTGTTTCATCAAATTTTAACAGCCCTTGAAGTGATTTCGAAAGATGCCTTGATTTACTTACCGCTTCATCCTCGTACTGAAAAAAAAGCACATGAGTTCGGGTTTCTAGAAAGGATTAAAGCTTTGTGCAGGGTTTTGCCGCCTCTGTCATATCAAGATACTCTTTCATATCAAAAACATGCAAAACTAGTTTTGACAGATTCTGGTGGGGTGCAGGAAGAGACAAGTTTTCTCGGTACACCTTGTATTACTCTTCGTACAGAAACTGAACGACCAATTACGGTAACTCATGGTACAAACATGATTGGTGGTGTGACAACTAAGAGTATTCTCAGGGCGTATTCAAGACACTCTCTCGTGAAAAAGAAAATGAAGGTTAAATTTTGGGATGGGAAGGCTTCGAAAAGAATCGCCGATATTCTGTTAAACTTATAGATATGTGTGGAATACACGGATTTAATTTTGAGGATGAGGGTTTAATTCATAAGATGATTCAAAAGACTGCGTATCGCGGACCTGATGACAGTGGTTTTCATGTGAAAAGTGGATGGTCTTTGGGACACAACAGGCTTTCAATTATTGATCTTTCAAAGGCGGGTCACCAGCCTATGCATACCACAGATGGAAAGTTTTCAATTGTTTTTAACGGGGAAATTTACAATTTTGAAGAAATAAAAAAGGAGCTTTTAAATTTAGGATATCGCTTTAACTCTAAAACCGATACCGAGGTTATTCTATATGCATTTAAAGAATGGGGTCGGATCTGTGTTAAAAAGTTTAATGGCATGTTTGCTTTTGCAATTATTGATAATACGAATGGTGAACTTTTTATTGCCCGTGATCATATTGGGATAAAACCACTATATTATTATTACAAGGATGGACGTTTTATATTTTCATCAGAAGCAAAAGCTCTTTTTCTACATGATATTTCAAAAGAAATTTCACGTGATTCTCTTAATGTTTATTTCAGATTTCTTTACGTACCTGCACCTTTTACAATATGGAAACATGTAAAGAAACTTGAACCAGGGCATTCAATACAGGTCAAGAATGGACAAGTAAAAATTGAGCGATTTTGGAATTATTCATCTCAGGGTCTTTTGTCGGATAAAAACGAGATCCTTTTTCGTACAAAAAATCTTATTAAAGATTCGGTAAAGCTTCAGCTTGTAGCAGATCGTCCTGTTGGGATATATCTTTCTGGCGGAATAGACTCGACAATTATAACTGGCGTTGCTAGTTCACTATCACCTCACATTCAAACCTTCTCTGTTGGATTTGAGGAAACCGAAGAGGAAGATAAATACAACAACGACATGAAAGTTGCGAGAGAGACTGCAAAATACTTCGGCACAACACACAATGAATATCGGTTAAAAGCAGAAGATGTGATTACCGGATATCCTCGATCGATCTATCATATGGATGAGCCTATTTCTAACCATGTTCAGACAGTTAACATGCTTCTTGCAGAAAGAGTTAAAGAGAAAGTGACTGTGGTTTTAGGAGGAGATGGAGGGGATGAGCTCTTTGGGGGGTATGAGCGTTATTACTACAGTAGTTTGATTGATTACTTTCAAAAATTACCCAAGGTTTTTCAAAAAAGTGTTTTACTTTTTGCTAAAGAAGATTGGCAGAGAAAATTACAAACCTTACCTGGTATAGACAGATATCTGGAGTTTTTTTCCCAAAAAGAAGAGTCTATAGGTGCTTTTTTAAAAAAGGAATATAACGATCCTCTTTCTGCTAGAAGCATGTTTCAACATCTTTATTTTGATAATACGAATGCAGGGGATTTTACTCGTGAGTTTATGCGAACGGATGTTTGCTCCTGGCTCCCAAGCGAATCTTTGGCACGTTCAGATAAAATGTCTATGGCGGTGGGAGTTGAACAAAGGGTACCATTTCTCGACATTAGACTTGTTGAGTTAGCAGATAAAATTCCAGTCCATATGAAATTAGGTAGTAAAGGACTAGGTATGTTTTCTATTGGCAGAAAGTATGAAGGCAAAATGATTCTTAAAGAGGCTATGAAAGAATATGTACCTGACTTTGTACTGAAACAGCCAAAGTGGGGTTGGTTTTCTCCAGCGGCCAAATGGCTTCGAGGACCAATGAAATCTTTTGCAGAGGAAGTACTTTCTCCTTCGTACAATAAGGGCACCAAAGAGATGTTTGATTTTAATGTAATTGAGCAGATTCTAAGAGATCATATATCAAAAAAGAAATATGCACTTAATACACTCTGGTCTCTCATCACGTTTCAGGTTTGGTATAGACAATTTATGGAAAAATAAGATACAGTTAGTATTCAATGAAAAAAATGTTTCAAGAAAAAACTAGTGGGGAACTCACTAAAAAGGTTGAGGATTGGTGGAACGCAAATCCTTTCACTTACCTTATGGATAATAAAGATATTCAAGCCGATTGGGCTTTTTTTAGAAATATTGATAGGAAGATAATTAAATGGATGCCATGGGCACAAAAAGGTTATCCTCTTCTTTCTTCTGTTGTAAACTACTCCTCTCTTAAGGGTAAAAAGGTGCTTGATATAGCTGTTGGCACTGGCTGGAGTACTGAGCAGTTTGTGCGTACAGGGGCAGAGGTGACCGCTATTGATCTAACTTCTCAGGCAGTTGAGCTTACCAAAAAAAGACTTGAACTATATGGACTTCATGCTAAGGCTGTACAAGTTTCTGATGCACAAAATCTCCCATTTAAAGATGAAAGTTTTGACTATGTTCTAGCTTTTGGTTGTTTAATGCATATGCCTAATACGGAAAAAGCAATTAATGAAATATATCGAGTTCTCAAAACAGGAGGCAAGTCGAGCGCCATGATGTACTACAAACACTCACTCCACTTCTGGTACTACATTTTTTTTGGAAAAGGAATACTAAAGGGCAAGCTTTTTAAGTATTCTCCACAAGAATTATCTAATCGTTATACAGACGGTGCATATGAAGAAGGGAATCAACTTACTAAATTTTATAGTAAAAAAGAAATTAAAAAAATGTTTGGGAAGTTTTCTAAAATTAATGTACGCATTTTTGACGATACAACATGTATAGATCATTTCCCGCACAGGTATTTGCCACTAGGAAGTTTTCTTCCGACACGACTTAAGAAATGGCTTACCACAAAAGTTGGCCAAACACTTTGGATTGATGTTCAGAAGTAAGCTACTTCTTTTTGCATAAAACATAATGCATTTCACGCATGGAAGAGAAGGGTGATCCAAGAAGGGTAATTAGGGCACGGAAATTTTTTCTCCAATCACGAAGGTTTTTGAATTTAGTCAGCATATTTTTGGTATGTGTTTCCAATACCTCAAAACCACTTTTTTCGCACATGTAGATAAGTTCCTTTATGGTATATTCGCGCCAGTGTCCTGTGAATGATTCTCCTTCGTTAAAAAATTCTTCAATTGGCCAGTAGGGAGTTTTGCCAAAAATAAATCGAATACGCTTAATTAAAGTTGTAAGGTTAGGTGTAGTGATCAGTAGGTATCCTTGTGGGGTGAGTAAATTATTGCATTGTCTAAGGAAAGCCCTTGGATCTTTGAGATGTTCAATGGTTGCTTCGTTTATGATTACATCAATATTAGTAATTTTTTTTATAACGTTGGTATCAAAAATATCTGCATTGTGAACTGTAAGAGATTGTTTATTCCATAATTTCTGTAAATTCGAAATGTTTTGAATACCAAACATTACATTGTCTCCTTCAGGAAAAATATAACGATCAAGTCCTTCGGCCTCGACGTTCAATTTTCTGAGCGTTAAAGGTAAGAGTGCAATACCAGTTCCAACATCGAGCACTTTTCTGTGTGTTAGATTTGGAATAGTCGAGAGTAGTTCAAGTGAGAAAAGATATCTATCAAAATCAACTTTATATTTGTGTGAGAATGGAAAAAGTGCCTCGTATGAATCTCTGAGTGCCTTTTTTAAAATCGCCTGTTTCACAGTAGAGAAGTATATTATTTTTTAGGGTGTTCTGCTAGACTACAAAACATAATGACAGCTCAAAAAATTTCTTGTACAGTACAGGTCTTAACGCTTAATTCTGGATCAACACTTAAGAAATGTCTTGAAAGTGTAAAAGATTTTGATGATATTGTAGTGCTTGATGGAGGTAGTACTGATGACACAGTGATGATTGCCGAGTCTTATGGCGCACGAATCTTTCCTCAAAATGATGCCCAAGGACTTGATGAAAAGATTAAAAATTTTTCAGATGTGAGAAATAAGGGCTTGTCTGTAGCGAAATATTCATGGGTCTTGGTACTTGATAGCGATGAATACATTTCACAAGAGCTTGCTACTGAGATTCGAGAAATAATTCTAAGGGGATTAGACAACACACACTTCATCTTTAGATTACCAAGAAAATTTGTATATCAGGGGGAGGTCATTGAGAGATCGATAAGTTATCCAAGCTATCAGTATCGTTTTTTTTATACTCCTTGCACATTAGGTTTTTACAAACCAGTACATGAAAGTATCAAACTAAAGCCTGGGCAAGTTTTGGGTACTCTTATTAATCATGAATATGTACCCCTTGATCCAATGTCTGTAGTACGAAAAAAGACAGGTCATTATCTTAGGATTCAACAGGACGCACTGAAAAATTTAAGTTTTAGAAGATTAAGGAAGGGTCTGTGGTCAAATGCAATTAAGGTCCTTAAATTTTCGCTTAAATATATGCTGTTGGTGTTTAAGAGAGGTAAGAGAATGCCTTTCGGTTACGAATATGAGACTATGATGTATCATGTAAGTCTTTCAGCAAGACTTATTCAGAATTACGTTAAACGATTTCTATAACATGAGACCTTGGGATCTTTTTTTTAAAGAAAAAATAACAAAGATTTTTACTAATAAAAAATCTGTTATTGATATTGGAGGAGGTCTTCGAGTAATTAAAGAGAAAAATAATCGTTATGATCCAAAGCGAGAATGGGTTCGTCCTCTTATTGAAAAAGTTCAATATAAAATTCTTGATCCTGTTTCTGATTACAACCCTGATATTGTAGGGGATATACATGATCTACCTTTTAAAGATAATTCTCAGGATGCGATCGTTTGTATCGCAGTTCTAGAGCATGTTGAAAATCCGATTAAAGCCTGTGAAGAAATGCATCGAGTTTTAAAGCCTGGTGGCTACTGCTTTGTTTATGTTCCGTTTCTTTTTTACTATCATGCAGAAAAAGGATACTACGGAGATTTTTGGAGATTCACGCCAGATTCTTTAAGGTACATATGTCGAAATTTTTCTTCAATTGAGATTCAAAGTGTGCGAGGTGCGCTAGAAACCTGGATTTATTTAAGTCCTTTGGGTAGGTTGCCGCTTTTGTCTTCAATTGCCTATTTTTTTGACCGTTTGTTAGGAAAGCTTACAAGTAAACAAGTGAGCGGCTTCAATGTTTTCTTGATTAAATAGTATGAAAATTCTCTATATTGCAAATTCACGCATTCCAACTGAAAAGGCGCACGGTCTTCAGATTATGAAGATGAGTGAAGCTTTTTTGCTCCAAGGTCATAAAGTTTCTCTTCTTATTCCACGAAGGGAGAACTCAATTAAAGATTCTCCTCAAGTATATTATTCTCTTAAAAAAGTTCCTGATATTGTGTATGTACCAAATGTTGTTGGATTTTTGGAAAAATATTTTCACCATACTTACTTTTTTATTCAAAGATTTATTTTCGGTATCACTGCATGTCTGTATGCATTAAAAAGTGATGCTGATATTATTTTTTCTCGAGAAATAAGTATCTGTTTCCTCTTGTCGATTGTAGGTAAAAAAGTAGTTTTTGAAGATCATGAGCCCAAAAAAAGACTGCGATTTATGTACACATTTTTTATTCAAAAAATTTGGAAGAAGATAATTGTACCTCATGCTCTGGCTGATTTATATGCTGCGCATGGCGTCCGAAAAGATACTTATATTATTGCGCCAAACGGAGTTGACTTAGATCAATTTAAAAATATCCTACCTAACCGAAATGTATGGAAAGAATTAGGAATAGATCCTGATCAAAAAATTGTTTTATATATAGGTCATTTTTATGCGTGGAAAGGTGTATACACACTTCTAGATGCTTTCGATAGGGTTACAAACGCAGTGCTTGTTTTGATTGGTGGGACAGTGCCTGACAGAGAAAAAATTGAAGCTTATATTAATGAGAAAAATATTTCGCAAACATATGTGTATCCCCACATGGTACATGACAAGGTGATTGCATTCCTCAAGTCAGCTGATGTTCTTGTTTTACCTAACACAGGGAAAGAAGAGAGGTCTTTAATGTATACAACACCACTTAAGCTCTTTGAGTACATGGCTTCTCTTGTGCCTATTGTTGCAAGTGATATTCCAAGTTTCAATCCGTATATAAAAGATAATAAATCAGCGCTGCTGTATAAGTCCGACGATTCATTTGATCTTTCTCGTAGGTTAAATGAGATTATTGTAGATGAAATAAAAGCTAAAAAAATAGCAACAGATGCTTATCTGCGTGTGGAAGAGTATACATGGGAAAAAAGAGCTCGAAATATACTTAATTTTATTTCAGTGAAAACTGAATAAGTACCTTTAGTTTTTATGATAAAATGAACGTCTTCAGAAATTAATCAATTTACTATGCAACAGAAAATAAAAAAAACAATTAGAACACTCAGGAATAAAAGGCATTTTATATGGAATAACATTCTGACTAAAATTGCTTACGGACTAGGTCGCTTCTCGTATCCTTCTTCAAAAAAAATAGGAACACGAAAAATATCAACGATCGGTATTGTGAGGATAGATAATGGAAAAAATCAGCTTGGGATAAATCTTCCACCTAATTACAAAGATCTTATTGAAAAAATTTCAAGTGAGGCGGGGAGGAGGATGCTCTTAACAGAAAATTGTCAGTTGCGTTCAGCAGATGAAGAGCTTTCAAAAAAACTTTCTGATGTAAAAAAAATGCCAGTTAAGGTTGAAGATATTGCTGAGATTAAACAAGGTCTTGTTGGGCACATACGTCTTAAAAAAACTCTTGATTTGCCAGGTCTTCAAGAATTAGTCTCTTTTATTATTCCTCAAATTGAACAATCTATATATCATTCTCCAGTTATCGTTGAAAAAGCAATTGTATATAGAAACCTTGCTTCGAAGCTTCCAGAATATTCATCGGTTCTCTGGCACTCAGACAATCACTTTGAGGGTGTTATCAAGATAATGATTTACTTAAGTGATGTTACTGAAACACAAGCTCCTTTTGAGTACCTTCGACACAAATTAACAGGTGAAGCAATTCATATCAAACCACAAATGCCTCAGTTTTATCCTAATGGTCGTGTCCCGGCTTCGGTTATTGAAAAGTATAAAGATGAAGGGTATGAGGCTGTGAAAATAGTTGGAAAAAAAGGAACAATGTTTGTTTTTGACGATAAAACAATACATAAAGGTAATTATGCTCAAAATGGACATCGAGATGCAATGGTTTTGCAACTCAAACCTGCAATTAAAGCACCCTCTGTCTACATAAATTCTCGCTGGACCTCTTCATCTTAGCTTTTCTACTCAACATAAGGTACTGTCTTTAAAGTAGACATTTTGACAGCATTGTTGTAAATTAATTCCATTCTATGAATAAAAGGCTAACAATTAAGGAATTAAGGGCTTTGTGCCAAGCTACTGCGCCAAATCCTGCCCGAGAGAGCTTTGCAGGTCGTTTTTCACGTATTTTTTCGATATACGTTACGCGAATACTTATCCCTACAACAATCAGTCCTAATCAAATTACAGTACTAAGTGTTGTAACTTTTTTTATTGGAATCTACTTTTTCTTTCTCGGGACCGTTGTGATGAATGTTGTAGGTGCTCTGGTTATCTTTTTTTCAATTGTTCTTGATGGTTGTGATGGTGAGGTTGCGCGTTATAAAAAAAACGGAAGTGTTGCAGGAACTTTATATGTTGAACCGGTAAGTCATGATATTCAATATGGTTTAATGTTTCCTCTCCTTGGACTCGCTCTGTACCTTAATGGGGCTCCGCAATATTTTATTATTCTTGGATTTCTAGCAAGTCTTTTCAAGCTCTGGTATCGTTTGATTGAGGCTCGATTTTGGACTCTTGCAAATAATAATGCAACAGAACAAAAGATTGATGAAATAAAAAAAGAGTATAAAGAAAAATCTTTACCTGTTCGATTTGTATATTGGATCAATAAAGAAATTTTTAGCTCAACTGGAGTCTTCCTCGTGATTTTAATTTTGGGAATCCTCAATCGGATAGACATATATCTCTGGATATATGTTGTTGGTTATGGTCTGTTCTTCTCTGCTCTTTTTACAAAGCACATCATAAAGATATCTAGTAAAAAAAAAGCCAACATATTAAAATCCCACGAATTGCAGTTGTCCTTGCGGCAGGTATAGGAGCTCGTCTTGATCGACCAGATAGCCCAAAACCACTCATAAAGGTTGGTAACAAGTCTTTAATAATAAGAACTATCGAACAGCTTCAAGAAGTTGGGGTTTCTCACATACATGTGGTCGTAGGTCATAGAGGTGAAGAGGTTAAGAAAGATTTAACTGGTAATCCGGCCGTAACAGCAACTCTTGAATATATCTATGAAGAGGATGTAACTAAGGCGGGTATAATAAAAACTCTCAATCAATTATCACTCACACTGGCAGAGCCCTTTTTTTTGGCAATGGCTGATCTTGTGATTGAGAAAAATCCTTACCTTATATTTAATGAGATTCCTTTTTTGGAGTCGTCTCTGTACACTCTTGTTGATAGAAGAAAGGAGACTAATGTAGCGAGTGGGGCACTTTCTCAGGTTCATATTTCAAGAGATGGAACCGTCACTGCTGTTGGAAGATCTCTTTCGGAATACAGCGCTCTTGAGGTCGGTATTTACTACATTACGATCAAGGCTCTTAGAAATTTGTTACATTTACAAGGAGGAAGTAGTTTACCAAGCTTGGATGGTTTACTTAATATGCTTGCAGGAATAAAGTTGCTCCGTCCAGTTTTTCTTGAGGAAGGAGAATGGTTTGATGTGAATACGCCAGCAACACATATTAAAGCCGAACTATTTGCTCGAGCAAAGAATTCTTCAGTATTTCTTCCAGCTCGAAAAAAGAATTTAAAGCTACCAGCACTTGCAACCTCTTTTACTCGCCCAAAGAAACTTTCAACAGATATTTTTATTGAAGCAGGTCTTCTGGATCGCTTAGCTGAGACAAAAATAATTCCAGATTCTTATGCTGATGCGGTGCACTTTCTTCTGACAGATACGGTCGTTGATCTTCTTCATGCAGAGAGAGTTCTTCGAGGACTCCATGTTTCTGGATATAATGTCCAAAAAATAGTTGTTCCCGCCGGAGAGATCTCAAAGAGTTTATCAGAATATTCCCGCATTGCTGATGAGGTCTTGAGTTTAGGTATGGATAAAAGATCCATTCTGATCAGTCTTGGTGGGGGTGTTGTAAATAATATCGCAGGCTTTCTTGCTTCAACTCTCTATCGGGGAATTGGTCTCATTCACATACCCACAACCACCATGGCTCAGGTTGATGCAGCAATAGACTTTAAGCAAGGAATAAATTCAAGTAAAGGTAAAAATTTATTTGGTAGTTATTACCCCGCAACATCTATCATTATTGATCCTCAGGTTTTATCAACTCTGGATGAAAGAAATCTTTTTAATGGCATAAGTGAATCAATCAAGCATGCTCTAACTCAAGATTCTGATTTCCTCGAATATCTTCTAAAGGAGAGAAATAATATCAAGGACGTTAAGGTGCTTGAGTGTATTGTACGAAAAACAATCAATCTCAAGGTCCCACTTTTGAATGGTGATGTAAATAATGATTTTAACGAGATGATCCCGCAGTATGGTCACAGTATTGGTCATGCGGTTGAAAGGCTCTCCTCATATGATTTACTTCATGGTGAAGCGATTGCAATAGGGATGTGTCTTTCAGCTGAAATAGCGCTCCTTCTTGGAATTTGTACCCAAGAAGTTGTGGATCTTCATTATCGAGCATTTGAAATCTACGATCTTCCAGTTACAGTACCTTCCTATATGAGTTCTGTCGATGTGGTATCTGCAATACGTTTTGATAAGCATCACGTTGAAAAGCCTTTCATGGCTTTTGTTAAAGATGTTGGAATAATGTTTAGCGAAAATGGCCAGTACGGCATACCAGTTGATTACGGTATTCTTAAACGAGCTATAGAAATAAACAAGAAAAGACATGAAAAATAAGGGTAAGAAAAAGATACTTGTAACAGGTGCAAGTCGTGGTATAGGAAAAGCTCTTGTTAAAAAGTTACTCGAGGATGGTTTTGATATTATTGCTATTGCTCGCAATAAAAAAGGACTTATTGCACTAGAAAAAGAATACGCAAAATTTGGTACTGTGAAGGGAATTACTCTCGACCTATCTAATGAAGAGGCTGTTAAAAAATTTACACAAAAATGGAAAGAGTCGCTGTACGGAATTATTAATAATGCGGGAATTTGTAAGACTGAGCGCTTAGATGAAAATAATGATGTGTGGGAGGAAGTAATTAAAACCAATCTTGCAGGGCCGTATTTTCTTACTAAAGGACTTTTGGCGCATATTGAGTCTCCAGGGCGGATTGTAAATATTTCCTCACAATTAGGTCGTGAAGGTAGGGCTAGTTATAGTGCGTACTGCGCCTCTAAGTTTGGCATCATTGGCCTTACTAAATGTTGGGCAAAGGAGTTGGGGGTTAAAAATATTACGGTGAATGCAATTTGCCCAGGTTGGGTAGATACTGAAATGTCGCGCATTGATTTGGCACGAATTGCAAAAGAGAAAGGAAAGTCGATCGAAGATTTTTATAAAGAAATTTGTGCTCCTCTAGAGCTTAAGCGTTTTACCACACCAAAAGAGGTCGCTGAGCTTGTTTCTTTTCTAGTCTCAGAGAAGTCCTCTGGTATTACTGGTCGTGACATGCTTTTGAATACAGTTTGGAATCAAGAATAATGACACAAGTAGATATTAAAAAACATCTTTTACATACATACGGTCTCAAGGTTAAACGTCTTGTGGTTATGAGGGGTGGTGTAATGAATGATAATTATAAAATATCATCAGACAAAGGAGAATTTATTTTTCGTATATATAATAGAACCTCTTTTGAAACTGTACACTTTGAATTCGATGTTTTGAGTCATTTGGAATCTTTAAATTTTTTTTCTCCTCACATACATATTTCTCTGTCTGGTAGAGGGGTGGTTCTTTTTAAAAAAAAGCCATCAGTTTTATATACCTACATAAAAGGTGAATCTATTAAAAAAATTACAAAAAACTTACTTGGAAAGATTGGCAGAGCCATTGGTAGATTTCACACTCTCGTTGCCGATTTTGATATAAAAGTTCATAAAGAAAGTTGGGAACCTCATTTTCTAATACGTTTAGTTGAGGTGGGCGAAGATCTATTTACACGCAAAGGATTTCCTGACGCAAAGGATCTTTTTGATTTTCTGAGAGAAGAAATGGGAAAATTTAGTTTTCCAAACTTACCTTCAGGGGTTACTCATCAGGATATTAAACCAGAGAATATACTAGTGCACAAAGGTCAAATAACAGGCTTTATAGACTTCGATAATAGTTTTTACGGTGCATATGTTCACGATATTACAACAACTGCAATTTGGACCTGTTTTACTAAATATAAGCTCGACAAAGTAAAATTAAACGCTCTTCTTTGTGGTTATGAAAAGGAACGTAAACTTACATCTCTTGAAAAGAAAGTTTTTAATGACGCTTTAAAATGGAGATTGCTTCGAGAAATGTTTATAGGCCCTTATGTAACTGTAAAAAAAACACCAAAAACTCAGGAACGATTAACATATTTCAAAAAGCTCTATAGTAATTTTTTGTAAATCTTATAGTAGAATACTGTTATGTTTGAAAAGCTTAAACATCTGTATAAGTTGTATGTAAAAAGACCTATTGCGAGTATTGAATTTACGAGGCCTGTTTGGCTTTTCTTGAATAGAAAAGCCCAGTCTCTTTTCGATAAGAATAAACCTGAATTAAATCAGGTTCAAAAAAGGGTGGTTACTGAATTAGAAAAAGATGGTATTTCCATTACTCATTTTGATGAATTGTTTAAAGATAAGCCAGAGATTTACTTAGACATGTTGAGGAATTTAGATAGTCTAGTTTCCAATGCAAAACAAGACCCTAAAAAAGATCATTTTAAAGCAATGTGGGACACAAGGTCTTTTTACCTAGATCCAAATAGTAGTTTTGTAAAATTTGCTCTTTCTCCACAAGTTATTGATGTCGCAAACACATATATGAAAATGTGGACAAGACTCCTGCTTGCTAATGGTTATGTTTCAGAAGTTGTTCCACAGACAGAAACTCGGATTAAAACTCAAAATTGGCATAGAGATGCTCATGATGTTCAACTTGTTTCTGTTTTTATTTATTTAACAGATGTTAATTCACCTCGTGACGGGGCTTTTTCATATGTGAGAGGGAGCCATCCACTTGGTAAATTTAAATCACTTTTTAAACAACCAAAACCTCATTCACTTAAAAAATTCCCCAAAGAAGATGAAGTTAGTAAAAGCATACAGGAAGAAGATGTTGTCTGGTGTTTAGGAAAGAAAGGAACGATTATTTTTAGTGATGGAACAGGGATTCATCGAGGTGGATACTGCACCGAAAACAAAAGAGTAATGATTCTTACTGCCTATACTTCAGATCACCGTTTTACTAAAACACTTAGACTATCGTATCCAGAAAATAAAGAAGTTTTTAAATTAAAATTATCTCCTCAGGCTAGGTACACTGCCGGTCTGAGTTAGTATCACAGAACGTTTTTCTTGACATGTCATGTCAAAACGTTCTGTTCTTTGAGGGGAGGTTTATATGACCGCAAAGTATTGCGATTGGATTCCTGGTACATTTGGCCTGAAACATCCAGCAGTGCTCGTGACAGCTGATGCGCTCATTTATCAGGTTCTGGAAGGTGGTCGAATTCAGATTTTGATCGGTACCAGAAAATCTCCCAGTCGATGGGAAGCTGGTCTTCGGATACTCACCTTTGGTGGCTTCGTTGATCCGAATGACGGGTCTATCTATGAGACCGTCAAGCGTGAAGTGATGCGCGAGGAACTCAGGGATATTGCTCTTGCTATCGACTTTGAAAGACCCTTTTTTACTGGTCCGTGCAAAGTCAGGCATCAGTGGCACAGTTATCAGCGATCGATTTCAAGCGGTGAACAGGTTCAGGATGTGCCGGTCGTCACGGCAAATTTTCTGGCACGCTATGTTGGCGGTGAGCTCAGAGACAGTGATGAGGTCACCGCTCCTCACTGGGTTTATCTTGAAGATCTTGAAGGTGACTTTGCCTTCGATCATGCACTGGTGCTTGAGCACTTTCTGCCCCGTATTGTTTTTCAGGCGTAGACAATGTGCGTATATACACATAAGTCAAAATCGTTGATGGCTACCATCAGCGATTTTTTTATACTATGGTATAGTCTTTGCTATGAGTAATAACTACCTGCAAGGTCTTATTTTAGCTGCAGGGATAGGTAAGAGATTGGGCAACCTTCAAGGTGTAATTTCAAAACCACTTCTCCCGGTTGCGGGAAAAACCCTCATTGAATATATGATGGGATTCTGTCGCTCTCTTGGGGTTATTGATCTGATTGTGGTCGGAGGTTTTAAATATGATGAGCTTGAAAAAGTTGTGCAAAAAGCAGACCCAGAAGCTGTATTAGCGAGAAATGATCGATTTGAACTTCAGAATATTTTAAGTTTTAAGGCAGGTTTAGATAAAGCAACAGATGAGGATTTGTTTGTTTGTAATGCAGATTATATCTTTATGGATCATACAGCAGAGGCTGTGAAAGCTGACATGAATAAACTGTGTGTCTATGCAAGTTATGACATAGAAGGAGATGTTATTGATGTTATGAAGGTTAAGGTTACTGAAAAGGAAGACCTGATAGAAATGTCAAAACAATTAGTTGAGTTTGACTCTATGTATACTGGTATGTTTTTTATTCCAAAGAAAGACATCTCAGTAGTAAGATCTGTTACAGATGAAATAATACAAAATACTGATCTAACCAAGGTAACAGTTGAATTACTTTTTAAGGCTCTCCTAGAAAAGGGTCATACTATTCGGGTAGCTGATGTCGGTAAGCCTGACTGGTTTGAAATAGACACACCTGAGGAATGGGAAATAGCAAAGAAAGCTCTTGAATAAGATATGAACTTAAAGCGAAAAATAGCTGAAAGTGTTCTGTATGTGTCATTGGGAAATATTCTCATAAAGCTTTTTTCAATTGTCGGGTATGTTTTAATTCTCCGAAAACTCTCACTTCATGATTACGGCGTATTTACTCTTCTTGTTTCTTTTGTAGGCCCAGCTGCCGCTATAGCTTTTTTTAGCTTTGATCGGATTTTTGTCAGTCAATTTTCAAAAGCTCGTGGACTTCAAAATATTGCTCGAATGAAGGGTTTGTTTAAAGAGTATTACAGACTAGGAACAATCCTCATTGTGCTTATGTTTGCAATTGTTTACGGATTTCGTTTGCTATTTGGAAATTTTTACGAAGCTTACATATTTCAGTATATGTGGCCGATTTCACTCTTTATTTTTTCTCAACTGATGATGAATATGGTCTCAGTGTTTCTTGAAAGTAATGAAGAGTTTAAGAAGATTTCAACTATGGAAATTTTTGAGTCATTTATGAGATCAATTCTTGTTATGGGTGCTTTTCTTACTCTTCCTTTCTCTGTAACTCTTGTGTTGCTTGTGTATACCCTAGCAAAATTTAGTGCTATTGCCTTAGGTATTTTGTCGTTTATTAAAATTGAACGCACTCTTTTCAAAAATGACACAGAACCGGAGAGAGGTGTTTTGTGGGGAATATTTAAGTCTTTTGGTAAGTGGGAAATTGGAAGTAATATTTTTGAGAAAATACTTCAGCCAGTCAAGCTTCTTTTGATGAGATTTTTCGTTGGTATTGAGGCAGTTGCGGTATATGATTTTGCCGGTAATGTATATGCGTTTATGTACAGCCTTTTCCCTGTTAAAAGAATTATTTTTCCTATCGTTTCAAGATTTAAAAATGACAGAGAAAAAATCAATCTTATTATTGCTAAGGCACAAAAATACAGTTTTCTTATGTATGCGACTCTTTATGTTGCTGTTCTGCTCACGACTCCGTTTGTGTTAAAAATTGCTTTTCCTCAATACGCACAATATTCTTTTGTGATATTTCTTTTTGCCCTTCATTTTATTGTTGATATTTACAAACTTGGTCAGAGTTCGCTTCTTTATGCATATAACCAGCAAAAATTTATGTTTACTGCATTACCAGTCTTTCTTGTGATTCAAGTAACTTTTGATGTTCTGTTCATAAAACTTTTTGGAATCATCGGCTCAGTTCTTTCCTGGCATCTCTATAGTTTGTGTAATGGTTTTATTGTAAATCGTCATTTGGCAAAAAAAGTTAAGTTTCATCAGACAACAATACGTGAATTTATAAGCTTCGATGAATATGATAAAGTTGTTCTTTCTGGTATAACATCCCGAATTAGGTCATATCTGCCGAAGTTTTAATTTTGTATAAAGTATGAGGCATATGGTATGTACTCTCTGCGGACAGCAATTCGAGAAAGAAATATATAAAAACTCTCTTATGAGGGTTGTTATATGTACGCGGTGTGGTTTTTCATATCTTAATCCTCGAATGAGTAGTGAGGAGTACACGGACTATTATAAAAATGAATATCAGGCTAAACGCCACCTTCTCAACGGCTATGAAAGGGCAATAGAGCGTCTTATAAAAAAAGGAAGTTATGAGCAGAAAAAGAAACACTTACCTATTTTCAAAGACATAATAAGTAAAAAGACTCGTGTTCTTGAAATTGGATCAGGTTGGGGAACCTTACTCAAGGTATTGCAGGATGCGTATGGGTGTTCTGTGCAGGGTCTGGAGATATCTTCTTTAGCGGTACAGGTTGCGAAAAATTACTATAAACTACCTATTGTTGAGTCAACACTCGAAGCGTATGTTTCGAGTAAGAAACCAGAAGAAAAATACGATCTTATTATTATGCATCATGTGTTGGAGCATTTTCTCGATCCTCGTATGATTTTGAATACTCTCCAAACATTTCTTTCTAAGGAGGGCCTTGTTTATATCGCTCTCCCTGATCTTGAGAATCCTGATGAAGCTATAGAAAAATTTTTCAGAATAGACCACTGTTCGTATTTTTATCCAGAAACACTCTCTGTATTGCTCCAACAGTGTGGTTATAAGATAGTAAGGTTTACTCGAGGACCAACTGACATGAAGTTTGTTGTGGCAAAACTAGATTCAGTACTCCCAGAGGTTGTGGTTCCGAAAACGAACTTGGGTCAGGTGGTAAGGCGTATTCAGTACAGGAGGGTTTTTGAAGGAATAAAGGAAAAGATTAAAATCACTCTAGGTTTATTTAAACGTTAATATGTGTGGAATTTTAGGTATAAAAGGGAATGTTGGAGAAAGGGATCTTTTTGAACATGCACGAGATACTCTGAAGAAGCGTGGGCCTGATGATGCAGGTACATACTTTTCTAAAGAAGAGGGGATTGCTTTAGGGCACAGACGTCTCTCTATAATAGATCTTTCAAGTGCTGGGCATCAGCCATTTGTCTCAGAGGATCAAAGATACGTACTTGTTTTCAATGGTGAGATTTATAATTATGTAGAAATAAAACAAGAATTAAAATCTTCATACGTATTTAAAACAAAAACAGATACTGAAGTTCTTCTAGCTGCTTATGTGGTGTGGGGTGACGAGTGTCTTGAAAAACTGAATGGTATGTTTGCGTTTGCTATCTGGGATAAAAAAACAGAAACTCTTTTTTGCGCGCGTGACCGATTTGGTGAAAAACCCTTTTTTTATAGTTATGAAGAGGGGCGATTTCTGTTTGCATCGGAAATTAAAGCGCTTTTAGCGCTTAGTGTTTCCAGAAAACCAAATGAAAAGATAATTTTTGATTATCTTTATCATGGTTTGTATGATCACACTAACGAAACATTTTTCGAAAAGATCTACTCACTACCAGGAGGGCATTATCTTAAAATTAAAGGTGAAAGTTTCCAAATTAAGAGGTATTTTGATATCGCAAAATCTAGAGCTGAGAATCAAAATCTGACACATGAGCAAATTAAACAAAAATTTAATTATCTTCTTGAGGAGTCTATAAGGCTTCGTTTTAGAAGTGATGTGCCTGTTGGAATTAACTTATCGAGCGGTCTTGATTCAAATGTTATTTATTATTACTCATATCTTGTAAATCGCCTTTACCCAAATTCTTTTTCAATGTGTTTACCAAGTGAGGAATTTGATGAATGCGGAATAATAAAAGATTTTTTAACGCCTGATCAGAAGCTGCACTGGAACACTTCAAGTATTTCTCCAGAAGAAGTTTTCCCATTAGCAGAAAAGATGAACCGTATACAGGACCAGCCGTTTGGAGGGATCCCCACTATTGCATACGCAAAATTAAATGAAAAAGCACATGACGCAAAAACTATTGTATTACTTGAAGGGCAGGGCCTCGATGAGATTCTTGCAGGATATAAGTATTATAAACTTGAGCATGAGAAGGATCTCTCGGGATTAAAAACAGAAGATTCATCACTTGATTATAGTCAGGATATGACTAAGCTTGTGTTCCCGGAAGTTTTAAATGAAGATTTTGTGCAGAAAAATCAGCATAAAATTTCTTTCGAAACCCCATTTGATTCACATCTTTTAAATGCTCAGTATAGAGATTTGTTCTATACCAAACTTCCTCGTGTTTTAAGGTTTAATGATCATGTTACAATGGCTTATGGAAGAGAGCTTCGCTTGCCTTATCTTGATCATAGAATAGTTGAGTTCTGTTTCTGGTTACCTGTTTCTTATAAAATGAGTACAGAAGGTCAGAAGGTCTTGATGCGTGAGCTTGTAGAAGGGCTTCTTCCTCCAGCGATTTATAATACGCAAAAAAAATCCTTCGGCGCTGTGCAAACAGAGTGGTTCAGGAAATTTTTAAAAAAGGAAGTTCTAGAAGTGGTCAATTCTGCGTCCTTCAGAAGTCGAGGTTATTGGGATATTCCAAAACTCACAGAAAAAATTGAAGAATTTTATGCAGGAAAAGGTGAGAATTCATTTTTTATTTGGCAATGTATAAATCTTGAAATGTGGTTTAGAAATTATATTGATTAACATGCCGCATCAAACATTCGATAGTAAATGGAAAAATATTTCTGAAAAGAAAAAGGACGAAGAGTTTAGTATTTTTGTACCTCCCGGAAAAAAACCAAAAACTCAGCGACAATTTAATCTTTTTAATTACCATGAATTTATTAAGGGAGTTATTAAAGGTAGGGGCTATAAAGACGCAATTGAAATCGGATGCGGAAGGGGAACTATAGCTCTGTATCTTAGGATATATGAAAAACTCTCTCTTGTTTGTAATGATAACGAAGAGAGTGCGATAAATTTAGCAAAAAATAATTTCACGTACTTTAATGCTGATGCGAAATTTGTTGTCTCAGATGCATCGAACTTAGGATTACCAGATGAAAGTCTTGATATGAGTGTGTCAATTGGCTTACTTGAGCACTTGCCGAACTATGACGCAATTTTGAAAGAGCAGTTTCGAGTACTGAAATCTGGTGGAGTAATGATCTCTCTTAATATTCCAAAGAAGAATTCAGTTCAAATTTTAAACAATCTGTATAGAGCTGTCTATCGTTTTTTTAAACCGTCATATCCTCTGAAACCTGACTATTATAGAAACAGTGACATGCCTGCAGATTATATAAAGAATGCCCTGTCTGTGGGTTTTAAAGATGTATATACGGTCAATGTAAATCCATTTCCTCTTTTTACACCTCTCCATCCAGTGCTCGAAAGAGTAATGACTCCTTTGTATCGTACTATTCTTTTTTTGCGCCGAATATATTTGCCCTATCCATTTAAAACGAGTTATAGTTTATCGCAAGCCCACTTTTTAGTTGGGTTTAAAAAATAATCATGGGAACAGTTGAAAATAAAACAGGAGCAATATACGGTAATCTTTTTAATGCGTATTCTGAAAAACAATTTGATGAATCAGTTGAATTATTTTTTATGCGCCAGCAAAAATGGGGTATGGATCTTATGTGGTGGAAAGATAAGGTGTGTTTAGATGCGGGCTGTGGCGGCGGGAGGTTTGTTGTCGCTATGGCAAAGCTTGGGGCAAAGATGGTGCATGGAATTGATATTAGTGTTGATGCTATTAATGCAGGTAAAGAGCGATCATTGATTCGCAAGCTCACTAGTACTAAATTTCAAGTAGCTTCAGTCCTCAAGCTTCCATTTCAAGACATTACCTTTGATTACGTAGTTTCAAGCGGTGTTATTCATCACACCCCAAACCCAAAACAAGCTTTTAATGAGCTGGTGAGAGTTCTTAAACCTGGAGGTAAGCTTTTTCTCTCTGTCTACGGTAGAGGAGGTTTGAAATGGTTTTTAAATGATTTATTTAGATATACCGTTTGCAAAATAATTCCATTTAAAGTTATGGAAAAGATATTTGCTTGGTGTGGTGTTCCAGCAAATAAAAGATATAACACGCTTGATAATCTGTATGTTCCGTATTGTTACCGCTATACCGAAAAAGAAATTCGCGAGTGGTTAATTACTGCGGGATTTGAAAATCTTACACGGCTCAAGTTTGAAAGATATGATTATGAAAGCATTCTTTCCCGAATTATTCATGGAGAAGGTTGGATACAAATGTATGCGGACAAAAAATAACTTAAAAACAGTATTTATTGCTATCTCTCGTGGTTTTATTGTTAGAAATATACTGAGGAGTGGGGTTTTAGATAAGCTTAAAGAGAAAAATTACAAAATTGTGATTTTTTTTCCGTACGGTAAAGATGAAAATGAGAAGTTGGCATTAGTAAAAGAATTTTCTAATGAGAATGTAATAGTTGAATTTTTACCTCCCGACACAGATCTTGATTTCAGAGGCATCAAAGGCTTCTTCTATCGCATATTTAAAAGTATTGCGCCATATTTAGTTTATTCTCATTCGACATGGACATATAGTCGCATTGGTAATATGCGAAAAATGAACCGTAGTATCTTCTGGTCTTATCTTGAAAAATATACTTACGGAGTACTTTCACATGTTCACTTTCTGAAACATATTGCGAGATTTATTGAAATGAGAATTTTTTACGAGCCAAAATATGCTCAATATTTTAAAAAGTATAACCCAAACGTTGTGTTTGCTGCCTCTGTTGTTTCAAAGCAAGATATCCAATTTATGAAAGATGCAAAACGTTTTGGTGTTAAGACTGTAAGTATGCCGAAGGGGTGGGATAATATTTCTAAAATGCTCTATCGTGTTGCTCCTGATGTTCTTGTTGTTCAAAATGAAATTATGAAAGATGATGCAATTCATATACAGAGGTTGCACGAATCTCATGTTAAGGTGTGTGGCTTTCCTCAGTTTGATTGGTACAGACATCCAGAGATTCTCATGAGTCGAGAAAACCTCTTTAGTCTTTTGGGTCTGGATTCAAAAAAAAGACTCTTGTTTTTTGGTTCAGAAGGTGTGTGGGCACCGAACGATGACACGATTGCTGCAACCCTCAGTAGTCTTGTAGCAGGTTCACAAGGGCTAGTAAAAGAATGTGCGGTTCTTATACGTCCACATTTTTCTGATGTACACAATAAAAGGTTTGATAAATTCAAGGGATTACCAAATGTTAGAGTTGATGAAAATTTTACTCTCTCTAATTATTTTAATGACAACTGGAACCCGAGTTTGGAAGAAACTAAATTGTTTGTAAACTGCTTGTATCATTCAGATGTAATGATTACTGTGGCATCAACCCTTGTTCTTGATGCTGTAGCGTACGATAAGCCTTCGATAGGAATTGCTTACGGAGTCTTGTATAATCCCAAGACGGGCAAGGATGTCTCAGAGGAGCTTTATGAAACTGATCATTTTCACGCCGTAATGGTTACTGGAGCGGTTGACCTTGTACGTACTGAAAAAGAACTTGTTGAATCGATTAATAATGCCCTAGTAAATCCTGAAAAGAAAAAAAACGAGAGGGAAAATTTGCTTAAAAATTTGTGTTACAGGGTTGATGGAAATTCATCAAAACGGATTGTGGATGTTATAGACTCAGTTTGAAAACATGGGATTAGGCTACTTTACTCCAAAAGAAATACTAGAAAATAAAGACCTCATTAAGGACGCTCTTCTTAATGAGTCAAGTTATTTTATACGCTCAGGCATCTTAGGTAGTCTTCTTGTGAAGAATATTCCTCATGAAAGTCAGATTTTAGAAATAGGTTCTGGTGGTGGACAATTTGGAAAATTTTTGTTGGATAGGGGATATAAAAATCTTACTCTTTCAGATATTGATGATTATATTATGCCTGAGGTTAAGGCACGAACTTCTTTTTTTATGGCAGATATTTCGTTTACGAAACTACCTCTACATGACAGTTTGATTGATCTCGTTCTGGCAATAACGATCTTTGAGCATTTGGAAAATCCTTTTTTTGCGATTCAGGAAATTACACGGGTACTTAGAAAGAATGGAAAACTTATTATAGCGATCCCTTATATTTTTTCACTCAGATCTAAGTTCAAGTTTTTCTTAAGAGGTGATCTGAGTGGATATACTGAAACAAATAATCATGTATCACTTTTTACGCGAGCGCTTTTTAAAAAAGTTTTTCTAAAACATTATATAATTAAGGAAACTTATTATAGTCCAGGTTTTATAAAAGTTTTAGGTAAAAAAATTAAATTCCCTCTATTTCTCGGGTTTTTAAACAAATACTTTGGTAATGATGTTATGTATATTCTTGAGAAGAAATAACTCCTTGCGAGCTCCTCTTGCCAGGGCTATACTATCTTTCTGCTTTGGAAGACTAATACATGAAAAAAATATTCCTTACAATTTCAAGGGGTAGCCTTGCTCGAAATCTTCTTCAGAATGATTTCTATAAAATAGTACGTGAAAAGTATAAGATTGTGCTTGTGACGCCAGCAGCTCATGATTCTCGTTTTACAAGTGAGTTTTCACATCCGAATGTTTCATTTGTGTCTTTTGTTGAACTTGAACATTCTCCACTTGACCGTTTTTTCTTTTTTTTCTATAAAAATCTCATTTATAACAATACGATTGATCAGAAAAACCATTGGGGAGTAATCGGGAGCACTTCCGAAGATCGTCCCTCGATCTATCTTTACTACCTGAAGAAGTTTGTGTTCGGTGGTCTGAGTAAGCTTTCCTTTCTAAGGACACTACTTCGGTTTTTGGACAATGCCTTTTTGCAAAAAAAAGAGGTCAATTTTTTTAGTGAGCTTGTAAGGCTTCATAAGCCCGATTTGGTTATTGTCTCAAATATAAGTAGTGATAGTGAAACTGCACTTGTTAAAGCTGCCCGTAAAAATAGAATACCTACTGTGGGTATGACTAAAAGTTGGGATAATTTAAGTAAGCATGGTTTTCGTGCAAAAGTTGATCTTTTGGCTGTGTGGAGTAAGTTCATGAAAGATGAAGCTCTGATCTTTCAAGATTACAAAGAGAGCGAGGTTGTTGTGACGGGTATTCCTCAGTTTGATATCTACGCAGACAAGAAAAGGATATGGTCACGAGAAAAATTTTGTAGTTTGTATGGGCTCGATCCGCAAAGAAAAATTATCTTCTTTGGATCAGAGGGTAAGAAGTTTCCAACTGATGGTGATATCGCTGAAATCATTCATGGTGATATTATTCACAATAAATTCATAGATCCATCACAGTTACTTGTGAGGCCTCATTATGGCTATAAAAAAGATGAACAGAAATTTAAGAGTCTTTTTGGAAAAAAACATGCATCTATCGATCTTTTTAATAATCCGTCACTCGTGTTTCGTGATGAATGGGATTATTCGCAAGATTTTATAGATCGTTTTGCAAACTGCCTTTTCCATGCGGATATTACAATAAACACATGTTCAACTCTTAGTCTCGATGCGGTCGCGTTCGATAAACCAATTATAAATATTGCTTTTGATGGCCATTTTAAGCAGCCTTATGAACACTCTCTTGTTCGATGGTACGAGACGGACTACTACAGGCATCTTCTCAAAACAAAAGCAGTAACTCTTGTCTATTCAAAGGAAGAACTGAAAGATAAAATAAATGAGTATTTAAAAAATCCATCAATAAAAGCAGAGGATAGGGTACGTCTTCGTGAAGAATTTTGTGGTAGCTTAGATGGAAAGGTAGGAGAATTTTTTGCGTCTATGGTTCATAGACTCTTGAATAAAAGTGGTGAGAAAGTATAATACCACTGCTTTGAAACCAATAAAAAAAGGCCATATTTCTATTCCTAATTCAGATATTAAGATCGGGAATGATCATGTTTTTGTTATTGCAGAAATCGGGAAGAACTTTATCCAAAGTAAAGAAGAAGTGTCTATGGATGAATATCTTTCTAATGCTAAAAAACTTATTGATGCGGCAGTGAAGGCCGGTGCGGATGCGGTGAAGTTTCAAACTCATGAAGTTGAAGATGAGCAGGCGGTAATATCGATTACCTCGCCACATTTTAAAGGAATAGATCGTCATACTTGGGTCTCGTGGAATACTCGTATAACACCTCTCGAGTTCTGGAAGGAATTAAAAAACTATGCTGATGCAAAAGATATTTTATTTTTTTCGACTCCAATGAGCCGTAAGGCTGCTATAAAACTTGAGTCACTCGATGTTCCTTTTTGGAAAATTGGATCAGGTGATGTTGAGGACTATGTATTACTGGATTATATAGCTGAAACAAAGAAGCCTGTCATAATTTCTACTGGTATGGTTGGAAAAAAAGAATTAGAGCGCGTTGTTGTTTATTTACAAAAAAGAAGTGTCCCTCTAGTCGTTCTCTATTGTGTAAGTAAGTATCCATGTTCTCCAAAGGATTTTAATTTGGCATCAATCGAGTATTTGAAGGAAAAATATCCCGATATAGTAGTGGGTTTTTCTGATCATAATGTTTCAAGTCATGAAGTTGATCTGGCTGCTGTAAAGCTTGGTGCTCGGGTCATTGAGAAGCATTTTTCATTTGATCGTAATTTCTGGGGATCTGATCATAAGGCATCAATTACTCCTCCAGAGATGGAAGCGATGATAAAAGATTTGCGTAAAGGTAAGTACGAATCAGTTGACCATACAAAGTTTTACGGAAACAAAAGAAAAGACTTTGAAGGGGCAAAGAATCAGTTTCGAGAGTATTTTAAAAAGACTTTGGTTGCATCAGTCGATGCTAAAAAAGGAGACATTATAACCAAGGATATGATTTACGCATTACGCCCACAAAAACACCTTAAGGGCTTACCTTCAAATCATTATCACAAGATTATTGGAAAAAAAATCAAAAAAGATATTAAAAAATATGAGCCAATCAACAAAAAACACATAGCGTAGACAGAGGTTCAGAATAATGTAATAATTCTTTTCCTATATGCTTAAGGTATCGAAACGAAAAATCTGCTTCATTATAACGTCTGGTATTCACTACAGCCGGAGCAAGCTCATACTTCAAGAGCTTAAAATGCGTAAAGATGTTGAATTACAGATTGTGGTTGCAGCTTCAGCTATCTTGTCTACATACAGCGATGTACTTTCTCTTATGAAAAAAGACGGTTTTCATTGTAATGCTAAAATCACTATGGTTTTGGAAGGTGGTAGTCCTGTTGCAATGGCGAAAACTACAGGTATCGGAATTACTGAATTTGCAACAGCCTTTGAAAACCTTTCTCCAGATATTGTTGTTGTCCGTGGTGACCGTTATGAGGTTCTTGCTCCGGCAGTCGCGGCAGCATATTTAAACATTGCGATAGCTCATATTGAGGGAGGTGACGTTACAGGAAATATTGATGAAAGCGTTCGACATGCAATAACCAAACTTTCACATATTCATTTCACAACAAATGAAGATTCAAAAAAAAGAGTAATACGGATGGGTGAGAATCCTAAATATGTGTTTGATGTTGGTGGTCCAGAAATTGAATTTGTTGCGCGTAATCATTTCAAGGCTTCAAATAAACTAATAAATTATCTTGGTGTTGGAGACATGATTGATATTAATAATCCATTTATTATGGTTATGCAGCATCCGGTCACGAGTGAGCAGGCTAAAAATAGACAGCATATCGAAGAAACACTCTACGGTGTATGCGATTTGAACCTCCCTGTGATTTGGTTTTGGCCAAATGTTGATGCTGGAACGGATGAGACCTCAAAAGGTATTCGAATTTTTCGAGAAAAGCACAGTCCTTCTCATATGCGTTTTATAAAGCATATTCCGCCAGAAGAGTTTGTGGGGCTTTTGAAGAGATCTGCCTGTCTTGTGGGTAATTCATCTTCAGGTATCAAAGAGTGTTCATTTCTAGGTGTGCCAGTTGTAAATATTGGTAGTAGGCAGAATCGTAGATTACGAGCGGATAATGTAATCGACACAGATTATAACAGGAACGAAATAAAAAAAGCTGTCCAAAAACAAATAAAACACGGGCCGTATAAATCAAGTCATATTTACTATAAAAAGAATACAAGTAAAAAAATAAGCCAAATACTTGCTTCTGTTGATCTGTACACTCAAAAGTTTTTTCACGACGATTACATAGTAAAATAGACTTATGTATAAACAGAGTAAAATTTTGGGAATCATTACTGCTCGGGGTGGCTCTAAGGGAATTCCTGGAAAAAATATTAAACCCCTACGAGGGAAACCTCTTATTGCGTATACAATTGAAGCTGCAAAGCAGAGTAAATTTCTGACGCGAACAATCGTTTCCACTGATTATGAAAATATCGCTGAAGTTTCAAGAAAGTTCGGTGCTGACGTGCCCTTTTTGAGGCCGGCAGAAATCGCACAAGATAAAAGTACTTCGATTGACGTGATTAAACACGCTCTCTCATGGCTTAAGGAAAATCAGAACGAAGAATACGGTTACGTGATGATTCTTCAGCCAACTTCTCCGCTACGAGAGGCGATAGATATTGATGAGTGTATAAAAATTGCTGTCGAAAAAGATGCGGACTCAGTTATGAGTATGAAGGAGCTTGATGACTTCTCTCCAAAAAAACTTAAAAAAATTCAAAATGGTCTAATTCTTCCTTATTTTGAAGATGAAGGGTCACAATCAGCACAACGCCAGAGTTTAGATAAAATGCATAAACGCAATTGTGCAATATATCTCACTAAGATTTCTTGTGTCTTGAATGGTGATCTTTTTGGAAAAAAGTCTTATGCTTATATAATGCCCGAGGATAGATCTGTAGATATAAATCAACCGATTGATTTTGAAATGGCAGAATTTTGGCTGAAAAAACTACATAACAAATAATGTGGAAAACGTTGGGCGGTTTGTGGGTAACGAAATTATATGAGACCTAAAATTTTAAATGTAATTGGTGAGAAGTTTACAGCTGAAGCAAAAGAAATTTTGAATGTAGTTGCCGATGTTGATTATGTCACCCCAACCGAAGAAAAGCTTACAGAAATAATTTCTCGGTACGATGCCATACTTCTTGGTCTTGAAGTAAAAATAGATAAAAAGGTTTTAGATAATGCTCCTCAATTAAAATATATTGCAACTGCGACAACAGGTCTCGATCATATTGATACAGTTTATGCAGAGTCGAAAGGAATTGAAGTTTTGAGTTTGAAAGGGGAGAATGCATTTCTCAATACAATTACAGGAACCGCAGAGCTTGCGTGTGGCCTCATGATCTCTTTGCTCCGTCTAATTCCATATGCGGTTGAAGATGTAAAAAAAGGCAATTGGAGTAGGGAGTCATTTCGAGGTAAAAGTCTGTATGGAAAAACACTGGGTATTGTCGGATTAGGTCGTTTAGGCAAGATGATGGCCCGATATGGAAAAGCTTTTGGAATGAATGTTTTGTTCGCTGACCCTCATGTTCCTGCGGGAAATTTTCCTGAATATGAAAAAGTAGATTTTGAGAGACTTATTTCTTCGAGTGATATTGTGTCAATTCATGTTCATCTCGATTCCGCAACAGAAAATATGTTCAATACCCTTGTGTTTAAAAAGATGAAAAAAACTAGTTATCTCATAAATACATCACGGGGAAAAATAGTGAACGAGCAGGATCTCCTTGCTGCGCTCGAAGAGAATGGTATTGCAGGGTATGCGACGGATGTGTTATCTGGAGAATTGTCATTTAGATCACATATTCCAAATAATGAACTGCTTTTAGAGTATGCTCGCGATCACAGAAATGTACTCATTGTTCCGCATATTGGTGGTATGACCGAGGAGTCACGAAGTGCCACTGATATTTTTATTGCTCAAAAATTAAAGAAACACTTAAGTAAAATTACTTAAATCGTTTGAGTTAAAACAGGCTCTCGTGCTATATTTGTGGGTATTGTTTTAAATATTCTATGAATAATCCACTTAAATATATTGTTTTAACGGGTGTTTTTGGTCTCACTCTTCTTCCGTTTATTATTTCCGATAACCTCTTTTTTCCTTTTATTACCGCCAAAGGGTTTATGTTTAAGATTGTTGTAGAGTTAATTTTTGCCGCATGGCTTATTTTATGTCTCAAGGACTCATCCTATAGACCAAAACGCACTCCATTAATAATTTCATTTGCTATTTTCCTAGTAGTTATTGCTGGTGCGAACCTTTTAGGAGAGAATCCTTCGAAAAGTTTTTGGAGTAATTATGAGCGTATGGAAGGCTGGGTTTTACTGCTTCATCTTTTTGCTTATATGCTTGTTGCTGCTACTGCTCTCAAAACTGAAAAACTATGGAGATATTTTTGGAATACAAGTCTTGGTGCAAGCACTATTGTTTGCTTTATGGGAGTACTTCAGCTTTTTGGAGTGATGAATATAAATCAGGGTGATGTTCGTCTTGATGCAAATATTGGAAACGCAACATATCTTGCGGTGTACCTTCTCTTCCATATTTTTATTGCCCTTTTCTTTTATGTACGCGAACGTGAAAAGAGTGGTTTTTCTTGGTTGTATATTCTTGTTGCTTTTTTCAATGGAATTATTCTTTACCACACTGCAACTCGAGGCGCACTTCTGGGTCTGTTAGTTGGTCTGCTGGTTACCAGTATTTTGATTGCTATTTTTGAAAAAGAACGAAAGCTTTTACGAAAATCGGCAGTTGGAATACTCGCCACGATCTTAGTTCTCACGGGAGGGTTTTTACTGCTGAAGGATACAGCATTTCTTAAAGAGAGTCCTGTGCTCTCAAGATTTAATCCACAAGCCTTACAAGGCACCGCTAGTACACGCTTTTTAGTTTGGAATATTGCGATTGAAGGTTTTAAGGAACGTCCGCTTTTGGGTTGGGGACAGGAAAATTTCAATTATGTATTTAATAAGTACTACGATCCGCAAATGCATAACGAAGAGCAATGGTTCGATCGTTCTCATAGTGTTATTTTCGACTGGCTTATTGCAGGTGGAATTCTAGGTTTGATAGCGTATCTGCTACTTCTGGGCTCTGCAGTTTATGCTGTATGGAAAGGGAATTTCTCAGTAACTGAGAAAGCAATTCTAGTAGGTCTTATTGGTGCGTACGTATTTCAAAACCTGTTCGTTTTCGATAATATTTTGAGTTATTTCTTGTTTGTTTCACTTCTTGCATTTCTATCTTCAAATAGAGACACAGCACCTGAAATAGTAAATCTTGAAGGGGTGTCTGCAAAGGATTCATCACCACTTGGAATTGCCCTAGTAATTATTCTGCTTCTGTATGGTGGGTATGTTGTAAACTTTAAAGCGTATGCTGCAAATCGTACTCTTATTAAAGGTTTTTTTGCTGTTCAAATAAAAGATCTTAGAGCTGCAGAGGTTCATTTTGAGAAAGCTCTTGCTTATAACTCTTTGGGTACGGCAGAAATTCGTGAACAAGTTGCACAGACTGCCATGTCTCTTGCTCAATCGCCAGATGTGCCTGTAAAAACGAAAGAAACTTTTTTTGCTCTAGGAAAGAAAGCTTTAGAAGATCAGATAAGTGAAACTCCAGATGATGTTCGTCACTATGTTATTTTCAGTTCTTTTCTCAATGCATTTGGAATGATTGACGAGTCGATTGTAGTTTTGGAAAAAGCATCTCTACTTTCTCCAAAAAAGCAGATTATACTTTTTGCATTAGGTACGGATTATTATTACAAAAAAGAGTATGAAAAGATGTACGAGCTGTTTAAAAAAGCTTATGATCTTGCTCCTGAGTTTGTCGAAGTTAAATTGATATATGCATTCTCTGCAATAATCTCAAAGAGAGATTCTGTTGCAGAAGATGTTTTGGCAGAAGTTCCAAAAACAACAGTCGCAATGGACAATCGTCTCATTACGGCTTATCAAGAAAGAGGGTCGTTTACAAAAATTCTCGAACTTTTAAAGCTCAGAGTTTCTTATGAGCCGACTAATTATCGACATCATTATTCTTTGGCGGCTACGTATGTTGCTATGGGGGAAAGAATTAAGGCGATTACAGAGCTTGAGGAAGCAATTAAGTTAAATCCAGCAATAACAGCTGAGGCGGAAGGGTATATAAAGGAAATTAAAGCAGGCAGGAATCCGTAGTTGCCTTATGTTGCGTAGTAGGATATACTTTATCTTGTGAGTGCTAATCAAGTGTTAGCCTACAAATGAATGTCTGTGTAAGGCCCCGCTCCGGCGGGGCTTTGCATGTATGGTGGTTTATCTAAAAGCCCTTGTCGGGTATGATAGATATATTGCCTCGAAAGATAGCCAACGGACGCACTCACAATAGACATTTATTTGGAGCTAGCCTCCGTTGGCTATCTTTCGGTACAAGCTATGAAATTACAAGAACAGGTTTCGCTTTCTTCTTTCACAACATTTGGTACTGGAGGCAAGGCCCGTTACTTTATTGAGGTAAAAAATAATGAAGAGTTGATAGAAGCAATTTCTTTTGTAAAAAAGGAAGGGCTTTCTTTTTTTATACTTGGAGAAGGTTCAAATCTTCTTATTTCAGATGAAGGTTTCCAGGGTGTGGTCATTAAGGTTTCTATAGCAGGAATTACATTTGAAAAAAAAGACGAAAAAACTTTGGTTCGGGCAGGAGCGGGAGAAAAGTGGGACTCGTTTGTAGAAAAGACTGTGGAGAAAAATCTTCATGGTCTTGAAAATCTTTCACTTATTCCAGGAACTGTCGGTGCTGCACCTGTTCAAAATATCGGAGCCTATGGAGCAGAAGCTAAAGACACTATTGTGAGTGTGTGCGTCTTGGATCTGCAATCACTTGAATTTAAAAATATATCTAATGCAGAATGTCAGTTTGGGTATCGTGACAGTATTTTTAAAAAAGAAGGAGGTAAAAATTTTATTGTTACAGAAGTGGAATTTCTTCTCGAGGAAAACGGAAAGGTGAATAGTACGTATAAAGATGTAAAAGATTTTTTTGCTAACAAACAAATTAAGTATCCCTCTCTTAAAGAAGTTCGAGAGGTGGTTTGTGCAATACGGAAAAACAAGTTACCTGATCCAGACGTACTCGGTACTGCTGGCTCATTTTTTAAAAATCCCGTTATATCAAAAGAGCACCTCAATTCACTGCAGGAGAAGTATCACTTACTTCCTTTTTATGAAGGTTCTGCTGGGCTGTATAAAATTCCTGCGGCATGGATTCTGGATAATGTGTTGCATCTTAAGGGTTTTCGAGAGGGGAATGTGGGTTTATACGAAAGGCAGCCGTTAGCACTTGTAAATCTTGGAGGTGCGACTTCATCTGAAATAAAAAATTTCTCAGATCTGATTATAAAAAAGTTTTTTGATGTAACGGGCATCATTTTAGAAAGAGAAGTTTTGCTTATAGGTGCATTTTAAAATTTTTCTTCACGGAAATTTAATTTTAGTATGGTTCAGTTGTCCACATATTTGAGTAAAAAAATATTGTATCGCTACTCAAAGAGAGCATAATTAAAACATACGCAACGCATTCCAAAATTTTTTCACTCTTTCAAATTTTTTCTTTAGAAAAAACTGAGAGACTATAAAAAGTTTTAGGAGGGTCGAGCAGGTTGTGAATATTATTCCTATTTTAAAAACAGTTCACGAACTCTTATGAAGAAAAAAAAGGTAGCTAAGCGAAAAGTTGCAAAGAAGACTACTAAGCGAAAAGTTGCAAAGAAGACTACAAAGAAGCGCCGAAAATAAATTACATAAAACCCGTCCCTTACTACATTTAGTAAGGGACGGGTTTTGCGTAATGTGCTAGAATACGTCTACTTTTTAAATAAATTTTATGTTTTTGTCAAAATTGTTCGGCGATAATAATACACGCATCTTAAAGACTTTAAAGCCTCTAGTTGGGGCTGTTAATGCTTTCGAATCTAAAATTTCTGCCCTGACAGACCTTGAACTTAAGCAAAAAACTACAGAATTTAAGGAGGCGTTAAAAACTGGGAAAAACCTTGATGATATTTTACCGGAAGCATTTGCTGTAGTACGTGAAGCGGCAAAGCGAACCTTGGGTCAGAGGCATTTTGATGTACAGCTTATGGGAGGCATGATCATGCACCGCGGTGGTATTGCTGAAATGAAAACGGGAGAAGGTAAAACTCTTGTTGCAACACTTCCTGCATATTTAAATGCACTTGAAGGAAAGGGTGTTCATGTGGTGACGGTAAACGATTATCTTTCTCGTCGTGATGCTGTGTGGATGGGTCAAATCCATTCTTTCCTCGGACTTTCCGTTGGGGTACTTAATCATGCTGAGTCGTATTTGTATGATCCAGAGCACAAAGATCTTGATCGAGAGCGTGATGAGCTCGGATCGTATAAGGTTGTTCATGATTTTCTTCGACCAGCAACACGTCGTGAAGTCTATGATGCAGATATTACGTATGGCACAAACACTGAGTTTGGATTTGATTATCTCCGCGACAATCTTGAATATGAATTTGTAAAAATTCGCCAGAAGGATCATAATTTTGCAATTGTTGATGAAATTGATTCAATTCTTATTGATGAGGCTCGTACACCTCTTATTATTTCTGCGCCAACAACTGAGTCAGAAGATTTGTATCGTACTTTTGCACACATAGCTCTAAAAATGAATGAAAATGAGCATTATACTGTTGATGAAAAGCATAAAACGATTTCTCTCACAGATCAGGGTATTGGTATGGCAGAGAAATTGCTCGGCGTAGAGAATATGTATACTGAAAAAGGTATCAAATATGTGCATCATTTGGAGACTGCTGTGCGCGCAAAAGCAAACTATAAACGCGACACTGAATATGTGGTAAAGGATGGGGAGGTTATTATTGTTGATTCTTCAACGGGTCGTCTTCAGCCAGGCCGACGTTGGTCTGAAGGACTTCATCAGGCAATAGAAGCAAAGGAAGGTGTAATAGTGCAAAAAGAATCACGTACCTTTGCTTCAATTACGTACCAAAACTATTTCCGCATGTACAAGAAGCTTTCTGGTATGACGGGAACAGCAGCAACTTCAGCAGAAGAATTTTTCAAGGTGTACAGACTTGAAACATTCGAGGTTCCGACAAATAAACCAATTGCAAGAGCTGATCGTAATGATTTGATTTTTCAAACAGAAACAGGAAAATTTAAAGCACTTGCCAAGACAATTAAAGAGCTACAAAAGAAAGGTCAGCCAGTTCTTATTGGTACGGTTTCGATTGAGAAAAATGAAATGCTTTCAAACTATCTTCGTCGCGACGGTGTTGTGCACGAGCTTTTGAATGCAAAAAATCACGAAAGAGAAGGAGAAATTATTGCTCAGGCAGGACGAAAGGGTGCGGTAACGATTGCAACCAATATGGCAGGCCGTGGTGTGGATATTAAGCTTGGGGGAATTCCTGCAACTCCAGAACAGGTTGATGAGGTGAGAAAGCTCGGAGGTCTTTATGTGATTGGTACTGAACGCCAT
>CAYZPE010000002.1:0-20352 GCA_964480575.1 uncultured Candidatus Saccharibacteria bacterium
AGATTATTCGCGCTCATCATAGTGGTTCATTTGTGATTGCTGGCCCTGCAGGTTCAGGAAAGACAACGCTTGCACTTCACCGTGTTGCTTATTTGGTGCAAGCACCAGATACAACAGCGGACTATCCGACAGAGTCTATCATTGTCTTTGTACAAGATACTGGAACAAAAGATTATTTTTCAAACTTACTTCCCGAGCTCGGTATCAAGGGGGTAACTATCGCAACCTTTGCAGAGTGGGCTATGGAAATATTAGACATAAACAAGGAGGCTGGTTTGTTTGTACAACGTCCTGGATCTACTGAAAAAGAACGAGATTTGTACGAACATCATAAAATTACAGCTCTTCGAAATTCCAAACATGAGCCTTATAGAAAAAAACATCATGTATTACTTGAAAAGGTCTACAAATCATATCTAAAAGGTGAATTTGTAGCTCTTTTTGAAAATCAAAAGAAAGAAAAGACTTTTGATAAAATCGATCTAACAATTCTTCTCAAGGCATACTTTGCAAAATATCCTAAAATCGAGAAAGTTAAAGAGTATTTTTCACCAAATAAAAAAGGTGAGCTTAAAAAAAGAAAACGTCGCTTGCCAATTGAGTACTCACTTATTGTGGTTGATGAATTTCAAAACTCCTTGCCTGAACAGCTTTTGTTCTACAAACAAACCTTGCGAAAGGATAATAAATCGATTGTGTATGTGGGTGATATGGCTCAGCAGGTACAATTTGGAACCCTTAAGGACTGGAGTGAAATCGGTGAAGAAATAAATTCAGAGCGAAAAGTTATGCTTGAAAAAGTGTATCGAAATACTAAGCAGATTTTGTATTTCATTGAATCACTAGGATATAAAGTCTCGATACCGAAAGGAATTAAAGAAGGTCCTCATGTTGTCGAAAAAACATGTGCCACATTTGAAGATGAATCGGTACACATTCAATCTTTAGTAAAAGATAGATCTAATATTCGGATTGGTATTTTAGCCAAAGAAGAATTACTTGTTGAAAAATACAAAACTCTTTTTAAAGCTGAGGCTCATATTCATGTACTAACTATGGCACAGGCACAAGGTGTTGAATTCGATCTTGTTGTACTTGCTGGAATCAACTCTGAAATGTTTAGCGGATTTAAAGTACTGCCTGAAACGATTCAAGTCGAAAAACGCCGTATCGATAAAGACCTTTTGTACGTCGCTCTTACTCGTGCAATAAAAGAACTTCACATTATTGGACAATGCAAACTAAATAAAGCCGTAAGAGAAATCATGAGTTAAATTTATTTTTTAACTCAAGGGCTCTGTTTATAATACGATCCCCTGTCTTTCCCCAATCAAAATACTGTTTATAATCTTTTGGATCGATAAGTTTAATTTCTGTAATATGTCCATTTAATTGGACTTATCTCTATTCTTCACTATTATTTTATAGGCAATTCAACCACAAACCTAGAGCCTTTGCAGTGACCTTCTGACTCAGCACGGATAGTGCCTTTGTGGGCTGTGATGATGTTTTTGACGATGTAGAGACCGTAACCAGTGCTTTCAACATTGACCTTAACTGAGTCTTTGCCTCGGCCGCCTTCGGTAAAGAGTTTTTTCATATCTTCAGTGGTTATGCCAACACCATCATCTTCAATGCTAAAAAATATTTTACTGGCAGTGTTTTTTAGTTGAAACTTTACTAAACCTTCCTTTTTTTCTAGTTGTTTATATTTAAGGCAGTTATCAAGAAGATTTCTTAATACATGTTCAAGCTGTGCTTGATCGCCGAGTATCGTATAAGTACCCTCGCTAAAGTTAAGTTCAAGATTCAAACCGTGTTTTTTGAATACTTCTCTATATTTTTCTGCTTCATTTGAAACTAAATTTTTAAAATCAATCTCTTTCATGTCGTATGTCAGAGTTCCCTTTTTAATATTCGCTGCATTAAGAATCTCCTGAACTGTTTCAACAGCCTTGGTGTCTGATTTGAAACCTTCTTCGAGGATTGGTCTTGTTTCTGAGGAAATTGGCCCATAATCCCCTTCCAAAACGCTCGCAAATACATTGCGTGACTTGGTAAAGAAGCCTTTAACTTGGTGAGTGATAAAGTGGATGAGTTTGGTTTGTTGATCGTTTGCAATTTCAAGTTCCTGAGAAAGTTTGTCCGCCTTTTCTCGGAGTTCAACTAGTTCTAAACTTCTTTTATATAACTCTTGTGTAAGATGGCTGTAGTCAGCCTGTTCGGAGCCACCTGATTCTTTCGTATTATCGTTTTTAGGAGATGCGGGCATTTTTCTGAACTTAAATCAGACTAGATGGAATAGAAGATCTTGGCATAGTGAGAATGAGCTGTGCTACCGCTTGCTTGCATACTTCGTGTGACGCTCTACCAAAGAGACGCTCGTATCTGCTAACAAGACTATTTACCACATCTCGCTCGTCTCCATTATCAATAGCAATTTCACCAGTAAATTGGCTCACTATCTTTATACCCTGCACCTTTCGTGCCTCATCCCATGCTAAAGGACCAATGATTCGCTCCTGTTCCTTAATGATGTTTTTCACGATTTGTTCAAAGATATCCATGGTATTTATTCAATAGTTTCATTTTCGATGGATCCTAGTCGTCGTGGATCAATGAGAGTTACGCCAAAACCAATACAGAAAAATGCGAACGTATAAACAAGATCAACCCAGTTTGCAACAAAAAATGTTTCCTTAGTAACAGTGTACACAAAACTAAAATCAGCAAAATAATTTAGAATAAAGCCAATCAGAATGAATAGAATTGACCCTTTGAAAAAACCACCAAGAAATTTATAAGACAGGCCATAGACTAAAAGCGCCATTGTTAAAATGGCAAGATCTCCAACTGGATATGCCAGATCAAAAAAAGTTTTTAGCAAATTTTCTGACTCGTAAATTAAGACACCATCCCTAGCTACAACAACAAGTAAGTAGTACGAAATTACTGATGTAATTGCTGGAATTAGAAAAAGCGTTATTCTTCCAAGGATCGTTTTTAACTGAAATCTAACACCTGTTGCTCGAGAGAGATTAATCATACCCATAATCCAAAGAGGCCAACTCACAATATAAAACAGATCAGCTAGTGATGGATACGGAACCTCAATTTGTAAACTAATATTGTAGTAAGCAAAAGTCAACGTGCCGATACCCCATGTAAGTAGACCTAGTGATAGGTAGAAACAGGATTTACCCACATAACTACCTAAGCCTCCCCATTTTTTCATATTCATGAAGCCGAATACGGAAGTCAAACAAGGCAAGATTCCTAATAGTGCCCCATAATAAAAATTTTGGAGTGTGTTCTCGAGGTTATTGGTTGCAATTAGTACCCACCACAAAACCATAATCCCAAAAAAAAATAACAGAATCTGAGAACTAAGATTTAAGCTTCTGAGTGTAGATTTCATGACGCTTCAATTGTATCAACACCTACAAAAATCGCAAATCCCTTATTGTGCATAAAGATAGCTAGAGCAAAGCTTTTTTTTAATTATTCTTTGTTTTGTCCTTTCTGGCATAGTAGAAAATGAAAAAATTTTACCTTGACATTGTTTACTGTCACATTTACATTTTACTTTTAGCTCATCTGCATTTTTTATCCATGAATATTCAGTCATCCAATACGCGTAGGTTATCTCATCACCAATTTTAATATTTCTAAGTGTAATTAGATCAGGAAATCCATCAGTCCTTGTTCTTACATATGTGTTTGGTTCACAAGAGTGATTCCAATATTTGCCAGTCCATTTTTTTGGCATATAGTGCTTTTTCGATCCAATTTGAACTGAACAATGAGCAGTTTGATGATTGATAATTTTGCCCAAACCAGACATTACTATTTCATTTTTTTTAAAATTTTGCTTTGCGAAGTATGTAAAACCATAACCCTTTTTTGACTTAGCGGTTTTGACTCTTTCTTTATTTTTTGAAATTATTTGTTCTTCAGTCATAAATATTTTCTATGTATCTGTAACAGATTATCACTAAATTTAATTTACTGCTATTTTTTAAGTATAAAAACTGGCATCTCATGATCTGAGACGCCAGTTGTAGGATACCTTTGGTCTCCAAATAAATACCACGATCAAGCAATTCATCACTAGCATATACAGCGGATGAACCATCACTCCAATGTTTAATCGATCGATTGCCAGCAGGTTAATGACGGCGCCAATGGCGGTAATCATCCAGGCCAACCTGTCCTCTGTCTGCGGTCGATACCAACTCTTGCAGATTGTTGGTAATGCTGCTGCAAAATCAGCTGCAAGGAAGCAGATAAGTCCAGTCAATGCCGAGGCTGTAAACCACCAGAGTATCAACCCTATAATAGCTGTCGCTAGACAGACATGATCAAACCTTGTCCATCCACCCTCTCCCCACTTGATCGACAACACAAAGATCAGTGCGGGAAAGACCGCGTAGCTGATGGCGAGCCAAATCGTGGTATCTGCGCCAACCTCGTGGTAGCTCGCGAGCGCTAACCATCCGTTGATCGTCCATATGAACCATGTCACTCGGTTCGGCACGGTCTCCTTTTTGAGGATTGCCAATGTGTATGGCACAAATGCGACAAAGGATACGATCCCTGCCGCAACCCCCATGATTTGGTGGAACGTGGCTGGCATCGCTGCCTCCTTTTATGTAAAGAACCTTTTTAAGGCTAAGGAACAGACCTCAGCTTTCTGCTATACAATAGCAAATTTTGAACTATTTGTCAATCATTAAAACGGCACATTCAACCCGTTAGGGGTAAATGGGGTCAGGTACCTTTTTTGGGTCTTTCCCTTTCTCGAGTTGTAGCCAATAGATTATATTTTACCACCATCTTGTCTGACTCCATTTACTCACATTACCATTACCCATTGCTACCCCATTACTCCAATAAGTAGGAGCAATAGATGAGAAAGGTTTCTGACATTTTTTCCCAGCTATTTTACTTCACCCCAAATATGTATGTGAAGATGTGGAACATCTTGAGTAGTTCCTGTATTTATACGAAAACAAATACCTGTATATCCCATGTGACGCAATCCTTTTTCTCTTTTTTGAGCATATGTAAATATCTTAGTGAGACTTTCTTGAGTAAGCTCATCAAGATTTCTGATGTGATTCTTTGGAATAATCAATGTGTAACCTTCTGAACGTGGCTGGATATCTAAATAGCCAAAAAATCACTACTGTCTTCAATGATAGTGGCATCAGTTTCTTTATTTATAATTTTACAAAATATATCCATATATTTTTAATTAAAAAGAGGGGTGTTTAGCCCTCCCTGATTTTACATCATTATTGTCTCAACCGACTGCATCGCGCTTTCGCGAAGTTGACACTGGCGACAGTGTCCGCAGGGTTGCCCATCAATCGGGCCAACACAGCCATCAACCCCGTCAGGGTCAATGAAGTCTTCCACTTTCTCCATCGATTTAAGTAGCCACAGTACAACGCGTATTGTTACCAAGCTACTTATTACTATTCCAACGAGAATGCCTATCAAAAATAGTTGCATAAGCACCTCCTTTTCTGTCTAGACTGTACATATAAGTAAGGTTACTTGTCAATTTTTTTACTCAATACTGCAAATAGGATATCTCGTACCTCGCTTGATGAGATTTGTTTCTATATCTTGTAATAGAAATTTTTCTTTAAAAAATGAGATTATTTTATCTGTATCCATTTCATTCTTACATGTGTATACGTCTGCACTTACAAAACCGCGTGCAGGAAATGTGTGGATGCTAATATGACTTTCTTGGATTACAACAAAACCACTCCAGCCTCCTGGATCTTTTAGATTATTACCGGGTGCGAAATAAACTTCTGGCTTGCTTAGCTGGGTCATTCCGAGAAGGTTAGGTAGATCATTAAGGCAATTCAAAACAAACTCTTGATTATTTAAAGCATCTTTATCACCTCCGTAACCATCTATGGTTAGGTGTTCACCAAAATTAGTTGTGCTCATATCCGGATATTATAACACATAAATAACATTGTAAAATATGTTATTGCAAATAAAAAAACAGCTTTCCCTATCGCTTTTAATAAAGAGGAGTGGGGTGCCTTCATTCAGAGGGTCAAAAAAGGAGAATTCGATCTCAAGATGTGAGTTAACTGGGGTGGTTATATTTTATATAAAAATTACGTAGAGCGGTAGGGATAAGTGGGTAGTATTTCTTAAATGTTGTGACGGACAAAAAAGCTATTGATTTTATGACCTTCCTGCATTTTTTTGCTCCGCATGTGCAATCCATTTTCCAATGAGGATTTCCTTCTACGATTGAGTAATCAATAGCTATTTCGTCCCCAGCTTTTAAAGCTTTTAAAGTATATAAACCCTTTTTACCTTTTATCCCACAAGAGGGTTCGCAGGAATGATTTAGGTACTTGAATGGTATTTCTGGATCTATCCAGCAGGACATAGAGAAGCCAACCCAGTCTTGATTCATGAGGGCTTCTTCTGGTGTGTGGAGCAGTTGCCTCTTTACCGTTGATGTATTGCCTTTAATGTATGCAACAAATTCACCCTTTGTAAGATCTCTTTTGGCAAAGATGCCCATTCCGTGAATCTTACTTTTTTCAGAATAAATTTTTGAACTCATAACAAATATATTTCTAGACAGTATTTTTAAGGATTAATTCTACGGTGTGGCACCGGTACATCTTTTTTTATGTATAGAAGCGCTGTAACAACCCCGTCAACAATAAAAGTATATATAGGATATATTAGTACACTAAATATATACTTGTCAATAGCAAAGAGGTTAAGTAGGTTTCCTGCTTGAGTAAGCGTCCAGGCGAACTTATCCTCTTCGTGTGGACTGTGCCAAGATTTTTGAATTGTTGGCAGAGCTGCTAAAAAATCTATAGCTAAGTTTGTTACAAGGGCAATTACCGGAGAATTAAACCACCACCACAATACAAGGCTAAATAAAGAAGCTAAGAAACAAAAAACATCTATTTTGTCAGTTCCACCGACCCCATACTTAAGCGCGAGTAATGCAATAAATGTTGGTGCAATCGCTTCGCTCACTGCAACCCAGACCGTATCTTCTGCTCCAGATGCTTTGTAACTAAAAGCCAAAATAATCCCAATCACAGCCCAAATGATCCATGTTGTCCTGCTTGGTTTGGTCGTACCTCTTATGATTGCCACAATATAGAAAATGTATGCAGAGAAGGAAAGAATGCCTGCGGCAATTCCAAATCCTGCTGTAAAACCCAACATTTTAATATCTTAACATCTAATATGAAATATTAATAATAAAAAACCAGAAGAAATGTGTTGCTATAAAAGCTCCGATTGAGACTGGGTATAAAAAGGGTAGAAAACGAACAAGAAGAACTGAGGTAAGGATTGTAAACGATAATGCAAGGAGGATGATTTGAATTATTTTGCCAACACCGCTCGAGGAATAATAAGACTCAATACAACGAGAGAATATGAGATGTGACGGAATGTAAAAAAGCAGGAAGACTCCAAGATGCGCGAGAAACATGTGCCAACCCTCCTTTTCAAAGATTTTAGCACTCCAATAGGGGAAGAGGGAGAAAAGGAGAAGTGCTGGATAAAAAGAGAGGATTGCTGAAATGATTCTTTCTTTTCCACGCACTTAGTGCTACATCTGCAACTGCTCTCAGACCTCCCAACAGAATCACGAGTATCCAGAACATTTGTATTCCTTTCTATGAAGAGCATTTTTTCAATGACCAAGTTAATCTAACTTAGCCGGGTAATTTCCATTACATCATATTTATCACTGTTTTGTCAAATCAATTTTGATATAAAAAAACCAGCTGGGGTTGGGGCGTACCCGAGCTGGTTTTTGGTTGGTGTTCAGGAGATGTGTTTGCGTCTCCGAGTTCGAAGTGATCCTTGCAGAAGAAGGAAGAAGCGTGCCGTTTTCAAATGATGTTTGTTTAGATGGATTCTGACTCCATCTGTAGCATCATCACTTGAATGCACCATGGCTTCGAAAGCATCATGACGTGCTTTCCTTACGTTTTCGACACTGTCCCCCGTCAACTTAACGGTTTCTAAGATACTCTGACTCATAGCATGACTCCTTTCGTGCTTTCGTCCCCTACCAAGACGGTACCCTGATGAAAAAGAACATTAAAGACTCTGTGCCCCAGAACACTTTATCAAATATTTGTTTAATTTGCTAGCAGAGCGGTAATGTTGTCTATTCTTTTACTGAAGCGAGGATAGCTAAAATTGGAGCTACTAAAAACCAGAAGACATTGGTTCCAATAAATCCACCTACTGAAATTGTGTATGAAAGAGGTAAGAAACGAACAAGGAGTACTGAAGTTAGCACCGTAAAAGAAGCAGAGAGAAGAATGATCTGAATTATCTTTCCAATTGAGCTCGAAGAATAGTACGACTCAATACATCGTGAAAAAATGAGATGTGAAGGAATATAAAAAAGTAGAAATACACCAAGGTACGCTACGAACATATGAATACCTTGTTTTTCAAAGATCTTTGCACTCCAGTATGGAAAGAAAGAAAAAAGGAGAAATGCAGGATAGAAGGCAAGAATTGCCGAGATGATTCTTTCCTTTCCGCGAATAAAAGCATACAGAAATGCCAGAGCAAAGATTACAGCTCCTGCCAAGACTTCGATTGGGAGAGTTCCAAGATTCATCTATTTAGTATACCCCACCTCAAAATCAAAGCTGAACGCGTGAAGTGGATATGGCAAAAGCCGCAGAAGCCCTTGGGCTTCTGCGGCTTTTGTTAGTTATGCTCTGTTTAATTTATTTTAAAAATCCTATTGCTTTCCAGATATCATCCTCTGGTATGCCGAATCTCAGTAGAGATTTGAATATACTTTCATTTATAGTCTTGTGGAGGTTGTTCGGTATAACGGTAATAAGACTTACTTTACCGCCATCGTCAGGCATTCTAGGATTTCTGATGGTTGAAGGATGCTTAGAACCTCGACAAACTCGTAATTGTAATTTCTCTCCTGCCTTCATCCACTCTTCAACTCTTTTTATCTTTATAAGTCTAATATATAAATCTTTACGTTTTATATATTAGACATAGCATTCTTTGTTACCTAGCCGACTTGGTAGCTAACTCTTCTTGAAAAGAAAAATAGGGTACCTCTTCAGTCTCTACACTAAAAGCCGAGCATAAGGCGCCCTAAGAAAGATTAGACACCCTCCTTCTTTAATTCTTCAACAATTTTCTTAGCAGTTTTAGAGAGCTTGTGAGGAAGTTCAATTTTAATCTTTACCAGAAGGTCTCCACGATTTCTACCATCTTTTCCTTGTGGAACTCCCTTACTTTTGATGCGTAAAATTTCACCCCAGGAGACACACTCAGGAACTTTCAAGGTAATGTCACCATCAAGAGTTTTTAAAATCCTTTCAGTGCCCAGGAGAGCGTCTGAGAGTGGGATACTTAAGTCGGTTACAAGATTACTTCCCTCTTTTCTCCAGATTGCATGCGGTTTAACGTGGAGTTTGACGTAGAGGTCTCCCGAAGTGCCGTGAGGAATCGCTTCTCCACTTTTTGGAATACGAACCATTTCTCCATCTTCAATGCCGGAAGGTATGGAAATAGTAATTTCCTTTTCTTTCTTTAAAACTCCAGCACCTCGACATTCTGTGCAAGGGTCTTTAGGTATTTTTCCTGCACCGTGACAATTTTCGCAGGTGCGAGTTGTGGTAAAAGTTCCAATGAGCGATCGGCGAGCTTCACGAACAGAACCTTTTCCATTACATATCGTACAGGTAATCATTTCTGAACCTGGCTTTGCACCTCCACCCTGACAGACTTCGCAGGTAGATGTTTTATTAAGGAGGACCTTTCTTTCAGCGCCAAAAACAGCCTCTTCAAAAGAGAGTTCTATGTCCATTGAAATATCGCGGCCACGACGAACCTTTTCTCGTGCACCTCCAAAGCCTCCATTACCTCCAAAGATATTGCCAAAGATATCACCAAGGTCGAAATCAAACCCTTGAGCACCTTGGGTAAACTGTGAGAAATCAAAACCATCAAAGCCTTGAGCTCCACCTTGTGCACCGTTTCCAGAAAAAACTCTGCCGTAGGCATCGTACTCAGCGCGTTTCTTGTCATCAGACAGAACACCGTACGCCTCGTTTACTTCTTTGAATTTCTTCTCATCACCATCTTTCTTGTCTGGATGATATTTATGGGCAAGCTTGCGAAAAGCTTTTTTGATATCATCTTTGGTCGATTCTTTAGATACACCTAATATTTCGTAGTAATTATTTCCCATACGTTAGTAGTTTACTCTAAAGGGTTTTTGAATGCCACTATTTCTTCATAAATTAATTATTACGAAAAAATATCTTTGGAATGACAAGCAGAACAGGAGTTAGTTATTTGTTTTCTTTAAAGTCTGCGTCGCGTACTGACCCTTCTCCGCCCTCATTTTTCTTATCGTCTGGCTTTACGTCTCCTGGATTTCCGCCTTGTGGAGCTTGCTTTGACATGTGCTCGCCAATTTTAGACATCTCAGTTGAGAGAGTATCTGATGCTTTTTTAATGTCTTCGGTTGAAGTGCCTTCCTTTGCTTTTTTAAGGGCGTCGATTTTTTCTTGTATGGACTTTTTGAGCTCTTCTGGAATCTTACCCTCACTGTCTTTCAAAGACTTTTCTGCACTGTACGCAAGTTGTTCAGAAGTATTACGAGCTTCGATGAGTTCTTTTTTCTTTTTGTCTTCGTCTGCATGTGTCTCTGCGTCTTTTTGCATGCGAGCAATGTCATCTTTTGTAAGTCCTGAGCTTGCTTCGATACGAATAGACTGCTCTTTATTGCTTGTTTTGTCTTTTGCTTTTACGTTGAGGATTCCGTTTGCATCGATATCAAATGTAACTTCAACTTGAGGCATACCACGAGAAGCTGGAGGAATACCGTCGAGAATAAAGCGTCCTAAGCTTTTGTTATCAGAAGCCATAGGGCGTTCTCCTTGCACAATGTGGATTTCTACTGAAGTTTGATTGTCTGATGCAGTTGAAAAGACCTGTGATTTTGATGCGGGAATCGTAGTGTTTCGCTCGATAAGTTTAGTTCCAACACCTCCCATAGTTTCAATACCAAGTGAAAGTGGAATAACATCCAAAAGAAGAATATCCTTAACGTCTCCGGTGATAATACCAGCCTGAAGAGCAGCTCCGAGTGCAACCACCTCATCAGGGTTGATCGATTGATTTGGTTCTTTTCCAAAGAAATCTTTTACCGCCTGCTTCAGCTTTGGCATACGAGTCTGACCTCCTACAAGTACAATTTCATTAATTTCACCAATCTTGAATGGGGATGCTTCCATTGCGCGTTTTGTAATCATTATTGCACGCTCGACAAATTCACTTGCGAGCTCTTCGAGCTTTGTGCGAGTTATCTTTACAAGAAGGTGTTTTGGGCCGTCTACTCCTGATGTAATGAATGGGATGTTTATTTCTGTTTCAACTGCTGTTGAGAGTTCGATTTTTGCCTTTTCAGCTGCTTCGTCGAGACGCTGAAGTGCGAGCGCATCTTTTCTCACATCAATTCCGGACTCTTTTTTAAACTCATCTCCCAACCAGTGAATGATTTTTTGATCAATATCCTTTCCTCCAAGGTGACTGTCTCCGTCAGTTGCTTTTACTTCAACTACATCATCACCTACTTCGAGGACTGAGATGTCAAAAGTTCCTCCTCCAAAATCGAAAACAACAATCTTCTCATCTTTCTTTTTATTAAATCCGTATGCGAGAGCTGCCGCTGTTGGCTCGTTTATAATACGTTTTACATCAAGACCTGCAATCTTTCCAGCATCTTTTGTAGCTTTGCGTTGAGCATCGTTAAAATATGCAGGCACTGTGATAATTGCTTCAGTTACTTTTTCTCCAAGACGAGCTTCGGCATCTTGCTTCAGCTTTGCAAGGATCATGGCTGAAATTTCTTCTGGTCGGTAGTCTTTGCCACCCATAGCAACTTGCACTCCTCCGTCAGGACCTTTTTTTACTTCATACGGAACCGCTCCTCTATCTTTTTGAACTGCTGGGTCTTCAAATGAATGACCCATGAAGCGCTTGATACCGAAGACAGTATTTTTTGGGTTTGTAACAGCCTGACGCTTTGCAAGAAGACCTACGAGTCGCTCGTTTGTCTTTGAGATTGCAACAATAGAAGGTGTTGTGCGCGCCCCTTCTGCATTTTCGAGTATTTTTGGACTGCCTGCCTCCATGACAGCGACAGCTGAGAATGTTGTACCGAGATCAATACCTATTACTTTTGCCATGGCTTTAAGAAATTAGCTTGTAAGATGAAAGATATTATAAAAGTTTAGTTTTTTATGTCAAATTGTCGTCTTGTGCGTGTACACCTACTTTAACTTTAGCGCTTCGAATGATTTTGTTCTGAATTTTATAACCTTTTTGTATCACTACAACCACTTTTCCTTCCTCGTTTTTATCTACAGATACCTCCTCAATGGCTTCGTGGTGCTCTGGGTTGAATATCTCACCTGCAGGATTGAGTTGTGACACACCATTGTTTTGAAGTACTGTTACGAGCTGGGAATAGATGAACTCCACACCAATTCGCCACTCTTTCGAAACTTTTTCCCAAGCTTCTTTATTGCTAAATGCCATATCGAAACTATCAAGAACAGGGATAATTTGAAGAATAAGATCTTCGTTTGCATACTTTATAAGCTCTTTATTTCTTTCCTCATCTCGTTTTCTGGTATTTATAAAATCAGCTTGTGCTCTCTGCCAGCTATCGAGGTACTCTTGTTTTTTTGCTTCAACTTCTTTAAGTTTTTCCTTGAGTCGAACTACTTCGTTTTGGGTTTTGTCTGGACGTGCATGGTCAGAGTCATCCTCAGGAATGACTTCCTCCTCTACGACCTCATCTTTTTCATTGTTTAGATCATCTTTCATGAGAACACCATTGTAGCAAAACAGCTCTGTAATACAAGATAAAAAAAACACCCCGCATGCTACTGTGGGGTGCCCTCTGTGAGGTGGTTTATTTATGAAATTTCTGAATTGTCGCCAAACCGAGGGCGACTAAATTCAGAAGAAACATAATGCTGGATTCTACCGGGAAATTTATCATAAACCTCCTTGTTGAAGATACTTGTATATTTTAGCATATTATAAATATATTGTCAATAATAGCCCTTTGGTGGGAGTACGCTCAATAAACAAAAACCCATGGAGAAGGGTTGTTTTTGATATTATTGAGTGTCTTTCTGTTATTGTTTGTTCCAGTGTGGTCGCTCTCACTCTTTGGAAACCTGAGGTTTTCCAACACAAACAAAGATCGTTGTCTTCCTCCACGGAAAAACCAAAGTTTTCTCGATCCATTTCTCACACCTCAATAGTCAAAAAAAGACACTCTTTCGAGTGTCTTTTTTATCGTTTTGACCAATATGGTGTCGCTTAGCTCTTTCAAAACCGTCGGTTTTGAATAATTTCTTCCACGGAGAGGACAGGAACGCCGTCCTCTCCGACCCCCTCCTTACACCAGACTCCGCAAACTAACGTTTACTCCACTGTGGTGCCTTTCTCGCTTTCTTGAGACCGAACTTCCGGCGCTCCTTTGCGCGAGGATCTCGCTTGAGAAATCCTTCTGCTTTTAGTTTACCGCGAACTTCGCGATCTACTTCAAGGAGTGCTCTTGAGATTCCGAGACGAACCGCTTCAGCTTGTGATGCGATACCTCCTCCTTTTACTAAAACTGTAATTTTAAACTTAGGTTCGATATTACTTATTGCAAAAGGCGCAATAGTCATTTCTCGAAGCTCACGAACTGTAAAGAAATTTTCCAAATCTCTGTCATTGATAGTTATAGAAAGTTTGCTTGCAGGTGTTAAACGAACACGAGCAGATGCTGTTTTTCGACGACCGATTGTTTCTATGTAGTGTGCGTGTGTTTCCATGTTATTCGGTAACTATAAGATTCTTAATCATCTCACTGCGAAGTTTGTTTGTAGGAAGCATTCCCCAAACAGCTTTTCTGAAAACTTCACTGAATCCTTTCTTTTCAATAACAGAAGACATTTTGTCGATACGAATACCTCCAAGATATTGTGAGTGAGAAGCATACTCCTTAGTGTCCTGCTTTTTTGCAGAAATATATGACTTTGATGCATTTACAATAGTTACTGTAACGTCAGCTACTTTGTTTTTTGCAAATGAGGGAAGGTTTTTACCCATGAGAAGAATCGCTGCTTCTGAAGCAACTCTTCCTAATCTTTTTCCTTGTGCGTCTATTGTGTGGTTTTGTTCTTTAGTCATGGTTTTGATTTTTATACAAATTCAATAACAGCCATCGTACTTCCGTCAGCAACTCTTCGAGGGAGTTTTATAATACGAGTGTACCCCCCACTTCGAGCTTCATATCGCTTTGCAAGATCAGAAACCTTATCTACTCCAGTTGTACCTACGAGCGCAATAATATCTCGTTTTGAAGCAAGTGTACCTTTCTTTCCATATGTAACAATACGTTCAACAAATGGGCGGAGTGATTTTGCTTTTGATGCTGTTGTTCGAATCTTTTCTTTAAGCACAAGAGACAGCGCAAGAGACTTCAAGAGAGCTTCTCTCTGGTTCTTACTTCGGTTGAATTTTCTGATTTTCTTTTGGTGTCTCATGGCTTATAATTTAAATTTTCTTAATCTTTAAGGGAAATATTGAATTCTGCAAGTTTGTCTTTGATTTCTTGAACACCTTTTGCTCCAAGTCCTTCGACTTCAAGGATATCCTTTTCCTTCTTTCGAGCAAGTCCTCCGATTGTGCGGATATTAGCACTCGTAAGAGCGTTTTGTGTTCGTGGTGAAAGACCGATAGTCTCGATGCGAGTTTTGAGAAACTCAGGATCAGCATCTTTTTCTTCATTTTCTAGTGTTGGAGTGCCAAGATCTTTTACAATTGGTTCCTCTTCCTTGAATCCAATAATAGCCTTCAATTGATGAATCATGATCTCAATCGCCTTTTCAAGAGCCTCTTTTGGAGTGATTGTTCCGTCTGTTTCAATGAAAACCTTGAGACGATTGAAGTCTGTTCGGTTTCCAACGCGCATGTTTTCAACTTCGTAGTTTACTTTTCGAATTGGAGTGAAGATACCATCAAGCGCAATTGATCCGATTTCAACACGATTTTTCTGCAAAACTTCCTTAGGAACATATCCAAGTCCATGTTCAAGGAAGAGTTCCATGTCAATAGAAGTGTTTTTGTTTGTTACTGTGAAAAGAGGTTGTTCAGGGTTGAGAATTTCAATCTGACCCGATGCTTTGATATCACCAGCTGTTACATCCTTTACTCCTTTTATGTGGAGCGTAAGAGTTTGTGACTCTTCGGTAAGCATCTTGATGCGAACTTTCTTAAGGTTGAGAAGAATAGTTATAACATCCTCCTTTACACCTTCGATAACTGAAAACTCATGGTTTACACCAGTAATTTTTACAGATGTGATCGCAGCACCTGGTAATGATGAGAGAATGATGCGGCGGAGTGAGTTTCCAAGAGTATGACCATACCCAGGATAAAGTCCGTCTATCTCATAAGTGCCCAGAGTACCGACCTCCGACACAATCTTTGGTTTTGAAGGCAAAACTATGTTGTAATCAGACATGATTTACGTATTAAAATTAGGTTATTAATTATACTTTAAATACTCAAAATAATCAATGCCTTATCTGCTATAGAACTCGAGCACGACATCAAGATTGAATAACATGTCTTTCTGCTCAAGGATATTTGGCATTCCACTAACGGTACCTTCTTTCTTATCCACGTTGAACTTGAGCCACGCTGGTGTCGTATATGTTTTGTGGCGTTCCGGAAGTGTATCGAAAAGACGGGTCTTTGCACTGCCTTCTCTTACAGAAATAACCGAACCTTTCTCAACTGCTGCTGAAGGAATGTTGAGTTTCTTTCCATCAACCAAAATATGACCGTGAGAAACCATTTGTCTTGCAAACTGACGAGTTGTTGCGAGTCCTAAACGGTACACAACGTTATCAAGGCGTGTTTCAAGACGTTCAAAAAGAGCTTGGGTAGACTTTACACCCTTTTTTGCAACTGATTCACGGATGTATTTTGAGAACTGACGTTCATTGATTCCGTATGTAAAACGAGCCTTCTGCTTTTCAAGCATCTGAAGACCGTACTCAGTTTTCTGTGCAGGTCGAGCAGTCTTTGCCTTGCGTGCTTCTCTAAGCGCATATTTCTGCGTCTGAGTTTTTTCAAATATTGGTGCGCGCAAGCGGCGTGCGATTTTGTATTTTGGTCCGATGATCATAAAAATGTAAAAAATTAAACGCGTCGTGGACGTGGTGGACGAGGTCCATTATGAGGTACAGGTGTTACATCTTTGATGCTTGAAATATTGATGCCTTTCGAAATAAAACCTCGAATTGAAGATTCACGACCTGAACCTACACCGTTTACAACCACAGCAACCTCTTTAACACCCATAAGCTTTGCTTTTTCACCAAGCACCTCACCGATCTTTGCTGCTGCAAAAGGAGTTCCTTTTTTTGCACCTTTGAACCCTAATGAGCCACTTGATGACCATGCAAGAGCGTTTCCTTTTGGATCAGTTAGTACAACCTTTGTATTATTGTACGTTGACTGAACATAAAGGACACCAGCGTCAACTCTTTTTTTAGAAAGTGCAGAAACAGAAGCATTTTCTTTTGCTCCTGTTTCTCCTTCTCCTTTTTTAACAATTCGTTTCTTTCCCATATATTTATATTATTTCTTGTCAGCTGCACGGCGACCGGTACCCATAGTCTTGCGCTGATTACCTCGGCGTGTGCGAGAGTTTGTTTTTGTGCGTTGACCTCGAACAGGAAGAACTCTTTGGTGGCGAATACCTCGGTATGCCTTGATATCCTTAAGTCGTTTTACATTTCCTGAAACTTCTCGCTTCAAATCTCCCTCGATTGTGTGTTTTTCAACAGCGCGTCGGATGTTGTTCTCATCATCCGGAGAAATCTCCTTTGGACGCTTGCCGTGTTCGATTTTTGCTTCATCAAGAATTTTCTTTGCGCGTGAACGACCAACACCAAAAAGAATCGTGAGACCGATATCTAAGCGTTTTTCTTCTGGGATGGTTATTCCTAAAATTCTCATATAAGTATTTAAAATTATCCTTGTCGCTGCTTATGTCGAAGATTTCCTTTGCAAATAATAAAGACCCGGCCTTTTCGGCGGATAACCTGACATTTTGGACAGATTTTCTTTACTGATGCTTTTACTCTCATGAAATAGGTATAAAATTCTTCAAAAAAATAAGCTCACCCGATTAATGTTCGAGTGAAGTCTTAAAACAAGACCTGCCTACAAACGTTTACTAATTCTACCTTTTCCTCCGTAAGGATCGATCTTTATTTCGACTCGATCACCTACAAGAACTCGGATTCTGTTAAGTCTCATTTTGCCCGCAAGATATGCAATAAGTTCTTCACTGGTATCTTCTCGGGTTACCCGAAAGAATGTATTAGGCAAAGCCTCCGTAACTCTTCCGACAACTATTTGAGGTTGTGAATTTTCTTTCTGCATTTACCGTTTTGGGCAATGGAAAATATACTAGCAACAGGAGGCTAAATAGTCAATACAAAACTGCTGTTTATAGCCATATAAAAGACTTTTACTCTAAAATAACCTTTTCAATCTTGATTTTTTTCACATCTGTTGGGAATGACCTCTTCCAAAAAGGCCTCAACACAGCCTCAGCTTCTTGAATTGAGGTATATTTAGACAAAACAGACTGGAGACTCTTCTTAGACCCTCCAACAAGCTCATTTTGAATAACATCTTCCGGAAAAAGAGCCGCAACAACTGCCTGACCTGCTATACCGACCTCAAAAATAGGATGAGTTTTTATATCAATCTTATCTTTGTTTTTTGTAATAACTGTAAGATTTTCGAGTCCAATAACCTCGACCTTCTCGTTGTTGAGCGCTGGTGTTGTCTGATCTGCGAGGAATTCCTCGAGTGCATCACGGTCAAATATCGCAGCTCGTACAGTTCCTTTAAGATTTATTTTAACTGAATCATTCTTTACTTCAGTCTGTGACACTTCTTCAAATTCATAGAACAAAACTTCTTCGAAAAATACAAAATTTTCAGGGATCTGAGTTTTTACCTCAGTTGCAAGCATGTCTCGGAGTCCTGTTTCAATTTCACCAAGCGCTCCCTTCCTTACATCAGCAGAAATTTTCTTTTTTACTCCCACAAATCCGCCTGTCATAGGAGTTTTTGAACGTCCATAGAAAGCTTGGTAACGTGGATCACCTTTGAAACCTGGGATAGTGAAGTCTGTTAGTCCGGTATTGTATTTTTCCCCTGGAGTATCTGCATACACCTCAACCTCAGCGCTGCCAGGTACTGTTTGGCCATCTTTCTTTGTCTGACCAGGCACATTAACTGAATCTTTGATGCGGAAAATTAAACCTTCAGGAGTTTCAAAGCGAGTATTCTTTACAAGCCTCTGTGTTGAGGCATTAAAATTATTGTAGACGATAATAATCCCTGAAGCCCTATCCTCTACTGCCTCATTTTCAGTTGCGAGTACAGTTTTTCCCTCACTTTTTGAAAGAGTAACAACTTCGTATGATATACCAGTATCCAAATCTCCCGCTCGCAACATCTCATCAAAAGTAACTTTTTGCTGACGTGGAGTGATAACCACCTTTGCACTCGCCAAAAACGTCGTATACACAAACAAGCCGCCAATAATGAGAATTAAAAGGATAAGCCACAAAAAAAACCTTGATTTCTTTTGAGGTTTTTGAGGTTCTTCACCAAGCACAATTGATTGTAGAGGTTTCTTCGGTGATCGAGGAGGTGGCATTTTAACATCTTCCTTTATCTCAAGAGGAATCTTTGTGCCAGGTTCTTTTTTACGGTACGAAGGAACAGGAACGTTTCGAATTGAACGTCGTGGAGGTGGAACTACATCTTGTAAGAGATTTTTTACTGCCATAGTTTTTATATTACAATGATTAGAGCAAAGCTTCAAATTAATGCAGACTGTGTATAAAAGCTGTTAAAATTTCACTTCCTCATTTCACTCGCCCTACGTCACTTATAAAAGCCCCTTCAACAAGCAGAAACGGATCAACAACCCCACCTCTTACATGTGTCAGTGATGAGAGTATATTACTACCAAGCACAATCACTTCACCTTCTCCCTTGAGAACCGAATTCTTTGTCAGAAACTGCACAAAAACCTTTGCCACACCTTCATCAGTTGTAATGAATACTTTTTTTGGGAACAAAACACTCTCTTTGTTTTGAATAAGATCATTGAAATCTTTTGCCCACATGTCACCTACCTCCGAAACAATTTTCTCCATTCGACTATTTAAATCTGATTCCATCTTTTTTTCTGCAAACAAATGAATGAATGACAGAGCAAGATCTGGCCCAATGTTAAATGCCTCTGATACCTTTCGCACAAGCGTATTCTTTCCTTGAGCAAAAGCTTCGACAAACACAATTTTGCCATCTCGCACCAATGCCATATCTGTCATTTCAGCTGTTATATCAAAGAGTGCGTACTCTTCTTCGTGCGGAAAATGACTGTCAACGAAAGACTGAAGCGCAACTGGAAATGACGTAAATTGGAGTTGTGACACATGAGCAAAGGCATGTACAATATCCTCAATTTTTTGCCTGAGATCAGATGAGACAAGACTTAGATATGAAGTAACTTCGATTTGTCGCGCACGTTTTCCATAAGGATTAGTTACCTGATAGCCATTTAAAGCAACACCGAAAATTTTGTGCTCCATGAGAGAGACTCTACCAGAAAGGATCTGTTCTTTTTCTTTTTCTTTGAGTGAGACGGTAAAATCTTTGGCCTCACTTGAAATAACATCATCGAGAAAATGTTCAGTTACTGTTATAGGATCCTGTCGCTCGATTCGAGATAGATGAACACGGCTTACATACCAAGGCGAAGAAAGGAAACATGTTGCGGTATGAATTTTACCAGCATGAAGTGTGCATGCTTCATGAATGAGAGTTTTTACAACATCTTCACATGCTTTGAGCATTCCCTCCATAAGTCTTCCAGAAGTTTTTTTTGTTTGAACTGCTATAGGTACACGGATAGAATATAGAATTGAAGGTGTGTTTCCAGATAATCTCACAAGAGCTCCGGCAACACTTCCGCTTCCAATATCAAGCACCAAAGATGTGCTGTATTTTTTTTTGTTTAGAAAAGAAAGAAAGGACATAGACAGAAGTATTATAGCAAAGACCAACTAAATAAATCTTTGAGTTTTCCACTTGCTAATTTTTGTAGTTACAAAATGTGCGTCAGAAATTTAACCCGACTGCGTCGTTTAAATCTCCTGACGTCAT
>CAYZPE010000002.1:20452-35359 GCA_964480575.1 uncultured Candidatus Saccharibacteria bacterium
GCGTCAGAAATTTAACCCGACTGCGTCGTTTAAATCTCCTGACGTCATTTTCCTTGCGTTAAAAATGTGCGTCAGAAATTTAACCCGACTGCGTCGTTTAAATCTCCTGACGTCATTTTCCTTTGTGGGGAAAATGAAAACCCACCGTACAAATACGGTGGGTCAACTGTTTCAAAGTTAACGACTATCAAGCAGCTGCTGAAGCTCCTGGAGGGGCTTTAAGGAGCTTTATCTTCTCCTCAATCCTTAGCACTACTTCCCGAAAATCCTTGTGCGAAAGTTTTAAAGCCTCTGAGGGAATAAGCTCTTTCAATATTGAACCCCAACGATTTACCCTCCAATCACGAATTACTTCCACATTCTCTCGACCAAAATCGAACAGAAGGGTTCCGATATATTGACCAAGTAATTCATAACTCTGAAAACCTGACTTGATGTCGCGGGTGTTAGCATGGTCCAAGTACAAAACGAACCCGAAACCCCGACCATCAGAAAAGAAAAACAAAGCTAGCACAGCAGTTGGACGTGAGGCAACTTTACTCATGATACGCTCCCTGTGAAAAGATGTAAGAAATGCTATAGAACAAAAACACTACGCTCAACACTACCACAATTATTTCACTTACGTAAGAATGGCTTTAATACGTCTTACTCCAGCTGAAACAGCCTCTTCTTTTTGAATTTTAAATGTACCTAGAATGCCAATGTTTTCAACATGAGGGCCACCACAGTACTCTTTTGAGTAAGCAGTTTCAAGAGAGCCTCCTATGTAATGCACTGTTACCTGATCTCCGTATTTTTCACCAAAGAAATGCAGGGCGCCAGTTTTTTCTGCCTCAACTTGTGGCAAAACTACCTTATGAACAGGGAGCTTTTCTTGGATTTTCTGATTTACAATCTCTTCTACCTTTCTTTTTTCTTCATCAGTCATTTTTTGAGAGTGTACAAAATCAAAACGAAGTCGTTCAGAGGTGATATTACTTCCTTTTTGCTCTACATGAGTTCCTAAAACAGTTCGAAGTGCCTGATGCAGAAGATGGGTTGCTGTGTGATATTTAACTGACATCTCACTTGTGTCAGCAAGACCTCCTTTAAATTTCTTTTCTGCACCCGTTCGAGATAATTCTTGATGTTTTTTAAATTCTTCTTCAAAACCTTGCTTATCAACCTTAATACCTTTTTGTTTAGCAAGTTCAAGTGTGAGATCGATTGGAAAACCAAAACTAGAGAAAAGCGTAAAAGCATCTTTGCCAGAGATCGAAGTATTGCTCAGTTTTTCAAATTCTTTAAGTCCGTGTGCGATAGTTTTTGCGAAACGATCCGCTTCAAGAGTGATTTCCTCGATAATGTCGTCGCGCTTTTGTTTGAGATTTCTATAAATATCTTCATACGTGCATATAAGAGCATCAACACACTCGGTAATTTTTATTCGAGAAAGCACGCGAGTGTCTGTATTAAACACTGCACGGCGAATAAGACGGCGCAATATATAACCCTGATCTGTATTTCCTGGAACTACACCGTCAGAAACCATAAAAACAGCTGTGCGCATATGGTCAGCGATAATTCTCTGTGCTTTAAGACCTTCTGCAAGAGTCTTTGATACAACCATAAGGTCTTTAAACACATCTGTATCGAAAATGTTGTTCTTTCCTTGAAGAACCGCACACACTCGTTCAAAGCCTGAACCAGTATCAACATTTTTATTCTTCAACTTTCCAATTACCTTCCCGTCTTTCTTTTCATACTCCATGAATACATCGTTCCAGATTTCAACAACTTTTTGTTCATCATCAGCTTTCTGGTACTCATCTCTAGTCATGCCGGCAATTAAGGTGCCCGTAAGGTCGTAAAACATTTCAGTATCTGGTCCACATGGACCATTGTCGCCCGGACTCCACCAGTTTTTATCTGCCGGCATAAAATAGATACGCTCTCCTGTAACGCCATGTTTTTCAAAAATACTTTTCCAGATTTCTGCTGATTCGAGATCGCGCGGAGCATTTAGGTCACCCTCAAAGCATGTTACGTAAAGTCGTTGTGGATCAAGACCAAAACCTTCTGTTTTTGAAGTCAGAAGTTCAAAACTCCACTCGATCGCTTCTTTTTTAAAATAATCACCCAACGACCAGTTACCCATCATTTCAAAAAATGTTGCGTGAGTATTGTCACCAATTTCATCTATATCACCGGTGCGAACGCATTTCTGAAGGTTTGCAAGACGTTTCCCTTCAGGATGAGATTGGCCCAAAAGATATGGAACGAGAGGCTGCATACCAGCAGTTGTAAAAAGAACAGAAGGGTCATTTAGAGGCACAAGAGAGGCTGAAGGAATGATTGCATGTCCATGCTTTTTGAAAAACTCTAAAAATTTTCTACGTACTTCGCTGTGTTTCATATAATAATACTAGTACTTTTCCGTCAATTTTTCTAATTTTGCAATATCTTTCTCAATACTTTCCAAACCTTTTATAAAAAAATCTGGATTAGAAGTATCAATTCCGATTGATTTAAAAATGTCTTGAGGACTCTTTGAACCACCCGCTGAAAGGAATATTTCAATTTTTTCGAGGTAGCTTTTGTCTTTTTTGTAATTTTCATACAAGGCTTTAGATATGAGCTGACCATAGGCATACGAGTATACATAGAAGAAATTTCTAATATGTGGCCATGAGACAAAAAAGTAACCGTCTTTGTCCTTAAAATCAAAAAGTGGGCCAAGATATGCTTTCATGTGCTTATTCATAAGGACTGCAATTTCTTCCTTGCTCTGACTACCTTTTTCGCGAATAGCATTATGAAGATCGAGCTCAAAATTAAAGCATGCAATCTGTCTGAAAATTGTTTGAATGTCGTCCTGGAGCCGGTCATGAAGTGCGACAATTTTTTCTTCCTCGCTCAAGGTTTCAAACACATAATCAAACGCAAAGCGTTCAAAAAGAGTACTTGCTACTTCAGCAACAGAAGTTGTATATCGCTGATAAAGAATAGGCTGCGACTTAGAAAGCTCTGAGTGTATAGCATGACCCATTTCATGAGCGAATGTCATGACAGATTCAAACTGCGGAGTGTAATTCAGAAGCACCATTGTTGGAGCTTCTGGCCCACTTGAACAATACGCACCGCCACCCTTTCCTTTTTTAGGAAATACATCGATTTGTCCCTCTCTCATGAATGAATCGAGAATTGTTTTGTAGCGAGGGCTTATCTGGTCAAAGGCATCACCTAAAATTTGTAATCCATTTTCAAATGGAATTTCAACTTTGTTTTGTTTTATAGAAATATTCCTATCTGCATATCTAAGGCGTGGCAATTTCAAAAGCTTGGCTTTAAGTTTGTAGAATCTATGTGAAATACTAAAACGACTTGTAACTGCCTCTACAAGACTCAAAACCGTCTTAGGATCATTTTGATATAGAAGAAGTGTCTTATCGTAAGGCTCTTTAAAACCTCTCAGATCATCAAATATTTTTTTGTCTGAGAAAATGGCATTAATTTCAGCTTCAGCGAAATCAGAAGCCTCAAAATTCTTTTCCATTACTGCTTCATGTAAAGCGTATCGCTCTAATACAGGGAGGGTTCGTGTTAAGGCGTGAGCTTCAGAAAGAGGTATGTTTTTACCCTGAAAAATCAACTCCTTTTTATTGAGATTTTTTTCAAGCCCTTGTCTCCATAACTTATCACTTGATAGACGTGTGAGCTCATAAATCTTCTCCTCTGCTAAAGAAAGATCATATTTCCCGATTTCAAAAATACGATACAAAAGATAAGAAAACCGAGAAAGTTTCTTACTGTTAAGGAGTTTTTTCTGAACGTCTTTAGGAAGTTTCCCGAGAGTAAGCTCAAAGAAGGTTAACCTGTGAGACTCAAGGGCGAAATCACCCTGCAATTTATTTAAAAGTGCATATGCCTCCTTGTTTTCGCTCTGAACATCTACAACATACTCGAGATAGTTGATAGGTTTAGGAACCTTATAGAGTGGAAATATTTTTTCAAAATCGAACAGGGCTTGATATAGAAAATTTTCATTTTTAAAAGATGTTGTTTTTGTACTATATTTTTTTTCAAAAGACTTAAACAGTGTAATTGTTTTTTTGAAATCTTTTTCGATCTGTGGGTCTTTCAACCCAGTATAGAAAAGACCTAAGTCCCATTCTGTTTTTATTGTATTCATATAAACTGTTTTAAAATCTGAAAATTCTGCTTCAATGTATCTTTCGTTTTATTGTTATAGATTGCTACCGCTGGATGATACAAGGGTACTATAGTTATGTCTCCATATGAAGCCTTGGCCTTGTACATCTTGCCGTGCGCTTTTGATATAGGTTCGAGCAGAGATTTCAAATCAAATTTATTCATAATGTAATTCATTGAATATCGGCCAAGTGTTGCAATCACTTTTGGTTCTATAATCTCAATTTGTCGATCAAGAAATGGTCCGTACGCAACAATTTCTTCGGGGAGCGGATCACGGTTAAGTGGTGGTCGATCCTTCACAATATTTGTTATATAAATACTTTCACGTCGCAAACCAATTGACTGCAAGAGTTCATCTAAAATTTTACCTGAGGCACCGCAAAATGGATGACCTGTTTTTGCTTCATTTCGTCCAGGTGCCTCGCCAACACATATTATTTTCGCTGACAAGCTTCCTTCGCCGATTACAGGGAAGGCTTTATTTTTGGTTCGCTCTGAGTATAAAGGTGAATTTGTGAGTGCAAAAACTTCATCTTCAATCACTTTCATTGCATTCTTCTTCCTCTCAAGATTTTCCATAACACTATTCCATCAGTGGAACAAAAGAAAAACCTGGGAAATGTTCCTCACTCAAAACTCCTTCAGAATTTTTTGTGATTTTGTAGATTGAATCTCCTACAGGAATAACGAGGATTCCTTCAGGTTCTAATTGATCAGTTAAAGACACAGGAAGCTCTTCTGCTGAAGCATTTACCAGAATTCTATCGAAGCTGTCCTTCTTTTCAAATCCATTATTTTTTGGAACATTTTCAATTCGTGCTTGTTTAAACTGATAAGGCGCAATATTTTTTCTGCCCTGATCCGCAAGCTCTGGAATGATTTCAATACCCAGCACATTACCCTTTTCACCCGTCATATGTGCAAGAAGCGCTGTGGTAAAAGCTGAACCTGAACCCACATCAAGGATTTTGTTACCCTCTTCGACATTCAAAAGCTCAAGCATAAAAGCAACCGTTGTCGGCTGAGAAATACTCTGACCAAAGCCTATGGGAAGAGCGTAGTCTTCATAAGATTCAATCTTGTAGTCATTAGGGACAAAATCATTTCGATCGATCGCCTCAAAGGCGCTTTTTACCTTAGGATCAGCGAAAACATTCGTCTCATTCTGGAGACGATCAAGGAGGTCTTTTCTTGTACGCAAGCCTTCATCCATAGAAATTAGATTCTAACCCAAAGCCCCTTCAGATTTCAAGATTTTCATTTTAGCCTCATTTCCTCCTCTGTTGTAGTTACCGAGAGAGCCATCGGATTTTACAACTCTATGGCAAGGAATTTTTGAGTCGTAATTGGTTTTTAAAATACTGCCAACAGCCCTATATGCATTGGGAGATCCTGCAATTCTGGCAACTTCTTTGTAAGTCAGGGTCTTACCTTTTGGAATCTTCACCACAACCTCAAATACTTTTTCTTTGAAAGTCTTCACCTGATGAATTATACAGAAACAAAAAAGTATGTCCCACCTAAATGAGTGTGAGCGTTTTTTATTGACCAAGAAGCGCGATCTCTTGCAGTACTGTATTTATTTTTGCATCTGAAAAACCAAATGACTTAAGAATTTCAACCTGAGGTATGAGCTGGCGGCAAAGTACAATATTTTGTGAGAGAAGAGAAACTTTTTGGTGCTTACTTAGAGTTGTAAGACATGTAACCGGATGAACAGCTGTATCATCAATCAAGTCTTGTAGATTTCCTTTTACAGGGTAGTTCCAACCAATAAGCTTCAGACCCTTGCATTCTGCATAGTGAATTGCTGTTTGAGTAAATTTTGTGTTTGTAACAAGCCATCCTTCATCAAGATTTCGCTCTTTACCATAGTAATGCTTTGCTTCTTTAAGATCGTCAAAGCGAGCCTTAACATAGAGGGCAACCTTGAGATCAGATTTAAACCCAATCTGATTGTGAAATTTTGCTTCACACATAATGAGTTTGTTCTCATTCCATGCAACCACATCAACCTCGTGAGCAACACAACTACCCATTACAATTTCACCTGTCTTTGTCTCGTATCCTTTTGATTTAAAGATTTCGGCAATAAATTTCTCGAAAGGAAAACCTGTTGGGCCAAGCTCACTTACTGCCGCACGTAAAGAATATTTTATTGCAGCTTTTCGATATTTTTTTCGAAGTAAAAAGAAGGCATGTTTATAAATCTCCTTAGTACTCATTCCCTCCTGAAGTTCTGTTTGAATATGTGTGGTAATAGCTTTTGCCACCTCGTCTGTTGCGCCAGCATGAATTAGAGAATTAATAAGCTTCTCCGCATGAAACAATTCTTGTGTTCCATCAGATTTAATAACAAATGTTTGGGTCATGTAGCTATTATACCTGTTCAATCACCCCTCCACCAAGGCATATTTCTTTATCATAGAGTACAAGAGACTGCCCTGCCGCAATCCCATCTTGAGGTTTTTTAAATTCAACAAAGGTTAGACCGCTACCAAAAGAGACCGTGCAGTCTTCTGGTTCTTGATGATATCGAAAGCGAGCATTGTATACTTTTCCTTCTTCTGGATTCTGTATCCAGTTGATTCCCGAAAGCGAGATGCGCAAGACAAGAGAATTGCTATTCATCTTATTTTTTTCAGAAACTGTGATGGTATTTTTCAAAACATCCTTCGCAACAACATACATGGCTTTATCTAAGGTGGTTTTTTTTGTGACAGTGAATCCATGTCTTTCACCAGTCGTATAAAGATGAACTCCTGTATGAAATCCAATTACTTCACCTGCCTCATTTAATACATCACCTTTTTCAGTTGAAATGTATTCTCGAAGAAAATCTTTAATATCAACCTTACCAATAAAGCAAAGGCCTTGGCTGTCTTTTTTACCAGCCGTAGGAAGATTGAATTTCTCGGCCAATTTTCTCACTTCAGACTTTTGATATTCACCGATTGGAAAAAGTACATGCTTAAGCTGCTCTTTTGCAAGAGTCCACAGAAAATATGATTGATCTTTTGCTTTATCTTTTGCTTCCAATAATTCTATTTTGTTTGAAAATTTGTCTTTAATATTTTGATCATTATTTTGAAATTGGAAATTGGAAATTGGGATTTCCCGCCGCAGACGGGCATAATGCCCAGTCGCAACAAAATCAGCACCCTCCTTCAGAGCGAATTGAAGAAAACCTCCAAACTTCACACTTTTATTGCACATAACATCAGGGTTTGGTGTTCTGCCTTTTTTGTATTCTGAAATCATGTAATCTACGACCTCTTGTTTGTATTCTTTTTCAAGATCAAGAGTTTTAAAAGGAATATCCAGAACAGCTGCGACACGCATCGCATCTCGTCTATCTTCTCGCCACGTGCAAGGGAAACCTTCTGGATGCCAGGCTTTAATGAAGACACCTGTGACATCGAAACCCTGCTCTTTTAAAAGAGCAGCAGCAACTGAGGAATCTACTCCTCCAGACATGCCAACATAGACTTTTTTCTGATTTGACATTACCTAGATAATTTAATCTAAATTTTAGAGAATCACAAGCATAGAAGGAGATACTTGCACCATTAGAAAACGGTGTTTTTTAAAAGCTGTCAACTAAAAGATACCTACTTTCTTAAATAAAGCCTACGATTCTTGAGATGATCATCGTAACTAGCGCCGTAACGCATGACCCCTGTGTTATCTGTTAGAAAGTAGAAGTAAGGCGTCTCCACGGGCGTTATAGCTGCTTGAATAGCCTCTAGACCCGGGTTTGAGATGGGAGTTGGAGGAAGACCTTTGTATTTGTAACTATTGTAAGGTGAATCAATTTGAAGGTCGGCAGTCGTCAATGTAAAAGAGTTTTTTCCATTTACATATGAGAAAGAAGCATCTACTTGAAGCAACATACCTTTATCAAGTCTCTTCCATAAGACACCAGCAACAATCTGACGTGTTTCAAAAATTCGAGCTTCCTCTTCAAGAATTGATGCCATCTTAATCACATCGGAAAGTGGCTTTCCAAATTTTTCTACATCTTCCGTAACAGCAACAATGTGCCGATCAAAATTTTGAGTCATAGCTCGAATCACATCATCCGCACTCACATTAGGAAGAAAAAAGTATGTGTCTGGAAAAAGATACCCTTCCGGTGCATTAGCTACAAACTCTTCTACATCAAACCAAAGAAAATATTTTTTAAAAATTTCAGCAATTTGGAAAATGTTGAGTCCTTCAGGTATGGTGATACGTTCCGGCACAAGCCCATACACACCACTCGAAATTCGAGGTGCTATTGAGAGAGCGCTTTCTGGATTTGAGAAAAAATAATCTCCTGCTTGAAGTGATTTTCCACCTGAACCCAAAACAACAAAAACCTTAAACCAGAATGGTGAAATGATGTAACCCTGATTGTAGAGCTTCATCGAAATCTGAGAAAGTGTCGCTCCAGCTGGCACATTAAAAAGAGAATTCTCAGGAAATTTTCGGGGGGCTTGGAGAAAGAGTGCGTAAAGTAAGGTTCCAGTAAGAATTAAAACTCCTGCGCACACGAGCACGATCCTCCCCTTACGAAAAGACCACGTTTGATCAAACTCTTCTTTAAGCACTCTGAACGCAACGATAGAAAATGAATAAATTTTCTGAAAAAAAATAGTGATGTAATACATGATGAACTTCTATATTGGCAAATTGCCAGGCGCTTCGCCCTTTCGTGAAGTAACTCGATTGAATGTTGGAGTTCCAGCAACTCCTCCAGGGAAATGCCACATTGTTGCAATCTCTTCTGTAGTGAGAACGTATGACTTACTTTTAAAGTTTCTGTAGGGAGGGTAAAAGAATGAGCGACGCTTGTACGCATCAAAAAGTTGTTTCTTCCATTTTACTACTCTCTTACCTCGAATATCTTGCCATGGATAATCAACCTTAGTTGAAAAGCCAGGTTTAAAACCATTCAATTCTCCTGAGCCATACTGTTTGAAGGTGCCGATAAGTCCTCCAATATTTGCACTATTAAATACTTCATTTTTTGCTATGTAAAAACCACGGATCATTGAATCGAAAGGAAATTTATTCAAACTGCGCTCCAATGCTGCAATTGTATCCTGCTGTCCACGAGTAAGCTTGAGCACAGTTCCAGCCTCTTTATCTGTAGGTTCACCTAAGAGTGATTCCTTGGCTATTTTCTTTATCTGTTCTTTAACACCGGGTTTCCAATCTGACTTAGGAAACAAAACTAAATCTTTTAGATCTTCATCACGATGACCTCGAATAAGAATTTGTATCCATGCCTGTTCACCTTTTTTTAAAGCACCCAAATACTCCAAAGTTGATGTGATGGGATCAATTTTAAATTCTTCTTTAGGATCTTTATCGAGACCATAATCTATATATGTCTTTATAGGATACGCATCAGCCTTTGTAAGTTTCCACTGTACACCCATATACTGATATTTGATTGGATTAAAAGGGACCTGCGCTGCATAGTCGGGAACTTCATGCACTTCAATATTAGGAAATTGAGCGTAAAGCTGAGCCTCAATTAGGCCACGTAATTTTACAGAGCACCATACAAAAAAGCTTACATTGCCTTCAACAGAAACTATCTCAAGGGAAAACCACGGACGAATCTTACCTTCAAGAAAAGCTTCAAGATAGGAAGGTCTACTAACTGAATGAAGATGCGAAAGAAAAACCTCCATCGCAGCTGGGGATTTATTCATCTCTTTTGGAATTTTTACTTCAAGCAATATACTTCCCTCTTTGTGAATAAAACGCATTCGAATATATTTAATCCAAATCTTAAGAAGTGCGACACTGAAAACGAGCGGGAGAAAAACATACAGCGAGTAGGCTACAAACCGAAAAGCTGTGAGAATATTTCCCCAAAGTGGTTCACCGAAATAACCCGCTAGAAAATCTATAACTGTCTGAAGCATATGGGTAAATAATATCACGAAAACAAAACATACATTAAGAGAAGTTTACACAGATACAAAAAAACAACCCCCACGTAGCGGGGGTTGTTTTTTCTTTAAGCTATCGAATACTTTCCTTGACTATCTTTTTTGAAGAATTTCGGATTCTGGAGATTTACGAGAATCGTATTTTCTTTAACATATCTCTCTTTAAGCACCTTATTAATTACGTCTTCTTTTGTGAGTGGTCCATTCTTATCAAGAATCTTCTTGATCACATCCTTCACTACTCCACTCATATAACCCCATTCAGAAAGTGCGTACAGACCTCGGCCTACAAGCACAAATCTTTTATCTTTGATCAATTCATTATGAGTTGTCGCAACATGAGCTTTCTTTTTGAAAACTGTTTCAATAGCTTTTGCTACTTCACGGAAGTGAATCGGTGAACCATGTCGGCGAATAACGAGAAATGCGTAGTCTCGAATTCCTTTTGCTTTGATATTTGGAGATTCAGATTTACCCCATTCACCAAGAGGATTTTTTCCAATATTCTTAGAAAGTGAGAGCCAGCGCTTTAAAACTTCATCATCCTTATATTCTTCGCTTACTTCTTTAAGGTGCTCGAGAAACGCTTTCACAAACTCTGATTCTGGAATGATTTGGTCATTTGAAAGACTTCCATAAAGGCCACGGAGAGAATTGTGGATCTGATCTGAAAGCTTTTCATCGATATGCCATCGGTGTTTAAACTCCTCATCCTCTTTATGTTTTTTGAATTCATCTCCAACAACAAGTAGGAAATGCACATGGTTTTGAGTACTGTGATCCTTCGAAACATGATCAAGAAGATCATGTTCTCCTATCATGCCTCCAAGTGAAATAATGAATGCCTTCATCTCATCGAAAACTTTTTGCTCCTTTGCGTACTCTTTTGACTTTCGAATATTACCGAGAGAATAATTTTCAATCTGACGAACACGCTCGCGAGTGATACCATACTTTTTGCCGATTGCTTCGAGGGTCATTTTTTTAGGCTCGTTGCCCAAACCGAAACGACCCATAACAACATCCCGTGCCCTTTCAGGAAGCACAGAGAGCAGATGCTTTGTTACCTGCTTTGGTTTAAATGTAATTGATTCACTTTTTGCCATACTTATAATTACGTTGTCTTTTAATGTAAGCTATTTCTATCATAGTGCAGGAAAAAGTCAAATACAAGCGCATACTCTATAGAACAAAGCTGATAAGCTTGTTTTTAACAAAAACCACACGCTTGATTTCCTTACCATCTAACCATTTTTTTGCTTCAGGTAGATCTTTTACAAGAGGTAAAACCACCTCTTCTGTCACATCTCTTCCTACCACAACATGAGCTCTCACTTTGCCCGCAATCTGCACTACAATCGAGACAGTTTCTGAGACAAGTTTTGACTCATCATATGATGGCCAAGACTCAAGATAAAGGCTTTCTTTATTGCCTAAATCAGCCCAAAGCTCATCTGTCATATGAGGCGCAAACGGTGAAAGAAGCTTGAGGATACTTCCGAAAGTTTCTTGTGAGATTACCTCCACTTTTTCAATCTCATTCACTAAAATCATGAGTGATGAAATTGCAGTATTAAATCTGAAGCTTTCAATATCTTCTCCAACTTTTTTTATTGTTTTATGAAGAAGTATTTCAAGCTCTTTACTCTCACTCACTGTCTTTTTCTCATTAACTTTTTCTTGAATTCGCCACACTTTTTCCAAAAATCGACGAGTACCAATAATGGCATCGGAATTCCATGCAACACGATTTTCGTGAGGTCCCAAAAACATCATATAAAGACGAGTCGTGTCCGCACCAAAATCTGTCACAAAATCATCAGGGTTCACAACATTCCCCCTACTCTTACTCATTTTTTCTCCATCAGGTCCCAAAATCATGCCGTGAGGAACACGTTTTGTAAAAGGTTCTTTTTCTAGTACCAGACCTTGGTCGTACAGAAACAAATTCCAAAATCGAGAATACAGAAGATGAAGGGTTGTATGTTCCATACCACCAAAATAAATATCAACAGGAGTCCACACCTTCTGACTTTCCTGTGAAGAAAAATTCGTAGTATTTTTTGGATCAGTATAACGAAGCCAGTACCATGAACTACCTGCCCATTGAGGCATTGTATTTGTCTCTCTGCGAGCATCTCCACCACACTCTGAACACTTCACCTTCACCCACTTTTCGATTGCTGCTAGAGGTGAATCTCCTGTTCCTGTTGGTTCGTACTCCTTGACCTTGGGAAGCTTCACGGGTAAATCTTTTTCTGGAACTGGAACGATCATATGTTCCGATCCGTCAACTACAACATAATCAATTCCTTCTTTTTTATTTGTAATTTGTGATTTGTGATTTGAAATTTCCCAACATCCACGACAGTGGATGATGGGAATAGGTTCACCCCAATATCTCTGGCGAGAAAATACCCAATCACGAAGCTTGTAAGTGACTTTTTTCTGTCCAAATTTTTCAGTGATTTTTTGCCGAGCTTCATCTGATTTTAAACCAGTATATTCTCCTGAATTTAAAAGCTCACCATCAGCTGTAAAAGCCTTTGCACTGTCGCCACCGGATACAACTTCTTTTATCGGCAAGTTGTATTTTTTAGCAAATTCAAAATCTCGCCCATCATGTGCAGGTACTGCCATCACAGCTCCTGTTCCGTAATGCGCTAGAACATAATCAGCAACAAAAACCGAAACTTCTTCACCATGTACAGGATTCACTGCCTTAATACCTTTAAGCTCAATACCTGTCTTTTCTTTTCCTTCCGCGGTTCGTTCAATTTCTGTTTTATTTTTCGTATCTTCAATATATGTTTCTATCTCAGACCAATTTAAAATTTTGTCTTTCAGGGATTGCACATAGTTACTTTCAGGTGAAAGCACGACGTACGTAACACCAAACAAAGTGTCTGGTCGTGTTGTAAATACCCTAATAGCTCCAAGTTGTAAATTTTTAGCTGTGAGTTTGAATTCAAATTCAGCTCCTTCGCTTCGTCCTATCCAATTTTCCTGCTGTGTCTTCACAGCTAAAGGCCATTCTGGAAGCGCTTTGAGACCTTCCAAGAGCTTCTCTGCGTAGTCTGTAATCTTTAAATACCACTGTCTTAACTCTTTCTTTTCTACGACAGTACCACATCGCTCGCACTTTCCATCAATTACTTCCTCATTAGCAAGACCGGTTTTGTCTTTTGGACACCAGTTAATAAGACCAGTTGCTTCGTATGCAAGACCTTTTTTTAAGAATTGCAAAAACAACCATTGTGTCCAACGGTAATACTCAGGATCAGTGGTATTTATTTCTCTATCCCAATCAAAACCTGTTCCCCACGAAAGAAGTTGTTTTTTTGCATTTGCAATATTTTTCTTTGTTGAAACCTCAGGGTGAACTTTATTTTTTATAGCAAAATTTTCGGCAGGTAATCCAAAAGCATCCCAACCAACTGGGTACATTACATTCTTTCCTTTAAGCTTCCAGTATTTTGAAACAACGTCGCCAGCAATAAATGGACGCATGTGACCCATGTGAAGTCCAGTACCTGATGGATATGGAAATTCAATCAGAATAAATTTTTTCTCTGCATCTGATTTATCATGGGCTGAAAAAATTTTATTTTCAGCCCAAAATTTCTGCCATTTAGATTCTATTTTTTTATGGTCGTATTTTTTCATAAACTAATCTACAAATCATACAAACAAAAAACAGTCTTAGCAAAGACTGTTTTTTGTTTGAGAAGTTATATTTTTGTCGGAGGAAAGTTATCAGGATCTATAGTTCTTTCAAAACACTGATTTCCTGCTTCATGTTTCCAGTTTTCACTCTCAAATCCACCGTAAGCTGGGTATGCCATTGATCTGTCGTATCCATTTCCTATTTCTCTACTTACAAGTGCAAAGTCAGCACATAGTTTAAATGTCAGTGCAGATACTTTTTGGTAAGTGTATGGCTTACCTGTTTCTGGATCTTGAGGCGCTGTGTATCCAGAAAATGAATCTGTCAGGTCGCTTAGTGAACTTGGAAGTGCACCCTTTCTCTGCCAGTGATTTGCAACTTGGTATTGAATTTCTTGAAGACTTGAAACTCTCTGAGCATCAATTTTCATGAGCCTTTGAGTACGAGGTGAACCAATCACTGCAAATCCTGCAATGATTACTGCAATAATTACAACTGCACTAATTACTGCATCTATTTTTCTGCGTCGAAGCGTAAGGGTGTCACGAATTTCAGCAATGTAATAACTAAATACTGCCCCAGTTGTGATAAGTACCACAAGAGCTTTGAGAAGGAAGCTTGCTGTGAGAGTATCACCATTCAAAAATCTGTAGAGAACAGTGACGAGATCACCTGCAATAACTGCTCCTGCAACAAAAAGCGTGAGGTATACAAGCCATCTTCGGATACCTAAATTTTTCTTTTCTGGGTATAACTCATATTCTCGTACTGCAAGAGAAGATAGAAATATAAAGAGTGGAAAAAGAACAATAAGCATGGCAGTTGGCCAACTTATTGAAGTGTAATAATAGACATCGAAGGCCGGAAAGATTGCGTCAATAAGGTTAAATGCAAGATTGAGAAAGCTGATAATGAGTGCGTAGAGAAGAACAATAGTTCCCACATGCACAAAGAAATCCTTTGGGGACATTTTTAATCTGTTTTCCATAATTTAGTTATTATATCACAACAGCTCAGCTAATAGAGCTTGAGAAAAGTTACTGGATCAATTGAAACACCATCAATTTTGACACTTAGATGTAGATGCGGACCGCC
>CAYZPE010000003.1:0-1685 GCA_964480575.1 uncultured Candidatus Saccharibacteria bacterium
TCCCTATAAAAACTGATTTAGGACGAGCGATTCGGTATGCCTTTGTTGCGGACAAAGGGTTCGTACTTGCGGCGTTTGATTACTCTCAGATTGAACTTCGTGCGGCAGCAATTCTTTCAAATGATCCAAAATTGGTAGAGATTTTCAAAGGAGGTGGCGACGTGCACACAGCGACTGCAAGTTTTGTCTTTGGTGTTCCAGCTCCAAAAGTTGATGCAGAAATGAGACGTCGCGCTAAGGTCATAAACTTTGGAATTATTTACGGCATGGGAGTAAATGCACTTCGGGCAAATTTAGGAACCACAAGGGATGAAGCGCAGAAATTTATGAATGATTACTTTGAAACATTCAAAGGTTTGGCAACATATTTAAACACTGTAAAATCTGAAGCTGGGCGAAAGGGATACACGGAAACTCTTTTTGGCAGAAAGAGATTTTTTGAAGGTCTTAAATCCTCACTTCCTTTTATACGTGCCGCAGCGGAGAGAATGGCTATCAATGCGCCGATTCAAGGAACTGCGACAGCGGATATTATTAAACTTGCAATGGTAAAAATCTCAGAGTATATAGAAACTAAAGATCTTGGAAATGATGTGCGACTTTTGCTTCAAGTGCACGATGAACTTATCTTTGAAATTAAGCCGGACAAAGTGGAAAAGATTGTTCCTGAGATAAAGAAACTTATGGAAGGTATTTTAGCCCCCGAGCTTTCAAAAGGTGTGCCCTTAGTTTCAACTGCCAAAATCGGTACAAGTTGGGGTGATATGAAATAATATGCTCTACGTTTTTTATGGACAAGATTCAGCAAAGGCTCATGATAAAGCGCAGGCCCTCTCGCACAATTTACTTCAGAAAAAACCTGACGCGTCTCTGTTTAATCTAGATAGTGAGACGTGGGCAGAGGAGAAGCTTTCAGAGCTTACCCAAAGTCAGGGGCTTTTCGAGAAAAAATATATTGTATGTATTGATGCACGTGCTTTTTTAAAAGAATCTCTCGAGGGTTTAGTGGAGCGTCTTCCTCAGATAAAAGAGTCTCCCCATATTTGTATCGTTGTTGCGGCGAAGCTTGATGTAAAAACTCTCAAGGTTTTTACGAAATACGCAGAAAAAATTCAAGAGTTTGGAGTGGTAGAAAAAGAAGAGAAGAGAGATTTTCGCATGACGGACGCGCTTGGCTCACGAGACAAAAAAAGGTTGTGGGTTTTGTATAGGGAAGCGATCGATCAAGGTAAGGAGCCAGAGGAGATTCACGGTCTTTTGTTTTGGCAGATAAAAAATATGATTATTGCGGCAGAATCAAAAGACGCGAGTGAAGCAGGGCTCAATCCTTTTGTATTTCGTAAAGCTAAAGAGTCACTCAAATATTATTCAAAAGAAGATCTTTGTGCCGTTTCTTCACGCATGATAACTGTCTATCATGAGGCACGGCAGGGGAAGATAGACTTTGTGTTGGGTCTCGAAAAACTCCTTTTAACTCTCTAAAATAGACTTTTTGTTCTTTTCTGGTATATTTTCTTTACTATCCGCCCATAGCTCAGTCGGTAGAGCAGCTCCCTTTTAAGGAGAAGGTCGTAGGTTCGATTCCTACTGGGCGGACACGAAGTGAGTAAAACGAACGGAGTGGCCACCCAGAGAGGGCCGACTGCTCGGCCTGCCTACAGTTGGTATTGTCAAACTATTGATAC
>CAYZPE010000003.1:1695-32813 GCA_964480575.1 uncultured Candidatus Saccharibacteria bacterium
GAAGGTCGTAGGTTCGATTCCTACTGGGCGGACAAGCGTCAAGAAAATCTAAACTGCTTTAGATTTTTAGCTTGTCCGAAGCGCAGCGATATTTTTGTTTGAGCTTTGCTCGAGGCAAAAATCGCGAGCTGGGGTCGCGAGATTTTTCCGTCAGGAAAAATACTTGTGACGACACATCACAAGCGTCAAGAAAATCTAAACAGCCTTAAGTTTTATATCTATGAAGAATATATTTCTTGTCCTCCATAATATCCGCAGTGTTCACAATGCGGGCTCGATTTTTCGTACTGCAGACGCGGCAGGAGTTTCTAAAATTTTTCTCACGGGCTACACACCAACACCTCTCGATCGGTTCAATCGCCCACGCAAAGATTTTGCAAAAGTTTCTTTAGGTGCGGAAAAAACAGTTCCTTGGGAAAAGATAATGAATGTGCAGAAGTGTATCGAGTCATTAAAAAAAAAGAGAGTTCAGGTCATTGCTCTTGAGCAAGATGAAAAAGCGATAGATTACAGAAATGTTAAAACTATTTTTCCTCTAGCTCTAATGGTTGGAAATGAAGTTACAGGAATTTCGAAGACAATTCTTTCAAAGGTAGACACAGTCGTTCAGATACCAATGAATGGTAAGAAAGAATCTCTCAATGTGGGGGTTGCTCTTGGTATCGCACTATTTCGAATCCTTCCTAATTAAAGGTAACCGTATCAACTGTTTTGCGAGCGGCGTCGAGGAGGATAACGGCTTCGCGACTTGTCTTCCACAAAGCTTCATCTCGTCCCAAATATACTCGCCATTGCTTTGAATAAAAATCGGCATCATTTTTGTGAATAGTGACACAAGATTTGTAGTTCATAACATCCAATATGAATGCGCGGCATTCAGCTCCGAATGTTTCTGGAAGCGCGCTGGTCTGCATCTTGCACTGAGGAAATCTTTCTATAAAATCAAAACACGTATCATTTGCAGGTGAGGTTGGAATGTTGTTTTTTTCATCTTCTGCTCGAGGACATTGTCGAGGGAGAGAAGGAGCAAAAGAATAAAACTGTGAATGATAGCCCGAGCACTTGTTTATTTGAAAGCTCATTCGCATAGGAGACACTCCTGTTACTATGTAAGCCTTTTCACCTGGTTTGAGATAAACATCTTCAAGTGCATTGCTGGTTTCAGCAAAATAAATACGGAATGCTTTTCCTATTGTGACACTTCTGTTTGTCGAGAGACTTCTAAGTTCGAAGCCGGTTACTTTAATAGGTGTCTTATTTTTTGTTGACGCAGTGAGTATTACGTATTCTTGTATGGGATCTTTTGATCCTTTGCCCGAAATTTGCATGGTTATCTGGTCTTTGTATACCGAAGCATTTTTGTTTTCTTCTAGAGTTTGAATATTTTTTTTGATTTCTTTAACGCTACGTTCAACTTTTCTAATCTCACTCTTGATTTGGTTTTCTGTTAAGGGTTTTTTGTTTTGAGTCTGGCTCGTTGAAGTGGTGCGAGGTGTTGATGTTGCACTTTTATTTGAAGTGGTGCGAGGTGTTGATGTTGCACTTTTATTTGAGGTGGTGCGATCGTTTGTTGCATTTGAAATAGCAAGAAAAATAGCAAGACCTACCACTCCTATCATTAATAAAAAGTCATTTTTCATATGTTTAATTTTTGATGCTTTTCACAAAAGTGTGCGCTTCTGCTACCCGCCAGAATTCTTTTCATTATACCATTGCAGCCCCGCTTCAAACACTCCACATTTTTACGTTGATAGGCGAGGTGGCGTTCTTGAAACTCTCCGCGTTCACCGTTTGGTTGACGGTAGTCAGATGTGGAGTCTCCTCCCAAATCAATACCTTTTGCGAGTGTTTCTTTAAGTGCTGTAAAAAGCAGGGTAAGTTTTTTAGGTGTGATACTTTCTACTTTTTCTAAGGGATGTATTCCTGCGCGCCAGAGCATCTCATCTGAATAGATATTGCCAATGCCTGCGATGAGTTCTTGATTCATTAAAGCGAGCTTTGTAGGCCAGTTTATTCTTTTGGAAAGTCTTTCTTTGAAAATCTGGAAAGTGAAGTCTTTCTCGAGTGGTTCGGGACCTAGCTTACCCAAATGTTCAGACTTAAAAAGTCTATCAGTGTCTTCTACGACAATTTTTGCAAACTTGCGCACATCAGAAAGAATCAAATGCTTGTTATTTGAAAAAGAAAATACAAGGTGAATAAATCTGTTGTATGAATCCCACAGCGGTGAATCTTCTTTTTCATTGGGAACCCAAGTTTCTTTTTGCCACGATTCTTTTAGTTTGGAATTTGATATTTGCCTGCCTGCCATGGACTTGAGTCGAAGGTGATTGTTGGCGGGAAATTTGTCATTCTTTTTGTATGTGCCGAAAAGTAGGTGTCCGGTCATTTTCATGTGGACCAAAATAGTTTTATTATTTTCGAGATTAATCAAAACATTTTTCGCTCGGCGGGTAACATTTAGAACTTTTACCCCAGCGACATCTTTTTTGAATTGGTCAAAATACTTTTTGTTTTTAATCTGCTGTTTTCCTTCATAAAGAGGTGAATAGTAATCAGTCCAAGTATCGGAAATAGTAAGGCCTGAAATAAGGCCATTAAGTTTTGTTGCGGTGGTGTGTACTTCGGGTAGTTCGGGCAAGGTAGCTTCTAGCAAATTAAAAATAGTAGCTGAACAATACTCTATTCAGTGTCAAAACTCTAGGGTTTTAAAAAAGTAAAAAAAGCAGAAATTTGTACCCCAAAATTTGTTTGACAGAAATAATACATGTTCTATATTTTAAAATAGGTAGAGTATTAGGAAACCGACCGCACTCAAGGGTTATGTTGCAATTTGAATAAAGGGGGTAATCTTGATCAAGATCCCCTGAAGTCACCCGACGGTACCGCAGTTAATCGCTCCTGATCCCTTATCTAGCGTGTCTTGCTTGATCAGTGAGGTACGTTTTTTATTTCAATTTTTAATTTTGTATCTTCTGGAGTTCTTCAAGGGCTACAGTGGCATCATCCCACTCAATCTTGCTTCCGTTTGGTCCCATGATGTATGGATCAGTTCCTTTTCCGGAAATAACCACAGAAACTTTTTTGCCAGGGAATTCTTGTTTGATTTCAATAACTTTTTTATAAGCTTGTTTAATTGCTTCGCGGCGGTCGAGTATAATTTCTGGTGTATGTCTTTTTACACCTTCGGCTACATCAGAAATAATTTTCTGAGGATTCTCGTCGTAGGGATCTTCGTTGGTTAGGATAATATGTTCGCAGTAGCTGTCAGCAACTTTTCCCATGCCGGGGCGTTTCCATGTATCGCGGCCACCACCTGCGTTTCCTAAGACGCAGACAAGAGCTTTGTCGCGAAATGACTTGTAGAGTTGCTCAAGCGAATCGATTGTGTGAGCGTAGTCAATCACAACCTCAAAAGGCTCAGATGCAACAATTTGGCGGCGTCCCAAGATTCCTTTGAAGTTTTCAATAGCAGATTTCACGGTACTCATTTCAATATGTTGAGTCTTTGCAAAAGCGATTGCTGCGAGCATATTGTAGAGATTAAATTCTCCATGTAATCGTGATTGAATCGCAGTATTTTCTACCGTGAAAAGAATACCAAGATCTCGTTCTTGATAGGGAGTGGCATCTTCTCGTGAAAATGCATACTTTTCTTTAATTTTTATCTGGAGAAACTTTTTTGATTCTTTGTCGTCACGATTTACCACAAGCACTTTTCTTTTCTTACTTGAACTTTCAAGTGCTTTAGCAATTTGAAGTTTTGCCGCTACATAATTTTCATATGAGCCATGAGACTCGATATGTTCAGGTGAAAGGTTGGTGAAAATAAGCGCATCGAGTGAAATGAACTTATGACGAAACTGTTTGGCACCCTCGGAGGTCATTTCAAGCACGGCCCACTCACAGCCGGCACGTACAGCCTTACGAAGGAATTTATTGAGAAAAAGTCTCCCCGGCATGGTCATTTTGTAGAGATTTCGCTTCGAGTCTTTATCGATTTTAAAGCGTAAAGTTCCAGCGAGCGCAGTTTTAAAGCCAGCTTCTTCAAGAAGTGCATTCACGAGTTCTGCGGTACTGGTTTTTCCTTGGTTACCTGTGATTGCGACTATTTTAATTTTTCGAGAAGGGAAGCCGTAGAGGATTGCGCAGAAAAGGGCGAGAAGATAATGGTAAGTAGGCGTAAGTTTTTTACGCATGTCTCTCGGTATTAATTTTTTGATGAATGTAATCATTGTTTGATGTTTACACCGAGAGCCTTCAGGGCGTGCTTTACTCGAGCGCTTGTTCCGTGAATATCTTTTGGTAATGCCTCAAGCGCTTCTCGTGCGTCTTTGTGTGAATAGCCGAGGAACTTCAGCGCTTCAAGAGCCTCAACTTCGTCTTTGAGACTTGTTCCGGTTTTTCCTTTTTCTTTAAACTTATCTCGCAGTTCTAAAACAATTTTTTCTGCAGTTTTTTTGCCGATGCCAGACACCTTCACAAGATGAGCGGTTTCACCCGAAGAAATTGCTTCAGTTAGATTATCAAGTGAACTCATGTTGAGTATTCCTAGAGCAGTTTTTGGGCCGATGCCGGAAATGGAGATTAAAAGCTCAAAGAAAGAGAGTTCCTCTTCGGTTCTAAATCCAAAAAGATCGTAAGCATCTTCGCGTACAACAGTATGTGTCCAAAATGAGCATTGCGCGTCAATTTTTGAAGACAGGCAGACGTTTTCAGAGACAAAAACTTTGTAGCCAAGACTATTGTTTTGAAGTACCACAAAGCGCTCGCCGATCCGAATCACTGTACCTGTTATGTGAGCAATCATAAGGTTAAGTATACCTCGTGAGATAAGAGAGGGTAATCTTGTGGTTTTGCTTTGAGTGAGGTTTAAAAGTACTGCTTGGAAACAGGGTTTTCAGGAGGTAGCAAGCTATTACGCGATTGCGACATATTGCTCTTTGAAAAGCCTTGTGTTAATATCTTCGCCATGCCAATAATCAGGTCAGCAAAGAAAGCTTTACGCGTCAGCGCTCGCCGACGTATCTTCAATCTACGCCGAAAGGATAAGGTTACTCTTGCTATGAAGAACCTTAAAAAGTTCATTGCAGATAAGAATAAGCATGAAGCTACAAACTCACTTTCACTCGTGTACAAAGCACTCGATAAGGCGGTGAAATCAGGTTTGATCAAAAAGAATACTGCCGCTCGAAAGAAATCTCGACTTTCAGCCACAATAAAAGCTATCGCTTAAATTGTTACCACTTTTTAATATCCAAAAAAACCACTTCTCGCGAAGTGGTTTTTTTATCGTAATTTTCCACCGAATATTTTTATTTAAAGTAGTGCTGGGCGTGTTACTATTTCTTCATGCACGAAGAACCTCTTTTTAGTTGGGAAGCACCAGAATATTCGCACAGAGTAAAAAGTGCTGATTGGTACTGGGCGGTTTCTATTATTGCGTTAGCCGCTACGGTAACGTCAGTCCTTTTAGGAAATGTACTATTTGCTCTGGTCATTGTGTTGGCAACTTTCAGTCTTCTTCTCTATGCAGGAAGAAAGCCTAGTCTTATGACAATAGAAGTATCAGAGTATGGGATTCGAGTGGGGAAGTACCTCTATCCTTATAGTGAAATTGGATCATTTTGGATCGCTCTCTATGCCAAAGGTGCACATCTTTTATTTAAGCCTAAAAAACTTATCGCTCCTCTTGTGTCGATCTCTGTTCCAGAAGAGATGCATCTCGAAGAGCTCCGAGATTTTCTTCTGACAAAAAACAAAGAAGAAGAGATTCATGAACCGCTTTTTCAGCACCTTATGGAATATTTGGGATTTTGAATTTCGCTTATCAGCGAAATTCATGTCGAGAGATTTCATACAGCGCAAACTGTATGAAATTCGAGACTAATTTCGTATGACAAAATTCATGCCGGAAGATTTATTATGACGAAGTCATGATAAATTTTTGACTGGTTTCCTTCAAGGACTCATTTTACATTTCTTGATTTTAGTTTTAGACTCTCTTTATCCTCCCGTCGTTCAATGGATAGGACGCAAGCTTGCGGAGCCTGTAATGTAGGTTCGATTCCTACCGGGAGGACAAGAGCGTAGCGAATGTCTTCGTGTAGGAATTGAAGCCTGATTGAGCGCGAGCAAAGCGAGTCCAATCAGGGTACTGAAACTGTAAGTTTTGAACTTCCTACCGGGAGGACACATGTTAAGAAAATCCTAATTGCTTAGGATTTTTAATTTTGTAATAAAAAAACTGCGAGTAATACTCGCGGTTACTTAGAATCGAATGAAAGTTTGGAACGCTACTGCTTGTGAACTTTTCCATCCTGGCCCAAGTATTCTTTTGGTCCAAGATTGACTTCGTGTACCGCTATAGGTTCCTGAGGTCCATTAAGGCCGGACATCTCTCTCCATTCCCACTCGCGCCCCTTCCTGTCTTGCTCGATGGCTTTATCGAGAAGTTCGAGTACGAGCCCTACTTTTCCGGGAGGAAATGGATACCTCAAACCGTATTTGTTGCAACGGAATCCAATAAAAATACTCGGGGCTGTGGTAGCTCCCATTCGCCTGGAATATTGTTTGTAAACCACAGCAATGATATATCCCTCGGTACATGCAGTGTACATGGGGTCGGTTTTTGGTGTATCGCTTTCGCTAGATGGTGGTATCAAAGAACGCTCCTTATGTTTATGAAAGGTTGAGGCTAATCAAGGTACAAGTCTTTATACTGCCAAAGGAAAGTTTTAACTAAAAACAACATAGAGAAAGTGAGACATTAACAACATTGCGGAGGAGGTGAGATTCGAACTCACGGTACCCTTTCGGATACGACAGTTTTCAAGACTGTTCCTTTCAACCACTCAGGCACTCCTCCGCAATGTCGTCAATTTGTAATGACTTTATTTTTGCTCAATCACTTCTTCTTTCACTTCCACTTTATATTTTCGAGCGACAAAAAAGATATAGATAATCTCTAGAATTCCGAACGTATTAAGCACAAGAAGTGCAATAAACCAACGCATATGGGAAAGTTGTGCCGCTTTCCAGAGAGCAACTCCTTTCCAAGGCAATATCCAGAAAATATAGATACTAACCAAGATGAGGATCGTGTCAGCAGACAATGTTTCCATATGTTCAAACATCATACCAAAAGAAGAGGCAACTGCAAGAAAATGAAGATGATCTGCTAAGATGGCAGGATGAAGTATATGGGAATAGATTTTGGATCGAAACGCATCGGACTCGCTTTTTCAGATGAAAGCAATGTGTTCGCGCTTCCATATAAAGTACTTCTCAATTCTAAAAACATTGTGGAGGATATTGTAGAGGAGATAAAACTTCAAAATATCACCCATGTCGTAATAGGGGAATCGAAAGATTATCACGGGAATGATAATCCGATCATGGTACAGATTAATATATTCATAAAAGAGCTCAAAACTAAGACTGATCTTCCAATCTCTTTTGAACCTGAGTTTATGACCTCAGTTCATGCAGAAAAACTCCAAGGTAAACATGATCTTTTAGACGCTTCTTCAGCGGCGCTCATACTACAAAGCTTTATTGAGAGGCAGAAAAACAGTGGATTAACCACAGGTCTTTAGGCGTGGCGACTGTATAATGAATAGTAATGTCGAAAAGTATTTTTGATCTTTTTCCACCACCACGCTTTCTGCAGATGGCGCCGGTAGGGCTTTCAATTTCAGACTCCGCATTGCGGTTTGTTGATTTGCGTGGAAGTAACGGCAAGATTCACCTCAAGGCATTCGCTGAGAAGGTAATACCTCCCGGCATGATAAGTGGTGGATATGTTCATAATATTGAGGAGCTTACAAAGATCGTGCGCGCTTTTAAAGTTGAGCATGATTTAAATTTTATTCGTGCGGCACTTCCTGAAGAAAAGGCGTATTTATTCAAAACAGAAATCCCAGACACAGCTGAGGACAGCATGAGAGATAGTGTTGAGTTTAAAATTGAAGAGAATGTTCCTCTTTCGGTTTCTAATGCCGTTTTCGATTATTCGGTTATTCAAAAACATAAAAATAATGAAGCGGCGAATCACACTGATGTTATTGTTTCAGTGCTTCCAATTAAAGTAGTTTCTACGTACATCGAGGTGCTTGAGAGTGCAGGGCTCACACCGGTATCCTTTGAGGTTGAATCTCAGGCAGTTGCGCGGTCTGTAATAAAGCAGGGAGATAAAAATACATATTTGGTGGTTAACCTTGGGCTCGAAAAAACAAGTCTGTATGTGATCAGTTCAAATGTCGTTCATTTTGCATCAACATTTATCTTGAGTAAGGAAACAACCATGAGAGGTCTCGAGCTTACAGCTTCGTTTGCAGACAAAGCTGCTCTTGAGAAGGGTGCATCCTGTGATGCTTTGTGGATGCAAGAAGTTGCTAATGAAATTCAGAAATTATTTTCGTACTGGCACACTCATGAGGATAAGCAAGGAGAACTTGGAAAGCATATTAGTAAAATAATTATGTGCGGAGATCATCCAGAGCTCGGTCTGTGTATCGGTCCCGTATCCTCTTCTTCGAAAGTTCCTGTAACTCTCGCTAATGTGTGGACTAATGCATTTTCATTTGATGAATTCATTCCTGATATTCCGCTCATTAATGGAAATGGCAACAAGGATTCCTCACTCAAGTATGCCGCAGCTATTGGTCTTGCTTTGCCTGAATAAAATATGTTCAATCTACTTCCACAAGAGCATCAAAAAGAATTGAGAAAAGAGTACGCCCGAAGAAGGTGGGTGGTTGTTCTTACTTCGTTTGTTTTGCTTGGTACGGCGGCTCTGATAACACTTTTTCCGGCATATATTATTTCGTCAGAAAAAGAAAAGGAGATATCGGTTGACGAGCGTGCGAAAGCCGAAATGCACAAAGAAGATATGACCGACCTGAATCAGTCTTTAGTCAATCTTAAAACTAATACAAGTATAATTATTACGGGTGCGACGAAGGTTTTAGCTCACGATGTATTCTCAAAAATAATTGAGAATAAAACTTCAAGTATCACCATTAAAAGCTTGGTGTATAAAAAAACCAAAGACGAGCCGCTTCAGGTTGCGATTGTGGGTATTGCTGAAACTCGAGATGGCTTGCTTTCTTTTGCTCGGTCATTGGAAAATATAGAGATCTTTACGAAGGTTAATGTCCCAGTTTCCAACTTTGCGAAAGACAAAAATATTGAGTTCTCACTTGAGCTTAGTGAAGCGCAAAAACAATGAAAAAAACATTTTTTAAAAACTTAGCTTTTATTCTTGTTCTTACAACGAGTGCTCTCGTTGCCGGATACTTTGTGCTCTTCTCGGTTATTAAACAAAAGAATGTAACAGTGGCTGATGCATCACTTGATCTTGAGGTGAAGGCAAAACAGGCAGTAGCAACAGATTCGATTCGAAAGGTAATTGTAGAATCGGAAAAGGAAATTGCGGCGATTGAAGGTTATTTTGTAAGCGCTGAGGGGGTCGTCGATTTTATAGAGTACTTGGAAGGAATTGCAAAAGACTTAGGAGTGGAGATTGTCATACAGGATGTGCAGGAAAAAGACTCAGAATTTTTTCCACAGAAAGGGGAGTTGCATTTTAAGGTTGCGGTACAAGGTAGTTGGGGTGGTGTGTATCGTTTTCTGACCGCACTTGAAGATATGCCTTACGGGGTTCGTCTCGGATATGCTGATGTAAAGAAAAATACTTCCGGACAGATGCTTAGAGGCTCAGACACTCTCCCTGTTTCGGGTGCTTCTACACAAATAAAGGTTGCTGCATGGCAGGGAGACTTTGAATTTACCGTTCTTAAGCATAAATAAATGTTCAAAAACATATTTAAAAAAAACAGAACCAAGAAAGTCACCCTAACACCTTATCGTGACTGGCTTATAGTTCTTGTGGCTTCAGGAGTTCTTTTGGTAGTTATTGTTTTATACAATGTGTATATTTTTAGGCAGATTATCTCGGGGAAATTCATGCTTCCTTCTACAGAAGAAGTTATGGTAAAAACTATTGATAAAAATTCTGTAGAAAAAAGTTTTCTTTTGATAGAAACAAAAAAGCAAAAACTCCAAACTGTTTTGGGCGGGGGAGTGAGTGTGAGTGATCCTTCGATATAAGTATAGAACCTCGCTAGTTGTACCATGTAGTATATTGATCCATGTTGAAGTAGTGAAATTAGATCAAAAAAATCTTGCGATCTCTTTAAGAAAAGAAGGTGTTAGTTATAACGAGATTCGTAAAAAGATTAATGTTTCGAAAGGCACGCTAAGTTTGTGGCTCCGGGATATCGAGTTAACGCAAATCCAAAAAATATTCTATTTGTAGGTAGGGATAAATCCCGACAAATAGCAGCGCAAATAAAAAAAGATCAAAGAATTCAAAGAACAAAAGAAGTTATTGAACGAGCAAAATCTGGGTATGCACATGCAGTAAGAGATCCTTTGTTTCTTATATGGCTCGCATTGTACTGGGCTGAAGGTGACAAAAATATGCAAGAAAGAGTTACGTTCACAAGCTCTGATAAGAAAATGATCTTATTTATGATGGAGTGGTTTAGAGAGGTATATAAGGTGCCTGAGAAAAAATTTAGAATAGCTCTCCAGATACATACTTTATTTACTAATAAAAATGCTGAAGTTTGCTGGTCAAATATTACTAATATTCCGATAAATCAATTTTACAAGACTTATATCAAGAAAACCTCACTTAAACAAAGAAGAAACAAACTTTATAATGGTACGTGTTCGATAGTTGTTAATTCAAGAGAGTTGTTCAGAACAATTGTTGGTTGGAAGAAAGTATTACTCGATCATTTTGTTATATAAGGTGATCTACAGTTTTTTAATTTGTCCCCCGGGCAAGAATCGAACTTGCATTGACGGCTTAGAAGTCCGCAGTTCTATCCATTGAACTACCGGGGGATATAGGGCAATTCTACATAAAAATTGGAAATAAAAAAGCCCGCGATGTTTCCAGGGCTTGTGATTAGACAAAAAGCTCCGATGTATAGCATTGGAGCTTGCTGTTTTGGTGCGCGATGAGGGACTTGAAACTTACAGTTTCAGTACCCCAATTAGATGTTTTATTTCGCAGAGCTCATAAAATATCTCAATCGGGCTTCATGCTAGCGCAACGCGTTTTTTTAAAAACTCTGCGCCTCATTGCAAAAAAATCCCTTGCGGGATTTTTTTCTGTGCGCGATGAGGGACTTGAACCCCCGACCTTCTCAGTGTAAATGAGCTGCTCTACCAACTGAGCTAATCGCGCATTATTAAATTGAACAGAGTAACAATAGCCTGCAATCTTTGATTTATCAAGCGTTTCAGTTAGTATATGGTCTATATGGATATTCCTGTTGTATATGAAGATGAAAATTACGTAGCGGTCAACAAGCCCGCGGGTGTAAAGACACATACTGATAGTCGAGAGACAGAAAAGACTCTTGCAGACTGGGCAGGAGAGCATTATCCAAAACTTAAGGGTGTTGGTGGTATTTTTAAGTTTGGAAATCAAAAATTTGGCCTTCGATATGGTATTGCGCACCGTCTCGATAAAGAAACATCAGGAATTATTTTTATTGCAAAAAATCAAGAATCTTTTGACTATCTTCAAGGTCAGATTCGTGCCCGAAAAGTATTGAAGACATATCACACTTTTGTAAATGGTCGCATGAAAGATGAGAGGGGGGTTATCGATAAGCCGATAGGCAGAAGTAGTGGTGAGAAGGCTCGCTGGTCTGCGGGGCGCGGTTCTCGCGGGACGCTTCGTGATGCAATTACTCAATACAGAGTTTTAGGTTACAAAGATGCAATTTCTTTTGTTGAGGTGATGCCAAAAACTGGCCGAACTCATCAGATCAGGGTACATTTTAAAGCCATCCAGCATCCTGTTGTAGCTGATGTGCTCTATGCGCCTTCGTTTCCTCCTGCGCTCGGTTTTACACGCACTGCGCTCCATGCAACCCGCTTTAGTTTTACAGATAGGGATGGAAAGCGAATAGCCGTTGAAGCACCATATCCAGTAGATTTTGCAAAAGCAGTAGAAGAGATACAAAAGCCTTAGGATTTGCCACTTTTACTCTCGTATGATAGATTGATTTTCTATACATTTTGAACATGATAAAGGTAATTTCACCAGTAAACATAGAGGCACGACAGAAACTCGACATCCGAGCGGGAGACACTGTTAAAGTTTCTCAGAAAATTAAGGAAGGCGAAAAGACTCGCATCCAGATGTTTGATGGTATTGTTCTTGCTCGAAAGCACGGAAAAGAAGCAGGTGCTACTTTTACAGTTCGTAAAGTTGCGAGTGGTGTAGGGGTTGAAAAAATATTTCCTCTCTATTCTCCAATGATCGACAAGATCGAGATCGTAAAGCGTTCAAAGGTACGCCGTGCAAAGCTCTATCATATTCGTGAAAAGGCTGCTAAAGAGATCAAGAAAGAAATGAGAAATATTCGAGCCCTCCCTGATATAAAGGACACTGCAGTAACTGAAGCAGAAACAAAAAAGACAGAAGATGCAGCAAAGCAGGCAGAAGAAAAGGCAAAAGAAGTGGTCGCTCCAGTTGACGCAAAGTAACAAACCCCGCACTCGCGGGGTTTGTTGTTGAAAATAATAAGAAAATTGATATAGTGTGTGCACGCGCGGGTGTTGAAACTGGTAGACAAGCACGCTTGAGGTGCGTGTGCCGCAAGGCATGGAGGTTCAAGTCCTCTCCCGCGCACAAGATAAAAACTGTAAGGTTTTTATTTTTACGCGGGAGGCGTAGTGTTTTGAAAAAACACGTCACGCAGACTTGAAGCCCGATTGAGATTTTTTAGAGTTTAAAAAACGAATAAAAAATCCAATTGGGATACTGAAACCGTAAGTTTCAAGTCCTCTCCCGCGCACAAGAAAATTCCCGAGAGGGAATTTTTGGCGCGGAGCAAGCAAACTTCTTTGCTTGCGAGAGAGGACTTGAAGACCTTGAGTTTATTTTTGAGAAGCTCTGCTTTGAAAAAATACGAAAGGTGTACTGATCCTGTAAGGATCAAGATTCCTCTTCGCGCACATAACAATGGTCCTTATTGTGTAATGGTTAGCACAGAGGTTTGTGGAACCTCTAGTTCGGGTTCAAATCCCGATAAGGACCCAGGAACGTAGTGAATGGGGAGTTAAATAAGTAAATATATTTACTTGTGTTCGAATTTGAAAATCGGAGGCGGTATGCAAACGAGCGAAGTGAGACTTGTCGCCGAGCTCGAGGAGAAAGTTCTTGTGAGCGTTGTAAATTAGAAACTTGACCCTAAATCCCGATAAGGACCCAAAAATAATGACGTGAGGGTTAGTAATATAATTAAGTCTAATCAATTCTTAATCAAAAACTCATCAATGCAAGCGATAATAAAGTTTCTCGGAGCAACGAGATGTCGCTAACAAAAATCAAGCAAGGTTGAGGGTGATTATTTTTTAATTACGTAGTATCTATGGATTCATATAATTCACCGAGCACGAAACCTTTGTATCGGGGAACTCAGGTTGTGTGGTATGTTTTGGGTATACTCGAAGTATTGATGGCATTTCGCTTTGTATTGAAGCTTCTAGAGGCAAATCCTTCCGCAGGCTTTACAAGCTTTATCTACAATGTGACATATCCTTTTGTTACGCCATTTTTAAACGTGTTTAAAATAACACGAGTTGAGGGATCTGTTTTTGAATGGACAACTCTTCTCGCTATGTTTGTCTATTGGCTCATTGCATATGCAGTGATCAAAATTTTTCTTATGGGACGAAGTGTCTCGACTCCTGAGGCAGCTTTAAAGCTCGACGAGCAAGATCAGTAGTTTATAAATAATATTTAATTATATGTACACACTCGCTATAATTCTTATCGCACTTTGGTTACTCGGACTTGTTACTTCGTATACTTTCGGCGGTATCATTCATATTCTTTTGGTTGTTGCAGTCATTGCTATACTACTTCGAGTAATACGAGGGGAGAATCCGCTGAAATAATATTACTGTGGAAAAAAGCCTGCTCATAGAGAGCAGGCTTTTTCTTTTGTAGCTGGTATACTTTTTCTAATGGCTTTTGAGAAACTCAAGAATTTATTTTCAGGACAAAGCATTCGAGAGAAGTACGAGCGTTACGAGAGGCATCTTTCATCGGGAGCCCTTCTGCTTGGATTTATTATTGATAACCTAACCCTGCGGCGTATTGATAGGTTGTTTGAGAATCTCGTTTTGTTCACGTATCTTTTTCTTGCGGCGTTTGGAATTATTTTTTTGAATATTGTTGAGGCTCGGAATGCTCGAGAAAATGAGTATTCAAGGCTCCATACAATTTTACTGCTGTTGATACAGTTTTCATTCGGCGCCCTGTTTAGCGCCTTCTTTATCTTCTATATCAGAAGTTCATCGCTTACGGCGAGCTGGCCCTTCATACTTCTTCTTCTCGGACTTCTTGTAGGAAATGAAATTTTAAAAAAACGATACCTCCGACTCTCGTTTCAAGTGACGGTATTTTTTGTGACACTTTTTTCATTTGCGATTTTCTATGTACCAATTATTGTTGGATCACTTGGCGTGTGGGTTTTTCTTGGTTCAGGTGTGGTGAGCCTTGTTTTGATTGGGGTATTTCTATACGTACTCTCACAAGCGGTGCCTTTAAAGTTTAAGGAGAGTAGAAGGTACTTTGTATGGGGGATAGGGGGTTTTTACATCGCGCTTAATCTTTTCTATTTTGCAAATATTATTCCTCCGATACCACTTTCTCTTAAGGACGCAGAGGTTTTTCATCATGTGATGCGAAATGAGACAGGTGAATATGTTGTGCAGGATGAAAAAGACTCGTGGTACGAGCGTTTTGTTTTCTTTGACCGGATCCATCTCCTGAAAGGAAATCCACTATATGTATTTAGTGCGGTCTTTGCACCAACAAGGCTTAATACTGAAATTGTCCATAAATGGCAGTATTTTGATTACAAAATTAGCCGTTGGGTTACTCAAAGTACGATTGAGTTTCCGATTGTCGGCGGTGAAGATGGGGGGTATCGTGGATATTCAATAAAGACAAATCTCACGCCTGGCGATTGGAGGGTTAATATTCAAACAACACACGGACAGACAATTGGACGAGTTAAGTTCAAAATTATTGAGGTTGATACGAAATCTCAGGTTGAGACAAAGGTTCTCTAGTTTTACTCTGCAGATTTACTCAAAAGAGTGATTTGGTAGACTACTCATGGATTTTTGGTTCATGGTTTTTTACTGAAAGGAGTTTCGATGCAAATTGAAGTGACTGAACTAAAGGAAGAGCACACTCTTGTTGGGTTTTTTGAAACACTTCACAGTTTTCGGAGTGCTGAGAAATTATCTATCTTTGATGCGCGTCGAATATTTTGGTTGATAAACCAAAACAAATTTCACAAGGTGTATGTTGCACTCAGTGAGGGTCGAGTGGTTGGTACGGCAACGCTTCTTGTTCGCTCGACACTCCTGCATTCTCGGCTAATAGGGTATGTTGAGGATATGGCAGTACACGAATCCTGTTCGGGAAAAGGTGTCTTCCGACAGATAATGGAATTTGTGGAGGCTAAGGCTCGCGAGTTCAATTGCTACAAAATTATTCTGAATTGCGAACCTGATAACGAACCCAAATACATCCATCTGGGTTTTCGTAAGTGCGATGTTGGTCTGCGGAAAGATTTATGAAGAAGAAAAACTGCCCAAAAAGCACTCGAAGTGCTTTTTGGGTATTTTCATAGAGAGTTCATGAAGATCTGGCATATTATTCATAATGTGCTTAATATAGGGGTCACAACATGAAAAACTTAGAATTTTTTTTAGCTAAACAAAACGTACTCCAAAAGACAGCCCCGGCTATTATTCCGCGCAAGTATTATCGTCGCCTACATGAATTTATGGAGGATTGGGTGTATGGAACGCTCGGTCGGTGGCGAGGTTACAAGTATTTTTCGTTTGATCGTGTAACTCTTGCTGCGTTTGTGGTTGTTTTGGTATCCGCAGTTCAGTTGGTTTTTTTCCTTACTCTAGATTTTAAAGTGACATATCTTCTATATCTAGTAGGGGTATTTCTCGCGGCATGGCTTGGAGGAACACGAACAGCGATTGTGACAATGTGTTTAAGCGTTGTTGTGATCGCTATTCTTTTTAAACCAACATTCTTGTATATTTTTGTACAAAAAGCAGAACTTTTTGAGTTAGGCATGTTTGTTTTTGGATGTCTTTTTATAACTTTTCTCGTAACGTCAGTTGCGCAAGCACGTAGATATCGTGATTTCGTTACTGAGCAATTAAAGAGCAAAGAGAGACATCTTATTAATGTAAATACGTATATTCAAAGCTTGCTCGAATCAATTAATGATGGTTTTATCGCATGTGATCATAATTTTATGATTACGTATGCAAACTCTGCGATGCTTAAGCTTATTAAGAAAAAACATGCTCGTATGGTGGGTCAGAAAATTGATGTGGTTTTTCCCAAGCATTTTGTGGAAATTTTTCATGCAAACTATACAAAATATATGCATTCAAAAATTGGGCAACCGATATTTAGGTTCGACTGGCAATTTGGCGACAGATGGTTTTTAGTTAATATATATCCAAAAGATGGAACAATATCTATATACTTTGATGATATAACGCTCCATAAAGAACGAGAGCAGCGGAAAGATTTTTTTATTCGCGCCGCAAGTCATGAGCTTAAAACTCCAATCACAAGCATGAAGCTTTTTGTTGAGATTGTTCAGTCATCTTTCAAAGATGAGATTCCACCTGAAGCGGGAACATATCTCGCTAAGGTCCAGAGTCAACTTAATAAGATGACAATTCTCATTAATAGCCTTCTCGACTTGTCGCGAATCGAAGGTGGTGAGGGCATTGTCCTTGAACGTAAGAATCTCGATCTTGGGGTTTTGGTGCATGAAGCAATAGAGATGTTCCGATTTCTTTCAAGTGCCCATAAAATTGAGGTAGAGATTGATCTTAAGGAAAAAGTATATGCAGACAAGGAAAGGGTGACTCAGGTTATTGTGAATCTTATTTCAAATGCTATAAAATATTCTCCAGCGGGCGGTGTTGTAAAGGTTCGTGTAAAGTCTCTTATCGGTATGGTGGAAGTATGTGTGGCAGATTCTGGAATCGGAATAGACAAGCAGTATCATAATAAAATTTTCAAACGTTTTTTCCGAATTGATGAGAAGGACAGACAGGTGTACCCAGGGCTTGGGGTTGGGCTTTATATTTCTTATGGCATTATAAAAAATCATAATGGTCATATGTGGGTAGAGAGTGAGAGAGGTAAGGGTTCCGCGTTTTATTTCACTTTGCCCTATGCTCGTTTAGAGCAGGGGCCTCACATTCTTGATCGAGCTCAAGCAAAGATATGAAAAAGAAAATACTGTTAATAGATGATGAAATCAATATTCTCGAAGCGCTTGCTTTTATTTTGAGAGATGTTGCATATGATGTGACCACTTCGCCAAACGGTGGAATTATTTCTAAAATTCTTTTAACGGAATCACTAGATCTTATTATTATGGATGCGATGCTTGCTACTGAAAATGGTATTGAGATTACTCGCATGTTAAAGAAAAATAAAACAACGGAAAAAATACCTATAATAGTTATCTCTGCTAATGCAGATTTTGAGGGAGAAGCGCTTGAAGCCGGGGCTTGTAGTTTTCTTTCTAAGCCTTTCGGAGTAGGGATATTTTTAGATGCGGTGGAGAAAGCTTTGGTTTAGATGTTCAGTCTTTTTTCATACTCTTTTGCTAAGCTTGTAAATGGATCAACTCTGTTCTTTCTGTGTCCAAATTTTACCAAGGGAGGTTTCCTATGAATGCTAGAGTTAAATCGTTTTTAAGACAAGGTCGCAGTGGGCGTGTCTTAAGGGGTGCTGGCGCTCGGTCGTCTTATGTTTTCCGCGGTGGTCAATGTGAATTGTCGTCAAAAAAAACTGACACTGATTTATCCCCAAAGCTGGATGCTGAGACGATTAGAAATCTCTATAAAAAGTATGAACTTGGACATGCGGATATTTGATATTATGAAGAAGAAAAGACCTATCCGGAGCTCCATAGAGCTCCGGATAGGTCTTTTTCATGAAAAATTCATAATTCAACGATACACTTCATGAAGTTTAAAAATCATATAAGGCTCTAGTAATTCCGCACAATTTTATTTATAGTAATAAAACTCTATGAGAATACTTATTGTTGAAGACGATCTTGATATTGCAATATCCGTCAAGACAATTTTAGAAAAAAAAGGATACGCGGCTGATTATGTGACTGATGGGGAAACTGCATCTCGTCGCATTTCACTTGGTCGCAATGAATACGATTTAATTATTCTCGATCTTTCTCTTCCTAAAAAGTCTGGCGCTGAAGTATGTGAGCAAATGCGAGAGAAAGGGATTCATATTCCTGTACTTGTGCTCACAGCTCACTCTGATGTAGTAAGTAAGGTGACTATTCTTAATATTGGAGCTGATGATTATCTCACAAAGCCATTTTCAATGGATGAGCTTTTAGCTCGTGTGCGCGCACTTCTTCGTAGACCTCAACAAATTTTACCGACCAAGCTCGAAGTAAGTGGAATTATTATGGATTCTACCAATCGAACTCTTACATGTTACGGGAAGCCCGTAACTCTTACGGTGAAAGAGTTTGCTCTTCTTGAGCATCTCATGAGACATCCAAATCAGATTGTGACAAGAGATCAAGTTCTTGATCATCTCTGGGGTTTCGACTTCAATTCATTTAGTAATGTTGTTGATGTTCATATAAAAAATCTCCGTAAGAAGCTTAAAGCAAAAAATGTTCTTGAAACTATTCGAGGTATTGGATATCGTTTGAGAAATAAACAGACGGTTTAGATATTTCGGGTTTGGAAGTTTTCGATCTCTATATCCATAAAGTCCGAACGAATACCCCCAAAGCCTTCTCTTGAAATTCTGTTTGTGGAATTAAGATGCACATCGTACGCGGTTTGCACCTTTTTCCATACACCAGTTTTTTCCTCGTCAATATAAAGTTCGATGACTGTTGCAATATTGTGTATATCGTAGGTTCTGGTTTTGAGCCCAATCCATTTTCCTTGAGGTAAAAGATTAGAATTATTGTTTCGATCGTACACACCCTCAAAATACGGCTCAAGGGCAAGTGTGGTGTATACACCACCTTGTTTTTTCTTGATCACAACTGCGCCATCAACCCGTATTCCTCCGTAGTATAAATTATTAGCATCAGAGTACCGACTCATGAGAAATACGCCATTTGATTCATTTCGAGATACGCTCGAGCTTTGTGTGCTCTGTGTGATTTGTACGTATACAGATTCCTCGATGTCTGCTATTTTTGATTTTGTTACAAGTCTAAAAATGTTTTGAGGACGGAAACCTCTTTCGCTATCTTTAGGATTATTAAATGAATATAAAACCCTCCAAAAGGAGTGTGAAGGTAAGTCTCCTTGAATAGTTTTTCCACTTGATGTTCCTGTTGGATAAAAGAGACCTCCGGAATTGAGCCAAAAACTTTCACTCGAACTTTTCTCTGGATTGGTAGTCTCGGAAAGAATATACTCACGAGGTGTTTTCTGTAGATATGGTTCTGAAGCAAGAACGCCAGCTAAAAATGATCCGCCTTTAAATGCAAACATATTTGAAAAATAGAAGAGGAATGCGCACAGGACAAGGATTCCAAGGTGTGTGAGTACATAGAGAATTTTTCTTGCTCTCTCTTGAAGTGGGGAATCTTTCATTTTTCCTTAGTATTGCTCAAGTGGAGTAACGAGAAGTTCTTTAACAGTTAGGCTTCCTTTGGTGGTAACCGCATCCCATGTTTTAAATCCAATTCCTCCTTCAGAGAGGACGGGATTCAAGAATTCAGTAGTTACAATTTCCTCGCCATTTAAGAGGCAAGACATGTGACGTCCTTCTACTCGTATTTCAACAGTAAACTCGCCTCGAGGTAAGATTATGTCGCTCCCACGTCTTCCTTTAAGAACACTTTTCACGCCGTTTACTGTATGTTCGATATGTGTAAACCCAGGGCCAAAATTACAACCGGCATTATTATTGTCATCTTGAAAACGTGCCCATATATAGACATTGTTTTGTTCGGGAGTTAGAACCCGAGCTTTAATTGAGTAATCTTTCCAGAGTCGTGTACCGTCGAGAATTGCTGCGCCTCCAGCTTGGTTAGCCTGAGCTTGTACAGTGAGACTGTTGCTGTCTATTATTATTTTGCCCCACGAAGAAATCCACCCCTGATCTTCGGTAAAGGTGTCGATATAAGGGAGATTTTTGGTCTGAGTTTTACGCAACTCTTTCAGAAGTTTTTCTCCACTCCAGTCGTGTCCTGGATGCATTCTTTTTACCATAAAGAACCCATCTTTTTCTTTTGAAGGGAGATAATAATTTTCTTTAAAGCGGATGATAGGTCCATGTTGATAGAATCCCAGGTTATAAGTATTGCTTACAATTGTGAGAAGATCATTGCGTCCATTTTTGTTTTCTGTATTTGTACTTCCTTGGGCGTAGTCACCAAAAGGAAAAGCAAATGAGTTTATTTTTTTACCAAGCAGATTTTCGAGCTTGCTCTGTGATCCTTTCAAGTCTTTTTCTACTCGATCAGCGTACTCATCTTGAGTTTCAAGTCGATGTAGTTCAGTAATAAAAATTCGGTTCGCTAGTACATGACTTGTTTCTTCCGGGTTTTCTGCCCACGATATGTGGCTGTTATCAGTATGGGATTGCACATCCCATCTTCCGCTTTTTGAAATCTGCTTGAGTTTTTCCTTGTTTGCATAGTAACCACCGCTTTCATCAACTGAATAGTGGGTAATAATAAAAATCACTGCCTCGTAATCAAGTACCTTAAGGATAGGGTCTCCATTTTTGATACTGTCGCTTCTGCCGTCATCGAAGGTAAGTACGAAAGATTTGTCTGGAAGTATTTTCTCTCCACGTAAATACGCATAGAGTTCTTCAGTGGTTATGGTCTCAAAGCCGGCACGTTTAAGTGCGAACATCTGTTCCTTAAAGGTGTCGATTGTTACGTCACTCTCGTCATTGGAATTAGTTTTTTTGTCTTTAATTATTCCGTGATATACCAGGACAGGAATAGACTCAGCACCTGCGCCAGGTGCTTCATAGGTAGTAGGCTCGTTTAAAGCATAGTAGGCATTTGCTGCAATACTACTGTTGTGGTCACTCAAGAAATCCAGTTTATATTTGAAAAACGAGAGCTGGTTAAACAGATAGTCTTGTGTAAGATAGGCGTTATTTTTAAGGAGAATACTTCCACTTGCAATAAAAATAACGATAAGCACAACAAATAGCACAAAGAGCATTTTTATTTTTTGAATGTGTGATGTAAGCATGGATTTTTTTATCGTGTACCCCATGTGCGGTTTTGAATTGTTGCTAATGCGTAAAAGAGAAGGAAAGAAAGAAGAAGGGTGTTTATGATCGCCCAGATAAAAAGGTATGGCCAGTGTTTATTTTCTGGAGCAACAAATCTGTAGAAGATAATGATGAGACCTGCAACCAGAAGCACTCCAATAAAATAAAACAAAACAACAGTTAGATTTTGTGTTGCGAATGGAGTGTAGAACAGCGCGCGAATTGCCATGAATGGAGTAAGAAGAGTGATTAGCATAAGAGGGAAGAAATACGCAAACGCTACAAAAGGTTCTTTCTTTGCAATAAATTTCCCAACAAAGAGTGAGTTTACAAACCACCCCTTCTTCCAGCGTATCTGTTGCTTCAAAAACTGTTTTAATTTTTCTGGAACAATTGTTGTTGCTTTAGCCCTGTCTGTATAAATAGTTTTATAACCTCGTTTTAAAACCCAGTTGGTAAGTCCGCGGTCATCGCCCCAGGTGACAGGGAGTCCTAGAAAGTGTTCGTTGAGCCAGACATCTATAATAGGCATCACTGCTTCTCGTCTATAAGCAGATGAGCATCCGGAAAGACAAAACACCACTCCGTACACCGACTCTGCAGCCTTAAGAATTCTAAAAGACATAAAGTAGTATGCCGCCTGCATTTTGGTAAGCCAGCTCACATTCGCATTTTCTGGATCAGCATGAGCACACACTCCTCCAATTTCAGGATTCTTAAATGGTTTTATGAGTTCGCGGAAATATTCTGGGCGAATATAGCTATCGCTATCGAGCTGAACAATAATATCTCCATGCGATCGTTTGAATCCTTCAGCCATAGCATGACGTTTACCTTGATTTTTTTTCCAGTCAATAACAATAAGGCTTTTATACTCAAGTCGCATTTCTTGTAGTATGTCTCCTGTTCTGTCAGTGCTTCCATCATTGATTACAATTACTTCGATTTTATGTGTTGGATAATCTGCTTCAAAACATTGCGTAATAGTTTTTCTGATTGCTCCCTCCTCGTCCTTGCAAGGAATGACGAAACTAACAAGTGGCTCATAGAAGCTATCTTGAAGATGATAAGGAAGACTCGAGATAATCTTCGAATCAGTATATTTGAAAAACATAGCACTTAATATGCGTGACAGCTGAAAGCTCGTTACGAATATTGTGTACGCAAGAAGAAGTGGGTCAGAAAAGAATTCTGCAATAGTTCGTGACTTAACCCAGATAATAAGAAAGAGAAGTATTCCAGCAAGAAGAATAAGAAAGGATGTAAATCCCCAGGATGGTTTTTTTTCTTCCGATATACCTTTTGCATATGATGGAATGGTGAGTATGTTTTGTTTCATAATTTTTTAAGCAGAAACACCTATGCCTCTGTATACAATTCCGTAGTCGCTAAATCGCTTACCGTCGAGGCAATTTCTGCCGTCGACGATAATGGGTACGCCAGACTTGCGCATATAAGCTGGTGTGAGTTTGGTAAATGCGCTATGGGCAGTTGCGATGATAACAGCTTTAACATCTTTCAGAGCGTCTTTCATGTTGTGGACGCTCGATTCATTTTTTATAAAAGGATCAAATACAACCACATCCGCTTCTTCCTTTTGTAATTCCTTTATAATTTCGAGCGAAGGACTCTCACGGATATCGCTCACGTTTGGTTTGTATGCGAGACCTAGTACGGCAATCTTGCTTCCCTTGAGAGAGATGTTTTTTGCACGGAGGCACTCCTGCACGAGTTCAACTGTGAAGCGAGGCATCTGATTATTGATCTCTCGTGCAAGTGATAGAAAGCGATGATTGAATCCATTTTGTTTCGCATATTCAATAAGGTAGTAAGGATCAACGGGAATGCAGTGGCCACCAACTCCACAGCCTGGATAATGTGCCATAAAAGCAAATGGTTTAGTCGAGGCGCCATTAATAACATTCATGACGTTGATATTTAATTTTGAAAAAGATCGCGCAAGCTCGTTTACGAATGCAATGTTAATGTCGCGGAAAGAGTTCTCTACTATTTTTACTGCTTCAGCTTCTTTAAGCGAAGCCATTTTTTTAACTGGTGCTTCGATAATACTTGTGTAGAAAGCATATGCCTTCTTAAGTCCTTCCGGGTTTAGCGCTCCAAGAACGCGAGGAATATTATGGACGTCCCACTTGTGATCTCCCGGATTAATTCGTTCTGGACAATGCGCTAAGTGAAAATCAACACCAGCTTTAAGTCCTGACTTTGCTTCGAGAGCAGGAAGTACAATTTCTTCAGATACTCCAGGATTCACTGTCGATTCAAGCACGACAAGTGTTCCGGGCTTCATATAAGCGGCAATGTGCTCGCATGCACCTCGAACTGGACCAATATCTGGCATATGGTTATCGTGTACTGGTGTTGGGACACAAATAACAACAGTTCTTGCTTCGCTTACTTTTTTAAAATCAGTCGTAAAAAGAATAGTACTTTTTCTAAGATCTTCAATGAGTGTGCCATCTTTAAAAGGTAATATCTTTTTTTGTAACTTAGTAACTTTCTCAATATCTATATCAATTCCTATAACCTGATATTTTTTTTGATCTGCAAGTACTGCGAGAGGTAGTCCTACATATCCAAGTCCAATAATGGCTACGGTATTTTTTGGTGTAGTTAATTTTGCTTTCATAAAAAATATCAGCTCGACATGGTGTTCCCATGCGCTTAAAAACTGAAACAAACATTTTTGTTTCATGTTCGCTCGTGAGCCATAACCTCTTTATGAAGGACCTGGCGTCACTTGCAGGGCGGAATAAAAGAATCTGCACATAAGGTAACTGCGAAAATCTTAACTCTACCGAGTGATTTCTTTATGAAGAAAATCTTTCTTACTTCACTCAAATTTAATAACCACTTGAAATACTGTCGAGGTCTTACGCAAAAATAAAAAAGATTTGATTATCGAGAAATCAAAATTATTTTTTACTACTTTTAATTAATAAAGATTCTCATGAACACTTTTGCTCCGGGGTTATTTAAAATAGAAGGTAGATGTATTCAGTATCTTTTTTTTGCGTTTTCATTCCTCCTTCTTTTGTGTGCTGTTTTTGTTCCACAGAATCACGTTGATGCAGCGACGAATATCATAATGAATCCATCGCTCGAACAGCAAAATGCAAATGGAGATCCTTCGTCGTGGCGTAAGGGTAAATGGGGAACTAATACGGCCGAGTTTGTGTATCCTGTAGCAGGAAATGCGAGTGCTCGTGGAGCTCGGGTCAATATTTCAAACTATGTAAGTGGTGATGCAAAATGGTATTTTGCTGATGTTGCCATGAGCACAGGATCTGGGTATGTATTTGAAGGTGATTATCGTTCAGATGTTCCAACGATTCTTACTGCGCGCTTTCAGCTTATGAATGGGGTATTTATATACAAAGATCTAAAAACTCTTGGCGCGTCAGTTGATTGGGCAACACATACAACCACATTCATTGCTCCGCCAGACACAACATCTGTCGCTATATTTCATCTCATAAAATCGAACGGCTTTCTTGAAATAGATAATCAGAAGCTCGATAGACTGGTCTCGGACGTTCCTCCACCGGTTCCTGGAAACCTTATTCCAAATCCTTCTTTTGAAACTGCTGGTGCAAATGGAAATCCAGCAAGTTGGAGTAAGGGTAAATGGGGAACTAATACGGCCGAGTTTGTGTATCCTGTAGTAGGGCATGCAAGTTCCCGTGCGGCTGAGATTAGACTTTCAAATTATGTAAGTGGTGATGCAAAATGGTTCTTTGCAGACGTGTCAGTTACCTCTGGAGCGACCTATATATTCTCGGATGATTATATTTCCAATACCTCAAGTGTCATAACTGCGCAGTTTACTTCAAGTACAGGTCTCAAAACTTATCGTGATATCGCAACTGTGCCAGCGTCTCTTGTGTGGGCAGAAGCCACGCATACTTTTGCAGTACCTGCGAACGCTGTGTCTCTCACGATATTTCACCTCATAAAATCGAACGGATCCCTTACTGTCGATAACGCTTCACTCATAAGGAAACAGGTCTCCACTTTTCAGAATGGAATTGTTACTCTCTCGTTCGACGATGGCTGGAAATCTATTTATCAAAACGCACTTCCAATCTTGAATAATGCAGGAATAAAAAGCAGTCAGTACATAGTTACAGGTCGCTTTGAGTTTCCAGCCTACATGAATCAAACCGAAGTTTTGAACATGTATGATACAGGTCATGAAATTGGTTCTCATACTATTAATCACCGAGATCTAACGATTATTTCTCAAAGTGAATCGAAAGAGGAAATTGAACGGTCGCGCGACGATTTGGTTTTGCTCGGAATTACACCCATAAAAACCTTTGCCTATCCTTTTGGATCATATAATTCAACTGTAAAAACCATGGTAAGCAATGCTGGATATCTTGCTGCTCGTTCAAGTGATGGGGGATTAAATGAAAAAATAGGAAGCGATCTCTATGCTCTCAAGAGATTTCCTGTAGAAAGTGAGACAACGTTGGCACAGGTTATGGCAGAGATTGATCAGACGATTGTAGAAAAGAAATGGCTCATCCTTAACTTTCATCGCATAGATAATAGTGGTCTCAAGTACAGTACAAAAACAGAAACATTACAGGCTATTGTTAACTATATAAAGCAGAAAAATGTGCAAACTGTTACCCTTGCCGAAGGTGTGGCTCTTATAGAACAGTAAAAAATTTGATAGCTGTCAAGTAAAAAATAGAGCTTGAGGTAAAGCCCTTTCACGGCATGGTCTAGTTTTAGATTCAGATAGAGCCGTTTGAAGACAATACATGTTAGATAGTGTCCAAAGTCCTTCATTAGGAAGGGCTTTTGGCTATTCATGAAGGAATATGAAGAAATAATGGAGCTGTCCACTTGTGGTGCATTTTTTGAATAGATAAACTGGGCACTTCTCTAGTTTTAAACAAGTCGTATTACCAAATCTAGAGACGTTAGTCTTAATAAAATTTTTCCACATGCACACACAGGAATCACGGAAGGCGCGTCGCGCCAAAAACTTCTTCATTGTTTTTTCATTATTAGTCAGCTTTATTACAACTCCATTTGCGGGAATTCTTACTGCAGAAGCACAAATTGGAAGTGCGCCAGACTTTAATTACACGTTTAGTTCATCAGGCACTCTAACTGAAGCGGTAAGTCAAGGTTTGAGTTCAAGTCCATACTGGTGGCTCGTTTCAGGTGGAAAGCTTGTTATTGGAAATGGTGTTGGAAAAAACATACAAGGATCACTTAAAACAAGAGATGATTTTCGAGTAAAATACGCTCGTGCATATCCGATTGCATCTGATAATGGCTATCATCCGCAGAATCTTTTCCGAATAATGACTAAGAGTCTTTATGGAGATAGTCGTCAGGAAGTATATGTAAAAATTAATGAAACTAATCTTTACAATAGTGCCAATGCAAACGCATGGAACGGTCTCTATCTGGTAAATAATGATAGTGATGGTGGAAATCTTTATTATGCAGGTATTCGAATGGATGGTACTGCTGTAATTAAGAAAAAGGTTGGTGAGACACATTACACGCTCGATTCAGAAAAAGTATTTACGGGTGTCTACGATATATATCAAAATCCGAATCTTCTCCCCGAAGATGTGCCGCTTGGTCTTCGAACTGATGTAACGCACGACTCAAACGGTATCGCAACAATTGTATTTTCAGTTGATAAAGAGGGTACAGGTGTCTGGTCAGAAGTAGCTCGTGCAACTGATAACGGTTCACAGGGTGGTATTCTTCCTTCGACTGGTCGTGTTGGTTTTTACTCTGACTATATGGATATTGAGATGGATAATTATAAAATATATAAACACACAGGAATTGTTACTCCAGCTCCAATACCTGCGCCGACTCCAGCACCAGCACCTGCACCAGCTCCAACACCGGCGCCGGAACCTCAGCCAATAGCAGGTGCGGGCTACGGACTTAGATCGAGTGCTGTTATTACAGAAACAGGTTCAATGGCAGAAAGTACGAACTCTTCATGGTGGGTCAACTCTGGAGCATATTTCAATATCGCAAACGGAACAGGACAAACAACTCAAGGAAACCTTCCGCAAAACGATCCATGGAGAGTTCTCTATGGCAAAAATAATCCTCTCGATACTGATAATGGATATCATCCACAAAATCTCCTTCGTCTTCTTACGAAGTCGACATGGAAAAATATGGAGCAGACTGGGTACTTCAAGATCTCAAAGTACAACGTAAGTGATTCGGGAAATCGAGATGCTCATAATGGAATTCTATTCTTCAATCGTTACAAAGACGGAAACAATCTCTACTACACAGGTCTTCGTGTAGACGGAAGGGCGATTATCAAGAAGAAGGTGAATGGCACATACTATACCCTTGCGTCGGTTCCGGTTTTCTCGGGTACATATAACAGATCAACTAATCCAAACCTTCTTCCGACAAATAGCTGGATTGGTTTGAGGAGTGTTGTGACTGATACAGCCGATGGGAAGGTGTCGATCAAGGTTTATGCTGATAAAGCAGGGAATGGAATATGGCAGTTAGTTGCTGAAGCGATTGATGACGGCTTAAAGTACGGAGCAGTTATCCGCGACAAGGCATATGCAGGTATCCGAACCGACTTTATGGATGTTTCGCTTAAGGATTACTCGGTCGTTGAGAAGTAATGTTCTCACTAAAAAACCGCCTCCGGGCGGTTTTTTATTTTATAGTTTGTTATTATTTTCCAATTCAACTAAAATTCTTTCCTCAAGTCCTGTTGGGTTTTATCGATATCGATCTTCAATTTGGGTTGCTCCAGGATGAGCATGATGATAATCCTTTCCTTCTGACATTAAAAAACGTTCATGGAGTTCGTGGAGAATAATAAATTTCTGCTCTTGATAAGAAAGTATTTCCTCGATCCAAATTTCTAAAGAAGGAATAAAGTTATAAACGAGATCATGACCGCCTTCAAAATATTCAGGGGAGAAATAATTACGAACTTCGGTTCCATTAACGAGCCAAATTGCAATCTTGCCTCGGTACTCCGGAAGGTGTGTGCGATGAATTTTTGAAATAATTTCTGAGATATCTTTTTTGGATGATGTGTCTCTGAGATGAAGAAGTTTGGCTCTTTCTCTTTTCTCAAGTTTGTCAGCAAGCTCTGCGGCATCTTTGCGTGGCAGTCCTTTGGCTAAAGCTCTTTGTTCTGTAATTAGATGATCAATAAAAAAGTGTCGTTCTTCCGGGTTGGTTTCGGCATCGATCCAAAACTCATTTGTGGGAATACAAGAGAGGCAGGCATGCTGATCATAGCCGACAAAATTCTCGTTAAGTGACTTTCTCACATGTTCACCGTTTACGAGCCATATAGCAAAACCTGCTCTGTCTCCAATTTTTTCTTTGTGAATAGTATCTAGTGTCATTGTGTTTTAATGAGGAACACTATATATAATAGTACGACTATGAAAATATTACTTATTTCAGTTGGGAAAAAGCATGATGAGATGGTGCGAGAGGGGATTTTGGAGTTTGAAAAAAGAATTTCCGCCTATTATCCAGTGGAGTGGAAAATCATTCCTTCGTCGACGATTTCAGATGAGAGTGAGGCGATACAGAAGTCCTTTAAGGATGATGATTTTGTCATTGCTCTGGATCAAAAAGGCAAAGAAATAGAAACACGAGAATTTTCAGAGCGACTTGATACTCTTTTTGGTCAGGGAGGGAAGCGAATGATTTTTGTTATTGGTGGAGCTTATGGTCTCGAAGGCTCTGTTTTAGCTCGGGCCAATTTTACATGGTCACTTTCAAAACTTACATTTCCACATCAGCTTGTACGCCTCATTCTTCTCGAACAACTGTATAGGGCAATTTCAATCTTAAAAGGAAGTAAATATCATCATGAATGAGCTGGTATACTATGGATAATATATGGAAACAAAAAGTCTAGGTTCTGAAAGATTGCGAAGTTTTGTTTTTGGCGTTGAAGACAGTTTGGTTTCAACAGTAGGTCTTATCTCGGGTATTGCAGCTGTTGGTTCAGCACAATCGGTAATTGTTCTTACTGGTGTTGTTCTTGTTTTTGTCGAGGCATTTTCAATGTCTGTCGGATCTCTTTTGTCTGAAAATTCTGCACATGAGTTTCGTGTTGGTGCCGAAGTGCCACTTAGAAATTCTTTAGGTACAGCATTCATTATGTTTATTTCTTACTTTATTTCTGGGTTTATCGTTCTTGTCCCATATCTTGTTTTTAGTGTGGAAAAAGCTTTTTTTCTATCAATTATTATTTCTTTGAGCATCCTCTTTATTTTAGGTGCATTGAGCGCTCGTTTTTCAGGAACACCTCTTATAAAAAAGGGAATAATAATGGCATTCGTGGGAGGTGTCGCGATTGCTCTTGGTATTGTGGTGGGCTCACTCGTCCAAAATATTTAAAATACAATGAAAAATATCATTAAAGAATTTAAGGAGTTTGCGATGCGCGGTAATGTTATCGACCTTGCGGTTGGTATTATTGTCGGTGGTGCATTCAATGGAATCGTGCAGTCATTTGTAAAAGATGTAATCATGCCGCCCATTGGATTCATGCTCGGAAAAGTAGATTTCTCAAGTCTTTTTATCAATCTCAATTCAGGAGATTATCAAACAATTACCGAAGCGCAGGCCGCCGGAGCACCGACTTTAAACTATGGACTCTTCATAAACCAGGTTATTGTTTTCCTCATCACAGCGTTCGCTGTATTTCTCCTTGTGAAATTCATTAATGAATTAAGAAATCGTCAGTCAAAAAAAATTCCACCACCGCCGCCTCAAACAAAAAAGTGCCCATTTTGTTTTAGAGACATTCCTATCCCTGCAAAAAGATGTCCAGACTGCACTTCAACGCTATAATAAATAGATGAAACGGATGCCCAGCCCTGAAATTGAAAGAACGCTTCTTGCAAACGAAAGAACCTTTCTTGCGTATATTCGCACGTCATTTGCGATGATTATCTTCGGTTTTGCTTTTGTTGAATTCTCGAAAAGAAATTTTTCCCAAGATATTGGTGTGGCATTTTCGATTGCAGGCTCTGGACTTCTTGTTGCTGGCCTCTTTATTTTTGTTGCTCGCAGACGAATGATTCTTAAGAAGAGATAATATGGGTATAGATTATTCTATCGCTCTATTTCTGTATCATGTAGGAGGGACATTTTCTATCTTGGTCTATTTCTTTGCAGAGACTTTTCCATATATTGTTGCGGTGGGGGCGATATATATTGCCTTGCGTCTTTACAGAGTTCGCCCCAATCTTTCTTTGGCGCTTGTAACTTCGGTTATAGTTGCTCGTTTTTTAGCAGTTCCACTTATTCGTATTTTTATTGAACGTCCAAGGCCTTTTGTTGGTTCAGAAGTTTTTAGTCCCTTATTTGAACCTTCAGGATTTTCATTTCCTTCAGGTCATGCCACTGTATTTTTTGCGATCGCTGTAGTTATGTATGTGTGGAATAAAAAGATCGGATCACTTTTTATTGTATCTGCCGTTCTTGTTTCGCTCGCTCGGGTTTTTGCTGGAGTTCATTATCCTCTTGATATAATAGGCGGAGCGATTTTAGGCGGAGCAGTTGGATTTATTGTTACTAAGTTTATTTCTCTTAAGACTCAAAAATAATATGGATACACAAAAAGAAAAAGCAATATTCGCCGCTGGGTGCTTTTAGGAATTGGAGTTGGGTTCGTAGTCTCAAGGTACATTTT
>CAYZPE010000004.1:0-32228 GCA_964480575.1 uncultured Candidatus Saccharibacteria bacterium
CCATAGAGATTGCCATTGTCGGTCAGGGCAAGGGCGGTCATCTCATGTTTTTTTGCCGCTTCTATAAGGTCAGGAATTTTTGGTAATGCTTGAAGAAGGGAGTAGTGGGAGTGAACGTGAAGGTGAACAAATTTAGATGACATTATCTGATTAGTTTAGCACTTCAGAATGGAATTATGAATTATGAATTAAGAATTATGAGTAGAGAGTGACTGAAGACATAACGGTATTACGTAGAAAAACGTAGTTCCCCCTGATTACAACCCGCGTAGCGATACGTGGGTTTTTTTCATTCTCATTTTTTCGCGCTATAAATAGAACCAAGTAGTAAACCAATTTGACTTACGAATATTTAAGTGTTAAATTTTATACAGATGAAGTCTGTAGCTTCTAGAGTCAATTAACCAGACTCGAAAAATAAGTGGTTTCGTACATTTCAATTTGAAAGGAAGTAGCATGTCACGTCAGAGGATTCTTTACAGAGTAGAGAAGAACGGTTACGCGATAGAGGAGGAGGTATTGGGCTTAAGGCTGGGAAATGTTAGTCCTCCTCTGTATGAGGAATTCAAGCCTGCGTTAGTGAGTGCTATACAGCTAGTGCGGCAAGGATTTTGGAACCCGTATCTCCCTAATACTGATTTGGCTCGAACTCTTTATAATTCAGTACTCAAAAAAATGAGAAGGAAGGGTCTTAAACGTTCGACTGAAAAATTTGCTCTGTATCCAACAATCGGCACGGCATTAGATTTCTATCACGGTGTTGATTGTGTGTTTCTTCTTTGTGATACATGGTATGTGACTATCGATATCAGTATGAGAAACAACAAGCCATTTAAAGCGGATGTGCTTGTTAATCCGTCTTACTTCGCAGATAAGGATAAACTTGGACTGTTTTCGGATAATATTGTCGGGAAATTCGGGTATTTCAAGAAAAGTTTTTCATGCCGAACACCACTGCTCACATAAGTTGAGTCAGTGGTTTTTTCATTCTCATTTTTTCGCGCTAAACTATATATGTGCGGAAAATTCCTAAACATATAACCCATATTATCGGTATCGATGAAGCGGGGCGAGGGCCTTTGGCAGGACCTGTTGCTGTGGGGGCGTTTTGTATTCCAGTCAATTTTGATCGCAAGTTTTTTATAAAAGTAATGGATTCAAAGCAGTTGACCTCTGGAGCTCGGGAAGAATGGTTTTTAAAAATTAAGGAACTACAGAAAACGGGAAGTTTGCGCTACAAAGTTGCGCTTGTCAGTCATGTATTCATAGATACGCGAGGAATAGCGAAAGCTGTGCGGGCTGGGATTAAAAGAGTTATTTCTCGTTTGAATCTTGATCCAAAGAAAGCTCTGGTGCTTTTAGATGGATCGCTCAAGGCTCCTCAAGAGTTTGTTTTTCAGGAAACAATAATAAAAGGGGACGCAAAAGAAGCTGTGATTGGATGTGCGTCGATAATGGCAAAGGTGACAAGAGACAGGTATATGACTCGGCTTGCAAAGTCATATCCCCAATATACTTTCAATATTCACAAAGGGTACGGTACGTCAGTGCATCGAAAGGCAATAAAGAAATTTGGCCCCTCAAAAATTCATCGTTTAAGTTTTCTTACGAAGCTCTTGAAAAAATAGTCCTACAGGTGTACGTTTGATATAGGCGTACAAAATATTCACATTTTTTTCGAAAGGGAACACATGTTATGTTCTAGCCCCGTCTCGCTTCCAGTTAAGATGTTGTCAGGATCTGTTCCGTTTGAATCGGTTTCTGATCGTCAGCTCTTTTTTCTGGATGGAACACTACATCGAAAAGTATTGCCTGAAAACGGGAGTAATGCTTTTAGTTGTACTACCTTTCTTTACAAAGAGGTTTCAGATAAGACGATGGTTATGATCAATGTCGAACCTGAAACCACACCTCCTGCTGGTTAGGAGGTGTTTTGTTGCCATTTTTTATAAAATAAGCTAGACTGTTTTTATGGTAAACCGAATGAGATCTACCCGGTCACACACCGGAAATAGACGTTCACACCACGCTCTTAAAGTGGGTGGTCTTTCTACATGTGCAAACTGTGGAACGGCAATTCAGAGACATACAATGTGTGCAAATTGCGGTATGTATAAAGGCCGTCAGGTTGTTGACGTGAAGGCTCAGATTGCAAAGAAAGAAAAGAAGACGAAAGAAAAAGCAGGAGTACAAGTTAAATAGAAGTAACTACTGTTATCTTTATTTAACTTGTGCGGACGTACTCGAGTTTTTCCACCAGAAAAACTCGAGTACAGGAGTGGTAAATTCGGGTTCTTAACGTTTCTATGGCTAATAGGCACCTTTCCAGATCAATTGTTATGCAGACACTCTTCGAGTGTGATTTTGCTCTCAAAAATGACGCAGAAGCGTTAATAATTTTCAAACGAAATGTAGAGGAGTTTGCTCCTGGCGTTTCTGACATATCTTTCATGGAGGATTTGCTCCGGGGAGTGCTTTCAAAGAAAAAAGATCTCGACATAATCATTATTAAAGCTGCTCCAGATTGGCCGCTTGAAAAGATTTCTGTTGTGGATAGGAATATTTTGCGTATAGGGCTTTATGAGCTTCTTTTTGCGTCTCGCGATCAAGTTCCTCCTAAGGTTGCGATTAACGAAGCGATCGAGCTTGCAAAGACTTTCGGTGGTGAGACCTCTGGTCGATTTGTAAACGGAGTTTTGGGTGCTGTGTACAAAGAAATCGGTGAGCCAGGAAAAGAGGAGCAGTCAAAGAAAAAGAAGTTCTCTGATGTTCCTGACGACAAAGCTCCGATAGAGCATTTAGGTGGCGCTATTGTCTACGCAAAAGAAAAAGGTGATGTATATCTTGCTCTTGTTCATGATATTTTTGGTCATTGGACTCTTTCAAAGGGTCATATTACAGATGGTGAAGATGTGGCAGAAGGCACAGCACGTGAGATAGAAGAGGAACTCGGGCTAGGTGTTGAGATTAAAGAAAAGATTGGAGAAAACGCATATATTGCTCATGATCCAGAAAAGGGAAAAATAAAAAAGCAGGTAACCTACTTTTTAGCTCAATCTGCATTTAAAGAAATTAAGCTTGGAAAGAGTGGTGGGCTCGATGATGCTCGATGGTTTAAACTTGCCGATATCCTTGACCTTAATTTTTATAATGATATTCTGCCTATTGTGACTAAGGCAGTCAACATCTTATTGAAAAAGTAGGCTTCTTGTTTGGCGCGCCGAGTCAGGAATTTTCCTCAACTTCGTTGCGAAAAATCTCCCGGCATGATTTTTCAAGTGGAAAAATCAGGACTATATCAAAAACTTAAGTCTAAGAAGATCTTATTTCGATTATTAAATAATTTAATTGAGCGGTGGGAATTATGAATCAATATTTGATTCTTAACTCCAACATCTTGATTCAGCTGTATGATATTCAACGTAGAAGACGTAGAAAAAATACTAGGATTAACGTTTAAGAACAAAGACCTTTTAAAACAGGCTTTTATTCATCGTTCTTATATAAATGAGAACAAAAATCTCAGTCTTGAACATAATGAACGTTTGGAGTTTTTGGGTGATGCAGTTTTAGAACTTGTGGTTACGCACCATCTCTACGAAAAATATCCGGACAAAACAGAAGGTGATATGACCTCGTATCGTTCAGCTTTGGTGAATGCAGATACGTGTTCCGATATTGCAGAAAAATTAAATTTTAATGAACACCTTCTTCTTTCTCGAGGTGAATCAAAAGATACTGGACGTGCTCGACAATACATTCTTGCGAATACACTGGAGTCGGTTATTGGCGCAATATATCTTGATCAGGGATACGATGCGGCGAAACAATTTATTGATACTCATATCACTCCACTTGCAGAAGATGTGATAAAGAAAGGTTTGTGGATGGATGCTAAAAGTCGTTTTCAAGAGAAAGCTCAGGAAATTACCGGACTTACTCCTATGTATAAAACGGTGAAAGAAGTTGGTCCCGATCATGACAAGAAATTTTCTGTTGCTGTATGTATTGGTCCTGAACAGGTTGCGGTAGGTGAGGGAAGGTCAAAGCAGGATGCGGAGCAGGAGGCTGCTCGCAAAGGACTTGAAGCTAAAGACTGGCAGTAGGGTCTTTTTACGATATGTTTTTGTTGAAAGGAATTTTTGCTCCTGCGCAGTAGGTTGACTACAGCTTAGTCGCAAAAATTCATTCCGCCTCGACCTCTCACAAAAATACTCCTACTTGAAGATTTTGAAAAAGAAAAAAGCCCAGTCGCGTATGCGACTGGGCTTGTGGGTTTTGTTGTGTTTTCAAATTAGGCAGGAGGCGTTTGGTGCTGCTGGGGCTTGCTCACGGCCTGCCTGTGTCGTTCGAGAGCGTTTACGTTTGGGTATATGCCATTGGTTGACTGTAGAACATTTCGATCTTTCTTGGCCTGCAAACGACGATTGTAATCTTCATGGGATTTTCCGCTGACCGACTTGCGTGACTTCGCCTTCGGCTTCTTGTTGTCCGACTTCTTCGAAAACTCCATTGTAGAGAATCCTAAAAGAACCCTGATCTTGCTTGTATACGACATGCATACAAGACTTTCTTTTACTAAATTAACATTACTGAATAAACATGTCAACGATTCAGAAAACTCTCTTTCAATGCTAAAATTTCACAATGCATCTCAAGAGTCTCGAACTTACCGGCTTTAAATCCTTTGCTAAAAAAGGGAGTTTGGAATTCACATCCTCAATTACTGCAATCGTGGGACCGAATGGTTCGGGTAAATCAAACGTAGCTGAGTCATTTCGTTTTGTGCTTGGTGAACAGTCTCTTAAATCTTTGCGCGGTAAAAAAGGTGAAGATATGATTTTTAATGGTTCTGCTGAAGTTCCTCGAGCAAACAAAGCAGGCGTGAAGATTGTTTTTGATAATAAAAAAAGACTCCTTAATATTGATTTTGACGAAGTGTCGCTTGAGCGCGCTGTGTATCGCGATGGTGTAAATGAATATTTCATAAACGGAAGCAAGGTTCGTTTGAAAGATATTGTTGAGCTTCTAGCGGGTGCTCATATTGGGCCTTCGGGACATCATATTATTTCTCAAGGTGAAGCAGATCGTATTTTGAATGCCAATATTAAAGAGCGTAAAGTAATGGTTGAGGATGCTCTTGGGCTCAAGATCTATCAATACAAACGTGAGGAAAGTGAAAAGAAATTAGAGAAGACTGAAGAGAACATAAAACAAGTTGAATCGCTTCGTCGCGAAATTGCGCCGCACATTCGTTTTCTTAAGAAACAAGTTGAGAAAGTAGAAAAAGCTCGAGCTCTTCGTGAAGAGCTTCAAAATTTGTATAGAGAATATTTGAAGCGTGAATATGAATTCATTGAAGCCGAAAGAGTGCGAATTTCCACAGAGAGAAAAGAGCCTGAAAAGAAAGCTTCTGATCTAGAGAAAGAGCTTGCAGAGGCTAAACAAATTTTACTTTCCAGTGCTAAAAAAGATGAGAAAAGTGAAGAGATAGTTTCAATCGAAGAAGATCTTCAGAAAGTTAGAAAAGAAAAAGAAAATCTCTCTCGTGAAATAGGACGCCTTGAAGGAGAAATTGCTTCACAAGAGCGCATGCTTCAAAGGCTCGTGAGTGTTGATACTTCTCACGGAACAATTCCTTTCAAAGAGGTTGAGTCTTTTACGGGAAGCATAGAAAACGAGCTCTCTTCGGCTGAATCCACAGAGGATTTGAGTGTCGTAAAGAAGACTCTTTCAAATATCAGAGATATTCTCAAAAAATTTATTACCGAGAAAAAAGGAAGTCATAATGCAGATCTGCGAAAAGAATATGAAGTTGAAATTTCGAACCTAAAAAAACATAAGGAGGAGCTTGAGGAAAAGACAGGGCAGTTTCTAGAAAAAGAAAAGGAGCTCATGGGGCGCCACAGCTCTCTTCAGAGTGATATCGAGAAAGAAAAAGATTCAAATCGCGATGCTGAAAAGGCAGTTTTTCGCATTATGGCTGATCAGAATAATGTAAATGTGACTCTCAAGGAACTGGCTGTCGCCGAAGCACGCCTGAAGCTTATTGATGAAGAATTTAAGCGAGAGGTTGCCGAGGGCGCCTCTCTTGTGGGACATACACTTTTACAATACAAAGAATTTCAGATCGTAGGGGCAGATTTTCTAAACGAAGCAAGAAATCTACAAGAAGATCGCAAGCGACAGATAGAGAAAATTAAAATTCGACTCGAGGAAGCTGGGGGTGGATCAGCAGAGGAAATAATGAAAGAGTATAACGAAGTAAGTGAACGTGATGTTTTTCTTGCGAAAGAGCTTGAAGATTTAGAGAAATCAAGCGCATCACTCAGGGTTCTAATTACTGAACTCCAAGAGAAGCTCGATACGCAGTTTAAGGAAGGAGTAGAAAAAATAAATACTCAGTTTCAAGAATTTTTTGCACTGATGTTCGGAGGAGGTAGTGCCAAGCTTTCTGTTATTAAAGAAAAGAAGCGCAGACGTGGAGCTCTCGAATCTGCATTAGAGGATGGTGAAAGCGAAGGGTTGGTTACAGAAGAGGAGGAAACTGAAGAGGGAATTGATATTGATGTTTCTCTGCCACGAAAGAAAACAAAAGGTCTCATGATGCTCTCTGGTGGTGAGCGTGCACTTACTTCGATTGCACTTCTGTTTGCAGTGTCTCAAGTAAACCCACCACCGTTTATCATTCTCGATGAAACAGATGCGGCGCTCGATGAAGCAAATTCTAAAAAATACGGAGATATGGTAGCAAGTCTTTCAAAACACTCTCAGCTTATTTTAATTACTCATAATAGAGAAACAATGTCCCGAGCAGGTGTTATCTACGGAGTGACAATGGGTGGAGGTGGAGTGTCTAGGCTTCTTTCGATCGCATTTGAGGAAGCTCAAGTTGTCGCAAAATAGGAATTTATCACAATACTCAGAAATGTGTAATCAATATTCAGACTTAATTTCTCATATTGTCGTACGTGCGGCACTGTGAGAAAAAGGTGATGGGTGTTTATTTTTAGTAAAAATAAATGAAAGAAAAACCACCGAAGCTGTAAGTTTCGGTGGTTTTTGTCATTTGAAATTCTTTAGTATATTTTAGTTGACTAAAAGGTAATCAAGCGTTCGTCTTTCCAAATCTCCTCCGACAACCTTGAATCGTACTCTGTCCCCTAGGGTATATTTCTTTTTGGTTTTTTGTCCGATGATTGCGTAGTTTTTTTGATCAAGACTATAGAAGTCGTCTTTAAGGTCTCGGAGTTTTACCATGCCTTCGCACTTGGTATTTGCTTCTTCAACATAAATACCCCATTCAGTAACGCCTGAAATGATACCGTCAAATGTTTCGCCGATGCGAGCCTTCATGTACTCAACCTGCTTTAGTTTAATACTTGCTCGTTCAGCTTCTGCGGCGCGCACTTCGTTTTCTGAAGACTCGGTTGCCATTTTTTGATAGCGAGCCATTTCATCGTGTGGAAGTTTTTTTCCTGAGAGATGTTCAAAAAGTACACGGTGTACCAAAAGGTCCGGGTATCGGCGAATAGGTGAGGTGAAGTGAGTGTAATACTGGAACGCTAATCCAAAGTGTCCAATGTTTCCTGTTGAGTAAACAGCTTTTGACATTGATCGTATGGCAGCTGTTTTAATGAGTCCTTCTTCAGCTTTTCCTTCAATTTTTTTGAGAACAGCAGCAATATCTTTTGAAGAAATTTTATCTGATACATTTAGTTCGTATCCAAGTGCACGGAGAAAAACAGAAAGGTTTGTAAGTTTTTCCCTGTCTGGTTTGTCGTGGATGCGGTAGAGGAATGAAAGAGGGAGTTTGTGTTTTTTCTGTGCGGTAAAGAAGAACTCTGCAACTTCGCGGTTTGCGAGAAGCATAAATTCTTCAACGAGTTTATGGGTGTCGAGGCGCTCTTTTTTGTAGACACGAATAGGTGTGCCTTTTTCATCAAGTACAAACTTTACTTCTTCGGCTTCAAAGTCTATAGCGCCCAATCTAAACTTCTCTTCTCGTAGAACTTCCGCAATACTCCACAGAGTTTGAAGTTCTTCTGTGTACTCACCGCTTTTTGTATCGAGGCTTTCTTGTGCTGCTTCGTATGAAAAGCGTTTTGTTGAATTGATGATTGTTTTTCCAAACCAACGATCTTTAATGTGAACAGCCTTATCGTTTGTATGCTCAATGGTAAATACAGCAGAGAATGTGAGGCGCGGAACTTTTTCATTTAAACTACAAAGGTTATTTGAAAGAATTTCCGGAAGCATCGGAATGGTGCGGTCGACGAGGTATACCGAGCATCCGCGTTTTCGGCCTTCTTTGTCTAAGGCAGATCCTTCGGTTACATAATGAGACACGTCGGCAATGTGAACTCCGATCTCGTAGGTCTTTGGGCCAACTTCTCTAATTGAAATTGCATCATCAAAGTCTTTGGCATCCACTGGGTCAATCGTAAATGTGAGGATGTCTCTAAAATCACGACGTTTCGTTGCTTCTTTGTCCCAATAATCTGGAGCCTCACTTTCTTTTTTGAGACGAATCGCTTCTGCATCAACTTCATAAGGGAAATCAATTTCAAAACCTTTATCAAACACAATTGATTCTATTTCAGCATTATGCTCACCTTTCTTGCCGATACGCTTGATAAGCTTCCCGAGAGGGGTTTTATCTTTCCACTCGTTAATTTTTACCAGCACTTTTTCTTGCTCAAGAACAGTCTTTGCATCAGTGCCTTCAAGTTCGATTGGAGCATACATTCTCTTGTCGTCTGCAGTAACAAACACTTTTCCATTCTGCTTTGATACTGTTCCTACAAACTCAATTTTTGCTCGGCGGACAACATTAAGAACTTTGCCTTGAGTTCGGCCTTTTATTTTCTGTCCTAAAATTTCAACTTTAACCTCGTCTTTATGTAAGGCGTTTTTGAGATTTTCATTTTGGATCTCGATATCTTCTGGGAAATTCTCTACTTCAAGATATCCATCGCCTCGAGAGGAGATTGAAATGGTGCCGCTTACTATTCCGGTTGTATCAGATACTTCTGGTTTTTCTTCGTTTTTTTTATCTCCAAACTGCGGTTTGTTTTTGTGTGGGTTATTATTTTTTTCAGAATGAGTCTTTTTCATATAGGGACTATAGCAAAATAGCGCCAAATTGACCATTTAATAATGATCTGCTATTATCTTTCGCATGTTAAAAATCAGATTACAGAGAACAGGCCGAAAGCACGAAACTACTTTTCGTATTGTTTTAACTGATTCTCAAAACAGCCCAAAGAGTGGCCGATACTTGGAAGTTCTTGGAAATTACGACCCTCGAAAAACTAATGAGCAGATCAAGGAAGATCGTGTGAAATTCTGGATATCTAAAGGTGCACAACTTTCTGATACTCTCCACAATATGTTTATTGAGAAAAAGATTATCGAAGGAAAGAAAGTAAACGCACTTCCTAAGAGGACTCCAATCAAGAAAGAGACTCCAGTCGGTGAAACTCCTGAAGTAAAAGCTGAAGCTCCAAAAGAAGAGCCAAAGAAAGAGGAAGTAGCTCCTGCAGCTTAAATTTAAACTGAGCAGTATTGATTTTAGGGTCACATTTGCTACAATTGGACGAGCAGTAAACCGCGGAAGTTTTTAATACCGCTACGGGTCGAACTACTGCACGATTTAGTACATACATACACTTAAAATGTCTACTACTGAAAACGATAAGCAGTTTCTAGAATTTGTAGTAAAATCTCTTCTGGATTTTCCAGATGATGTAAAAATCAATCGGACAGTTGATGAAATGGGAGTTCTTATGACTCTTGATGTGAACCCAGCGGATATGGGTAAAATCATTGGCCGATCTGGCAACACTGCAAAAGCTATCAGAACTCTTCTTCGAGTGGTTGGAATGAAGAATAACGCTCGCGTTAATCTTAAGATCAACGAACCAGAAGGAGGTAAGCGATCTGAGTCAGCAACAAAGACTGTTGATGAGGCTATGGCAGACCTGAAGATATAATCTCTAAATTTCAAAAGAAAAACTCCACATGCATTGTGGAGTTTTTCTTTTGCTTTTTTAGGCTTAAGGCTTTAAGCTGACAGCCACAACCTTAAATATGAATTTTCACATAATCACACTTTTCCCAGATGCATTCACTTCGTATCTTGGAGAATCAATACTTAAGAGAGCGATTGAGGATGAAAAGATTCATGTCTTTTTTTATGACCCAAAAGATTATGAAAGCGATTCAAAGAAACGCCTCGATGATAAACCATATGGCGGGGGACCTGGAATGGTAATTCGAGCTCTTCCAGTCGTCCAAGCTATTGAAAAAGCTTTTGAAAATGCTTCAAATCTAAAAGCTGAAAGCCAGAAGCTCAAAGTTAAGGTTATCTGGCTTTCACCGAGCGCTACTCAATTTACAAATGAGTATGCAGGCAAGACAGCAAAAAAATACACAGATATTATTATTGTGTGTGGTCGCTATGAAGGAATTGATGCTCGAGTTAAAAAAGTTTTTAAAGGAGATGAATTGTCGGTCGGCCCATTTGTTCTTACTGGAGGAGAACTTCCTGCAATGTTAATAATCGATGTAATGTCTCGGCAGGTTTCTGGAGTTTTAGGGGATATCAATTCTCTCGAGGAGTCTCGTATTACATCACCTGACTCATATACTCGTCCTGAGGTTTTTGAGCATAAAGGCAAGAAATATAAGGTACCGAAGGTTCTTCTCTCTGGTGATCATAAAAAGATAGATGAATGGCGAAAAGGCCTTAAATAGAGCTCATTTAGAGTTATTCACACATTCTTCATAAAAAGGTGTAAAACTCTCTTGACGACGTATTCAATATCTGTATACTTACCCACACTACTTGCAAGATTGAGTTTAGGGATGACTCAAGTGGGGAATTTAGAAAGTGTCCTGTGGCCGGGACTAAAAAGTTCGCTTGCTAAAACTACATTAATACAAAGAGAAAGAAATACGTTCCTTACGTGGGTAAGGACGCTTTTTTATTTTTGTAGTTCATTATTAATTCATTTTCATGCATATGGGAGGAGCAACAATGAAGAGAGGTGTTGTCGCGGATAAGCGTCCAAAGAAATTCTTCGGACGTTTCAAAGAGCCGCTTGTTGATATGCCAAATCTCGTTGAGACGCAAACCACGTCTTATGATTGGCTTATGAAAGAAGGACTTAAAGAAGTCTTTCAGGAATTTTCATCTATAAAAGATTATTCAGGCAAAAAATTTACTCTCGACTTTACAGGCTTTGAACTTGGACTTCCTAAGTACGATGAGTATTATGCAAAGGAGAACAAAATGACCTATGAGGCTCCCCTCAAGGTTAAGATTCGTCTTCAGAATCACACAATGGCAACAGATAAGGAGCAGGAACTTTTCCTTGCTGATTTTCCGTTGATGACTACTCACGGCACATTCGTTGTTGGTGGTATTGAGCGCGTTATTGTGCCACAGCTCGCTCGTTCTTTCGGAGCTTTTTTTACAGCTCAAGAAATTCGTACAAAAAAGCACTTTGGAGCAAAGATCATCCCTGCCCGTGGTGTTTGGATTGAAATTGAAACAGATGCTGATGGAGTTTTCTATGTTCGTATTGATAGAAAGCGAAAATTTGCTGTCACATCTCTTCTTCGCGCTCTCGGTGCCCACACAAAAGAGGAAATACTTGCTTTGTTTAAGGATAATGAACAAGCTCGTCTTGCAATTGAAAAAACTCTTGCAAAAGATACTGCTAAAACAGCAGATGAGTCATATATTGAAATTCACAAAAAACTTCGCGATGGAGATTTGGCAACTGCCCAAAACGCGCGAGATTTCGTAACTGCTATTTTCGACAAAGAACGATACGACCTTTCAAGGGTTGGACGTTTTCGTTTTAACAAACGCTTCAGTAAAGATTTGGACAAAAAAGAAATTGAGAGAAAGACACTCAATCTTCACGATCTCACAACTATTATTTCTCACGTCGCAACTCTCAATAATACTCCTGGTGCACATGAGGATGATATTGATCACCTCGGTTCTCGTCGTGTTCGTTTCGTAGGTGAGCTTCTTCAGCAGAAGATTCGTGTTGGTATGTCACAGATCAAGAGAAACATTCAAAACAGAATGTCGACAATTGAATCGAACGTGATTCTGCCAGTTCAGTTCATCAGCCCAAAACCTCTTCAGGCTCGTATTAAGGAGTTCTTTGCTACGAACCAACTTTCACAATTTATGGCGCAGGAAAACGCACTTACGGAAATCGAGCATCTTCGAACTCTGTCTGCTCTTGGACCTGGAGGTCTCAATCGTAACCGTGCTGGTTTCGAAGTCCGTGACGTGCACTCATCTCACTATGGAAGACTCTGTCCGATTCACACACCTGAAGGTGCAAACATTGGTCTTATTTTACGTCTTTCTGTGTATGCTCGCGTAAATGATTTTGGAATGATTGAAACTCCATACGCGAAAGTAAAAAATGGAAAGATCACAAAAGAAATTGATTACTTAAATGCGCTTGAAGAAGAAAACTTCAAGATTGCTCATGCTGCAACTCCTTACGATGCAGAGGGAAAAATCACAGGCGAAACAGTTGAAGTTCGTGTGAACGGTAAGCCAACAATCGTGGCTCGTGATGAGATCAACTATATTGACGTTGCAACCAACCAAGCATTCTCGATCGCAACTTCGATGATCCCATTTCTAAACCATGACGATGCAAACCGAGCGCTCATGGGTTCGAACATGCAGAAGCAAGCAACACCTTGTATTATCCCTGAAGCTCCTCTTGTTGCGACAGGTATTGAGCATGCAGTTGTTGATACAGGACGCCTTGTTGTAGCGGCTGAAGAAGGAACTGTTACTCATGTAGATGGAAAATCTATTGCGGTAAAAAATTCTAAAGGTAAAGATCATGTTTATAATCTCGTAACATTCTCACGAACAAACGGATTTACAGCTTTCCATCAGCGACCAGTGGTGTCTCTAGGAGATAAAGTTAAGAAAGGTGCTCTTCTCGCTGACACCTCATCATCTGATAAGGGTGAAATGGCGCTTGGTCAGAATATTCTCGTAGGATTTATGTCATGGTCTGGTTCAAACTATGAAGACGCTATTATTGTTTCTGAACGACTTGTAAAGAACAGTAAATTTACTTCAATTCATATCGAAGAATTTGTAGTGAATGTTCGCGATACTAAACTCGGTCCTGAGGTTACTACCTGCGACATTCCAAACGTTGGAGAAGTAAAACTTAAAAATCTTGATGAAGATGGAATTATTCGTGTGGGAGCAGAAGTTCGCCCAGGCGATATTTTGGTTGGAAAAATTACTCCAAAAGGTGAAACACAACTTACTCCAGAAGAAAGATTACTTCGATCACTTTTCGGTGAAAAGGCTCGCGATGTAAAAGATACATCAAAGAGAATGGAAAACGGAAAGCGTGGACGTATTGTTAAAGTTCAAGTTTTCTCTCGTGAAAAAGGCGATAAACTCGAAAGTGGTATAATTAAGAGAATACACATTGAGATCGCACAACTCCGCGTACTTTCAGTGGGAGATAAGCTTGCAGGACGCCATGGTAACAAAGGTGTTATTTCGAAGGTTCTTCCTGAAGAAGATATGCCATATATGCCAGACGGACGACCGATAGATATCATCCTTACTCCGCTTGGTGTGCCATCACGTATGAACTTGGGACAGATTCTCGAGCTCCATCTTGGTTTGGCTGCGAATACTTTAAACTATCAGGCTATTGTTCCACCATTTGCTGGTGCGACAGAAACTGAAATCAAGGAAGAGCTTGTAAAGGCTGGATTTTCTGCAGATGGAAAAACAGTTCTCTTTGATGGACGAACAGGTGAAGCCTTTGAACAGAAAATTGCAATCGGATATATGTACATCTTGAAGCTTCACCATATGGTGGAAGACAAGATTCATATGCGTTCAATTGGTCCTTACTCTCTTATTACTCAGCAGCCACTTGGAGGTAAAGCTCAAGGTGGAGGTCAGCGATTTGGAGAAATGGAAGTCTGGGCGCTTCTTGGTCACGGTGCAGCTTATAACTTGCGTGAGGTGCTTACAATTAAGTCTGACGATATTGTTGGACGTTCTGCAGCATTCGATGCGATTGTGAAGGGTGAAGAGATTACAGAACTCAATGCACCTGCTTCGTTTAATGTGCTCCTCAATAACTTACGAGGTTTGTCGCTCGATGTTGAGCTTCGAAAAAAGGAAAGGTCGGAAGATGTAGCAGAAGACGTTTCGGTTGAATAATTGTTTATAAACTAATTAAAATCCTATGATAAAAAATAAACAATCCGGCCTAAACGACTTTGAAACAATCTCAATTAAACTTGCGTCACCGGAACGCATCAAGGAATGGTCATCTGGTGAGGTTACAAAACCTGAAACCATCAACTACCGTACACAGCGGTCTGAAAAGAGTGGCCTTTTCGATGAAAAGATCTTCGGTCCAGACAAAGACTACGAATGTTACTGCGGTAAATACCGAGGCATTCGCTATAAGGGAATTGTCTGTGAAAAATGTGGTGTTGAAATTACTCGTTCAATAGTTCGCCGAGAGCGCATGGGTCACATTGATCTTGCGGCTCCGGTTTCTCATATTTGGTTTCTCCGAAGTGTGCCATCTCGTATTGCGCTTGTGTTGGGAGTTCCGGCAGGTGAAGTAGAGAAGGTGGTTTACTTTGCGGGTTACATTATCACTTCAGTTTCTGAAGATGAGCGACTCCGCATTTTGAAAGACTTGGATTCTGAATTCAAGACAAAAATAAAATCAATCAACAACGAGCCTGATAAGGAAAAACTCAAAGAGCTTCTTCTTTCAACAAAACGTGAAATTGAAAGTATCCAAGAAGGAAGTGTGCTCGATGAAATCGCGTACCATACCTATTCAGTAAAATATTCAACGCTTTTCGAAGCGGGCATTGGCGCTGAAGCAATTTATAATATCTTTAAAACTCTTGACCTTGAGAAGCTTGCAAAGACTCTCGATACTGAGCTTGAAAAGGCAAGTGCGGTTGATGCAGAAAAAATAAACAAGCGTCTTTCACTTATTCGAGGAATGCTGAAGAATGATATTCGTCCTGAATGGATGTTTCTCACTCGTATTCCTGTTATTCCACCAGCGCTTCGTCCGATGGTTGCTCTTGATGGTGGACGCTATGCGACTTCAGACGTAAACGACTTGTATCGCCGCGTTATCAATCGAAATAATCGTTTGAAAAAGCTTAAGGAAATCAGTGCTCCTGATGTTATTTTACGTAACGAAAAAAGAATCCTTCAGGAAGCCATTGATGCACTTATCGACAACTCAATCCGTCACGGAGGAGGAACTGGAGCGCAAGGTATTCAAGCACAGCGAAGAGCTCTTAAGTCTCTTGCTGACAATCTTAAAGGTAAGCGCGGGCTTCTCCGAGGAAATCTTCTTGGTAAGCGCGTTGACTACTCTGGTCGTTCTGTAATCGTGGTGGGTCCAGAATTGAAGCTCAATCAGTGCGGTCTTCCAAAGCACATGGCTCTGGAACTTTTCCGACCATTCGTTATTTCAGAACTTTTAAAGAAAGAACTTGCCTTTAATATTCGTGGTGCAGGCAAACTTATTGATGACGGTATACCAGAAGTATGGGCGATTCTTGAAGACGTTATCAAAGATAAGTATGTGCTTCTAAACCGTGCACCAACACTTCACCGACTTGGTATTCAAGCTTTCCGACCGATCTTAATTGAAGGAAATGCGATCCAAGTGCATCCTCTTGTGTGTTCAGCTTTCAACGCTGACTTCGACGGAGACCAGATGGCGGTTCACGTTCCTCTTTCAAAGGAGGCACAGCTTGAGGCTAAAGAAATTATGGCTTCAGACAAAAACCTTTTGAAACCAGGTTCTGGTGATCCTGTTATTGCTGCAAAAATGCTCGACATTATTCTTGGTTGTTATTGGATGACAAAGATTTTGCCAGGCGAGAAAGGTGAAGGAAAAATCTTTACAGATCCTCGTGATGCAATTCTTGCACGAGATTTCGGCGAAGTAAGTTTCCGAGCGGGAATTAAAGTGCTTGCTCCGCAGACACCAAAATTTGGCGAAAATGCAGGCAAGGTTATTGAAACATCAGTTGGACGGCTGCTCTTTAATGAGCTCTTCCCAGCTGACTATCCATATTGGAACGCAGAAATGGAACGAAAGAAGATGGCACTTTTGGTTGACGACATGATCGAACGCTACGGTATCGATAGTATTCCAAATATGTTGGATAAGGTAAAAGCGTTTGGTTTCAAGTACACAACAGTGTCTGGAGTAACATGGGGTATTGATGATATTAAAATTCCTCAAGGAAAATATGAGGTTATTGAAAAGGCAAAAGTAAAAGCTGCTGAGGTTATGGAGCAGTTCAATCTAGGACTCCTCTCAGAAGAAGAGCGCCTACGAAAAAATGTCGAGATCTGGCACGGTGCCAAGGGTGATGTTGAAAAACTCATTCCTGAAACTCTCGATATTCGTGGTTCAGTTTATGACATGGTGAAATCTGGAGCTCGAGGTTCTCTTTCACAAATTACTCAGATGGCCGGAATGAAAGGCCTTATTCAAAACACTGCTGGAGAAACAATCGAGTTTCCGATTCTTTCATGTAGTAAGGAAGGTCTTACTCCGATCGAGTACTTCATCACAACTCACGGATCACGCAAAGGTTTGACCGACACTGCGCTCAATACTGCAAAGGCCGGATACCTCACTCGAAAACTCTTCGACGTTGCTCAAGACGTTGTGGTTCTTGAAGAAGATTGTGGAACTAAAGAAGGAGCTCATCTCAAGAAAGAAAGCGCATCTGGAATTGAAATTCCAATTTCAAAGATTGTGAAAGGAAGATTCTTGGCTGCTGATGTGGTTGATAAAGATGGCAATGTTGTCTTTAAGCGTGGTCACTTTGTGAACAAGCAAGATGCTCTTGTTATTGAAAAAGCAGGTATTGGCGAAGTTACTGTTCGTTCGCCACTTTCATGCAAAACTTTGCGTGGCGTGTGTGTGAAATGTTATGGAGCTGATCTTGGTAAGAATAAAATCGTAGAACTTGGTGAGGCTGTAGGAACTGTTGCTGCTCAGTCTATCGGAGAGCCAGGAACACAGCTTACAATGCGTACATTCCACGCCGGAGGTACAGCGTCTGTTGGTGGAGACATCACTGCCGGTCTTCCTCGTGCTGAAGAAGTGTTCGAAAAGCGAAAGCCAAAGAATCCAGCAGTTGTATCGCATGTTAACGGCACAGTTTCCGATGTGAAAGTTATTGGACGAGAGAAAATTATCTCAATTCTTCCTGACGAAGGATCAAAGGGTAAGGTTGCGGCAGATATTGAATACACAGCTCATTACCATCGAACAGTCTTGGTAAAAGCAGGAGACAAGGTAGAGAAGGGAGATCTTCTTACTGATGGTTCCGCAAACATTGATGAGTTGTTCAAGTATGCAGGCAAAGAGAAAACTGAAAATTACATTATTCGTGAAATTAGTAAGCTCTACGAACTTCAAGGAGAAACTGTTTCAAGAAAGCACATCGAGGTTATCATCAAGCAGATGTTCTCTCGCCGAAAGATGGTAAATTCTGGAGACACAGGATTTTCAAGAGGAGATGTTATCGAAGCTGCTCTGCTTCTAAGAGAAAATGATCGTATTGTTGAAGGAGGTGGAGAAGCAGGTACTTCAGAATCTGTGGTGATGGGTATTACTGAAGTTGCTCTCTCACGACGAAGTGTTCTCTCAGCTGCATCATTCCAGCACACAACACGTGTTCTTATTAACAGTGCGCTTAGAGGATACAGAGATGATCTCGTAGGTCTCAAGGAAAACGTTATTATCGGTCGTCTTATTCCAGCAGGTACTGGTTTTCCAGGAAGTTCAAAAGCAGAAATGATCAAAACTTTGAAGGATACCGGATCATATACAGCTCCAATCGAAGGACCTCTACAGAAGTAATTAGGCGGGAAGGAGGTTTGTAAACTCCACTACATAATATATGTCAGATGCCCCCGAAAAAATAAAAGAAAGGCTTTCTATTTCAGATGTCCTAGGCTCCTACATTAAGCTCGAGAAAGCCGGAATTAATTACAAAGCGAAATGCCCTTTTCACAATGAAAAGACGCCTTCGTTCTTTGTGTCACCCGGACGTGCAAACTTTTATTGTTTTGGGTGTGGAGTTAAGGGAGATATCTTCACGTTCGTTGAAAAATTTGAAGGACTTGATTTCAAGGGGGCATTGAAGCTTCTTGCAGAGCGTGCGGGAATCTCGCTTGATGAATTTCACGAAAATCCTGCTCTCGACAAAGAGAAGCGTGAAATATATCAAGCACTTGAAGAGACAACACTTTTTTTTGAAGACGAGCTTAAAAAAAATATTGAGGCTAAAGCATACCTTCAAAAAAGAGGACTCTTGCCTAAGACAATGAAAGAGTGGCGGATTGGCTACGCATCGGCTGAGTGGCGCGCCTTGAAAGATCATCTCACTTCAGTCGGCATAAAAGAGGATATACAGATCAAAGCTGGGCTTATTAAAAAGAGTGAGAAGGCCAAGGATGCATACGATGTGTTTCGCGGACGAATTATTTTTCCGATATTCGATACCGCAGGAAGAGTGATCGCTTTTTCTGGTCGAATATTGATTGCTGACGACAAATCACCAAAGTACTTAAACAGTCCCGATACCGTAGTCTTTAACAAATCCTTAACGCTCTACGGTCTCCATAATGCCAAGGTGCCGATCAGAAAGCGTGATTATAGTATTCTTGTCGAAGGCCAGATGGATCTTCTCATGTGTCATCAGGCAGGATTTGATCATGCGGTTGCAACCTCAGGTACCGCACTTACCTCGGAGCATATAAAAAGACTCAAGTCACTTTCGACAAAAATTCTTATGGTTTTCGATGGTGATAGTGCGGGTTTCAAGGCTTCTGATCGTGGAGCAAAGCTCGCGCTCGCGCTCGGTTTAGAAGTGAAGCTTGGGATGTTGCCCGAAGGAATCGATCCAGCTGATCTCATAGCTCAAGACTTAAAGCACTGGAAAGAAGTTCTCTCAAAATCAAAACATATCGTTGATTTTCACCTCGAGCACCTGCTTCGTGAAAAGCTTCCGGCTCGTCGATTTGCAAAAGAGCTTGAGGTAAGGGTTCTTCCTTTCATTCGCGAACTAGGAAGTGAAATCGAAAAGTCTCACTTCGTGAAAAAAATAGTTGATATTACCGGACTCAATGAAAATGCGATTTGGGACGAAATAAAAAAAGTTTCTGAAAAAGTAGAACCTGTGGCAGTTAGTGCGCGACAAAACCAGTCTCTAAAGGTTTACAAGAGTACGACATCAAATAATGGGAGGGGAATATTTAGAACAGTGCTCGCAGTTCTTATTACAGAAAAGGAAAAGAAGAGTCAGTACGGAGAAAAACTTGAAGAGCTTCTCAAGACTCTGATTTCGGAAAAGCGACTGAATGAGCTTATTGCGGCAGTAAGTGAAGACAAGGACGAGCTGCTGTTTGAAGCGGAAAAAACGTATCCGAAAGGTTTGGATGAGACAACGCACAAGGAGTTGGTGGAGACGATTCAGAACGCCTTTGTAAAAGAAGAGTTGGCACGAGTCACAAGGGAAATTCGTAAAGCCGAAGCAGAGAGTGATTTAAAAAAGGTCGAAGAGCTTCTTATTATCTACAGTCGTCTAATGAAACAAAAAGGATAATTTTATATACTATGGCAATCAACAAGTCAAAGAAAACAAAACGACAAATCAAAAAGCATAGCAAAAAAGTTGTGAAGAGAGCCGCTTTTCGTTCGGCACACGCGAAGAAAGCAGTAAAGAAAGCAGCTCCTCCAACCAAAGAGAAGAAGGCTCTGATTTGGGAAAATAAAATGAAAGGTCTTGTTATGCGCGGAAAGGATCGCGGCTTTGTGACGTATGACGAAATTTTGAAAGAGTTTCCAACCATTGAAGAAGATGTGGTTTTTCTTGAAGATCTCTACAGTAAGCTCGCTGTTGCTGGCGTTGATATTTTGGAAGGAGGAGGTCTACTTGAGACGCCTTCTGAAAATGACAAACTTGACTACGCAAAAGGCGGAGAAGGTTCATATGATTCGATTCAAATGTATTTGAAGGAGATTGGTCAGTACCCTCTCATTTCCGGCGCTGCAGAAAAAGATCTCGCAAAGCGCATTCAAGCAGGTGATGAAGAGGCAAAAAATATTCTGGCTCGTTCAAACTTGCGTCTTGTGGTTTCGATTGCAAAAAAATATGTAGGTCGTAGTCCTGACCTTACACTTCTCGACCTTATCCAAGAAGGAAATTTAGGTCTGTTTCGTGCTGTAGATAAGTTTGATTGGACTAAAGGTTTTAAATTCTCAACGTATGCAACATGGTGGATTCGCCAGGCTATTACACGCGCTCTCGCCGATCAGTCTCGCACTATTCGTGTGCCAGTACACATGGTTGAGACAATTGCAAAATATAAACAGGTTGTACGTCGACTTTCACAAGACCTCGGCCGCGATCCTTTACCAGAAGAAATTGCAGTTGAAATGAATCTTGATGTTGATAAAATCTACCAGATCGAAAAAATTGATCAGAGTACGGTTTCGCTTGAAACTCCGGTAGGTGAAGATGGTGACAAAGAGTCAGTTCTTGGTGACTTTGTTGCTGATGATAAAATTCTTTCACCAGATCAAGAATCATCTCGTCGTATTATTGCAGACCAAGTAAAAGAAATTTTGGGAGATTTGCCTGAAAAAGAGAGAAAGATTTTAGAGATGCGTCATGGACTTGTTGACGGCATTACCCATACTCTTGAAGAAGTAGGCAAGGAGTTTGGTGTGACTCGTGAGCGTATTCGACAGATTGAAGCGAAGGCTCTTGAAAAGATTCGCCAACACGACAAATCAAATAGACTTAGAAATTATTACTAAAAACAAAAACCACCGAAAGGTGGTTTTTGTTTACTTGAAAAACATAATTATATGTGTTACTGTATTAATCGCTTTGCTCTTTGTTGTTTTTCAATCTCAAACCATGAAAGGGGGACGTATGAGTAATGACTCTTGTAGAGGGTCACGAGTAATGAAGTGGTCTGAGTGTAGAGACTGCTTCTTAGAGCTTCGCGCTCTCGAAGAGGATCTCTGGGCTGCCATAGAGGCTAAAGGACAAAATCTTCCGCATGCTTGCATTGACATGCTGAAGTCAAAAGTTAGTCAATTGCAAAATCGAATCGCTGTAGGTAATCAATGTATTGTGAAGCATGTAGCAAGAGAAATTTATGGCCAAGTGGATTATGAAGCATTGCTTTCTGCTGGTGACGAAGGTTTGCTTAATGCAATCAATAGATTTGATCCTCAACTCGGATTTCGATTCAGTACCTACGCATATACTGCTTTGAAAAGACAGATGATCCAGACTGCTTCTAGAGAAAATAGAGAGCGGAATCGTCGTCTTGCTAGCGCAAGGGATATTAAGTTGCTCCAAAGAAAAAATGATCGGCCATATGATGATGATATGCTTCAGAAACTTAATCGAGTAGTCCTATGTCTCGATGATGAAAGGGAGAAGATGGTTCTTTCGTGTCGATACGGACTCGATAACAAAGAGGTGCTGACACGAAAGCAGATAGGTCGAGCTCTAGGGATCACTCGGGAAAGAGTTCGTCAAATTGAAAAAAAAGTACTTAGTAAGCTTCGCAAGTATTTCGGCTCAGAGCTCTTGAGTTAATCTGGAACTAAGATAAAACCCCTCGCGCATGATGCGCGAGGGGTATTTTTTTCGCTCTTCATTTTATCTCTTTGAGTGGGATTTCAACCGAAGAGATTTCGAGTAGACCGTCGCTCGTGACCCATATTGACATTGTTCCACCGCCAGGGAATGAATAGGTATTCATATGTGGCTGGTGTTGTGAGGTGAATTGGGTAAGTGCCTCTAGGATCACACTCCGGCTCATTTTACTACGAATGTGCGTTGTGGGAATGAGGCCCTTTGGGATCTTTGGGGGTTCGTAGCAAAGGATGTATACTTCTAATTTATTATTATGTCCCGCGAAACTAATCTCGATGTGTCCGATCGTGAGGGTGCCAGATTTGTTCTGATCCTGCAAGCTTTCGCAAGCCTCTTTGATTCCAGACCTCCAGTCTCGGACATTGAATTTTTTTGTTTTATCTCCTGTTTTAAATTCAACTTTGATGCCGGACGATGCGGCAGCTATAAGCATAAAACCTCCTTAAAGAACTTTTTTATCCGCACGGCGTGCAGAAGCCTGCGTAACGATAACATCTTTTTAAGATCATATCAATCCCGTTAAAAGCTATGTTCTATGTCTTAGTGATTAATCGAGTATCTATTAATTTTTTTAGGTATAATTAGGGCAATGGAAACTAGTGAATTTACAAAACTCTATCAAAAGTTAAATCCAGAGCAAAAAAGGGCGGTGGACGCTATTGAGGGCCCTGTCATGGTTGTTGCTGGTCCCGGCACAGGTAAGACTCAGATCCTCACACTTCGCATTGCAAACATTCTCCTCAAGACTGATACAGCTCCAGAAAATATTCTCGCTCTTACTTTTACAGAGTCTGGAGTTTCAAGTATGAGGAAGCGCTTGGCGGACATAATCGGCGCTCCAGCATACAGAGTTTTAATTAGTACCTTTCATGGATTTTCAAATGACATAATACAAAATAATCCGGAAGAGTTCCCGCATATTATCGGATCTCGAAGTATTACCGAAGTCGAGCAGATTACACTCATTGAAGAAATACTTGAGAAAGAAAAATTAACTCTTTTAAAACCCGCAGGAGATCCTTTGTATTTCGTACGGGGAATTTTGGGTGGTATAAACGAACTGAAGCGAGAGGGAGTTTCTCTCGATGAATTTGACGCACTCCTCAAGAAAAGCGAGAAGGCATTCAAACAAGCTCCAGATTTGTATCACGAAAAAGGGGCACATAAAGGAAAAATGAAGGGTGAGTATAAAGATCGAGAAAAACAAATCGCAAAAAACAAAGAGCTTGCGGTCGTGTACGATGCTTACGAAAAACTTCTGCGTCTTAGCAAGCTTTACGACTACAACGACATGATTGTTTTAACTCTTCGTGCGCTTCGATCAAATGAAGATTTACTTTTGCGACTACAAGAAAATTCACAATATATTCTGGTGGATGAGCATCAAGATACTAACAATGCTCAAAATAAGATTCTTCTGCTTTTGTCTTCACATTTCGCACCGCGACCAAACCTCTTTGTGGTGGGAGATGAAAAACAATCTATTTTCCGTTTCCAAGGAGCGAGTCTTGAGAATTTTCTTTACTTCAAGCATCTCTATCCTGAAGCAGAGCTTATTACACTTAAGGAAAATTATCGCTCAACGCAATCAATTCTTGATTCTGCAGGTAGTCTTATTCCCGGAGAGTTTGCGCTTCGAGCAAACAGTAAGCATGCACTAAAGCCGATTGAGCTTTACGCTTTAAAAAAACCTGCCTACGAGCATTATTTTGTTGCGCGGAGTATTCAAAAGCTGGTAGAAGACGGTGTTGATCCGCACGAAATTGCTGTGCTGTATCGGGATAATAAAGATGCTTTAGAGGTTGCAGGGAGTCTTAAAAAAAGCGGAATCCTTTTTCAAGTTGAGTCTGATCAAAATGTTTTCAATGAGTCGAGTATTCGAAAGCTTCTTATTATTGCCCGAGCAGTACAAAACTATGGTGATGACAGGGCTTTGTCTGAATACTTCCATTTGGATTTTTTCAACATCGAACCTTTGGATGTATTTAAAATTCTCCGCAGTGCATCTCAAAAAATAAAGTATTCACTTTTTGATATTATGTCAGATGAGAAGCTACTTAAAGACATTGAGCTTTCAAGTACTGAAGCACTTAAAGAAAGCTTCGAAAAGCTTTCGCATTTGGTTAAAAGAAATACAAATCAAAACCTCGAAGGCTTTTTCGAGGAAGCACTTCGTTTGTCTGGGCTCTTGGCTCAAATACTTCAAAGTCCTCGTGCGGAAGAAGAGCTCGATACTATTGATTCTTTTATGACTGAAGTGAGGGCATTCATTCGTAGCAAACCTGACGCAAGACTTTTTGATTTCTTTTCATATCTTAAAACTCTTGAAACGCACAAGATTTTGATAAAAAAGAAAAAGGGTGGTGGGCGCCCTGGCTACGTGCGCCTTATGACAGCACATCGTTCGAAGGGTCTTGAGTTTGAATATGTATTTATTATTCATGCACACGATGGTAAGTGGGGAAATAAACATAGAGTCGAGCTTCTGAAGCTTCTTCCTGAGGTCTATTCGCTTTTTGAAAAGAAAACTGAGAGTGAACAAGATGGCAATGATGATGAGCGTCGGCTCATGTACGTTGCACTTACGCGTGCAAAAAAACATGTAACAGTAAGTTATTCAAGAGAAAGCGAAGAGGGTAAGGAGGGGCTTCTAAGCCAGTTCATTTCTGAAATAGATTCAAAACTTATTTCGGTTATGAATGCTGAATTATTTGAAAAGGAATTTGAAGAAAAACGAGGTGAATTTTACAAATATGTTGAAGTAAGAAAAGGTGAACCATTTAAAGATAAAGGATTTGTTCGCGAGCATTTTACAGTTCAAGGCCTATCGGTTTCTGCACTCAATAACTACCTTTCGTGTCCATGGAAATACTTCTATAGGAACCTTATACGTCTCCCCGAGCCCATAGAACCTCATTTAATGTATGGAACAGCGGTACATGAGGCTTTGAACCAATTATTCAGAAAACTTCGTATAGAAGAGGGATTTACCAAAAAAGATTTTGTAACCCATTTTATTCAAAAATTAAGTACCGAACCATTCCAGAAAGACGATTTGAAACGTTATAAAGAGCGAGGTGAGGAGGTTTTGAGTGCTTGGTATGATGAATATTCTTCGCGCTGGATTACAAATACTCTGACTGAGTTTGCGATTCGTCATGTTCCACTTACTCCTGACATTATACTTACGGGTAAGCTCGACAAACTTGAGCTCTTAAGTGAAAGGGAAGTAAATGTAGTTGATTATAAAACTGGCAAACCAAAAACACGCAATCAGATTTTAGGAAAAACAAAAGATGCTGACGGAAGCATCTCTCGACAACTTGTATTCTATAAAATCCTTCTCGATAAGTTTAAGGATGGGGAGTATGAAATGGTTTCAGGTGAGATTGATTTTATAGAGCCGACAGAAAGTGGAAAGTATGTAAAGGAAAAGTTTACGGTAACAAAAGATGATACTGATGATTTAATTGAAACAATCGAAAGGGTAGGTAATGAAATACTCACGCTCTCATTTTGGGATAAACACTGTGATGATAAGGACTGTGAGTACTGTAGATTGAGAGAGATGATTGGAAAATAAGACTTAACAACAAGGTTGTTTTATATGTAATAAGTTCAATACCCTGGAATCATTTCAGTATCTCTTTGGGAGATGTTGCAAAGCTTTCATTAAGTCATGATTCATTTTCTCTGACCCCACAAAAACCTCACAGTTTTCGTGGGGTTTTCTTTTATGGATATAGATTCATATTTAAAAAGTAAGGTCCGACCTTACTTTTTAAATATCCAACACTTAGTGAATAGTACTTGAACTTATTTCTGCAAAGTCTGAATTATTTGCTCGAGGAGTTCAAATGGCATGTTGCCACTTACGATAATTTTTCGTTCATCAGGAGTGATGCCGAGAGTTCCTGGTGGAAGTCCAAGTTGGAGTGACGCACTCTCAAGAAGAGGTTTGATATCGCTTGGGGCTTTTTCCTTCAAGAGAATAATTGTGTGAGGTGTTCCACGCGCGCCTGCCTTTACTGCATCTTCAATATCTGCTGCAACCTTTGCTGCATGTCTTCCGCTTGAAAGACATGCGTTGAAAGCTTTTACATCAAGTCCTGCAAACTCTGCAATCTTTGGAAGTTCAGATGCCTCAAGTCCGTCATTTGTTGGAGTTATTGCATAAATGCGATCAGTATATTTCCAGAAAGCAGTATTCCCTCCGAGTTCTGCCGCACATTCAAGAGCTTCTGCTTCTTTAGGTGCTTTCTTGTGAAGTTGAACGATCGGGAAATTACGATAAACCCAAGCAACTCCACCATCTTTTCCATAGGTATCTACAACCCTGTGCATTGTTTCGTGGAAACGTTTGCAGAATGGGCATTCAGTATCTGAGTATTCAAGGAAAATAATTGGAGCAGCACCGCTTCCAAGTATGTGATCGCTCTCACTTACTGGACGCATCGAAATATTTTCTGTGCTTAGAGCATTTTGCTCTGGCGCAACTGCTGTGTTATTTCCTTTATTTCCCGCGTAGATTGCGAAAGCAATCAGTGCTCCTGCAATTACGATCGCTATTGGCAACATGAGTTTATTGTTTGATTGTTCCATAATTATGTATTAGTACAGAAAGTATTATATGCTAAAACTATTAAAGTGCATATCTAGAGAAAAGATTGAGAATGTGGTAATTTGATATCTATGATACTTGCATATTCTTTGGGGAGCGTCCTTGTTATCAGTCTTATTTCTCTCATAGGAGCCCTAGCTTTTCTCTTTTCCCAAAAATTACTTTCTCGTATTGTCTTTTTTCTTGTAAGTCTATCGGTTGGCGTACTTTTTGGCGATGTGTTTATTCATATTGTTCCGGAAGTATTTGAGAGTCTTTCCTCAAACATTGCCTCGATCTCAATTCTTGGCGGTATACTTTTATTTTTTATTCTGGAAAAATTTCTCCATTGGCATCACTCGCACGCTGAAGATGAGGATTGCGAAGATCATTCTGAGGTACATCATAAAACCTTGCGATCAGTTATTCTCGTTGCAGATGGTCTTCATAATTTTCTGGACGGTATGATTATCACAGCTGCCTATATGATAAGTGTTGAAGTTGGTATTGCCACGACTATAGCTGTGATTCTCCACGAGCTACCACAAGAGTTTGGAGATTTTGGTGTACTTATTCATTCAGGGTTGAGTCGTGCTCGAGCACTTTTTTTAAATTTTGTATCTGCACTCATTGCTTTGTTAGGTGTTTTTGTTGCTTATCTTCTTAAGGATTCAATTGATAATTTTGCAAACATAATGCTCGCCGTCGCAGCTGGAGGGTTTGTGTATATTGCAGGGAGTGATCTTGTGCCTCTTCTCCATAAAACATCAAAACCTCGTCACTCAGTTATGCAGCTCTTAGCTATCATTCTCGGATTCGCTTTAATGTTTGGATTAGTTTTTCTCGAATAACATGAGTGAATTTTTCAGTAGTTTACTATTGGGTATTGTTCAGGGCGCAACTGAATTTATTCCGGTTTCTTCGTCAGGACATCTTATTGTGGTGAGGGAAATATTCGGGATCCCACTTGAGGGAACTCTTCTTTTTGATGTGATTTTACATACTGCAACACTTGCCGCTGTCTGTGTTTACTTTAGAAAGGATGTCTATGCTCTTCTTGTGTCTCTGTATCGATGTATTACATTTCAGGCACTGCCCGCAGAAAAAAGATTTATAGGTTTTGTGGGACTTGCAACAGTTCCAGCTGTAGTGCTAGGTCTACTTTTTGGAGACTTTTTCGAGTCAGTATTCAGGAGTTCAAATTTTGTGGCGTTAGCTCTTATTCTTGGAAGTTTCCTTATGTGGTACGCAGAAAGAAGACCAAAAACCCCAAGTGATATTACATTTACAAAATCGGTTATTATTGGAGTTTTCCAGTCCCTCGCTCTTATTCCAGGATTCTCTCGTTCAGGCTCGACAATTTCAGGTGGAATGCTTGTGGGTCTTTCGCGTGATCAGGCTGTTCGATTTAGTTTCTTGCTTTCAGTGCCAATTATCTCTGGAGCTGCTTTAAAAGGTCTTCTCGATCTCTCAAACTCTATAAACACGATCGGTACATTTTCTCTTATCACAGGTCTTGTTGCGGCATTCTTTGTAGGTCTCGCATCAATACATTTTTTGGTAACATATTTGCGACAAAAAAGCCTCAGTCTCTTTGCGTGGTACCGAGTGGTTTTAGCAATTTTAATTATTGCTTTTCTTTAAAAAGGAAGTGAGAAGGTGAGGCCACTGTCTTCTGCTTTTTCCCAGTCTGATGTGTCGAGTTTAATATCAATAATCATTGGACCCTCTTTAAATTTGAGAGCTTTATTTTTGAGTGCGTATTCGTAGAGCTCTTTGGTGAGTTTTACGTCGTCCAAGCAGTACTTTCTAATCTTTTCAATTTCTCCTTGTTTCCACCAAGTAATTGCTTGTAAACCATGGCCAGATTTTTTAAGTCCAAGAGTTCCTTCAGCAACTTGGTCGAGTCGCATACGCCTTCCGATTGAGTTTTTGATTTCTTTTAAAATATCAACATGTTTAAGACGGGAAAGATCGCCATGGTAGTACTTATTTAAAAGAGGGAGGTCGAAGTGTTCAGAGTTGTAGCCAATGATCATATCCGCAGCTTCAAGTATTGGCCACAGCTTTGGAAGCTCACCTTCAAGAAAAGATTCGTAGGTATTTGTTTTTGAATCATGGATACCGACAAGTGAAATATCGAGGGCTGTTGATTCAGTTGACCCCACTTCTTGAAATGTATTTTTTGTTTCAATGTCAAAAACAATCTTTCGCATGTCTAATTTTTTATGAGCGATTCTTCTCTAATAAAAATGTAGCGAGCTTGTCTTCCTGTACAGTTTCTTCTGTGCCAGTTCGGATATTTTTTACTTTATAAGTTTTGCTTGCAAGTTCCTCTTCTCCAATGAAGATAACAAAAGGAATATTAAGTTTCTCAGCTTTTTTAATCTGATCTCCGATTTTTTTTCCACTAAGATCAACCACCACCTCAAGACCAACTTCACGCAAAATGTGTGCTTTTTTCATAGCTTCAGGAAGAGCAGTTTCAGAAGTTCGCGCAATGTACACATCTGCATTCTTTTCACCTTGAGGTAGGAGAATGTGTACATCGAGAAAATCTTTTATGGTTACGTCTCCTGCGCCAAACCCAAATGCGGCCACTTTTTTCCCTCCAAAAAGAGAAGTAAGGTCATCATAGCGACCTCCACCAAAAAGTGATCTCATATTGTCTGGGTGAGTATCAAAAATTTCAAAGACAATACCTGTGTAGTAATCAAAGCCTCGCATGAGAGTCTGATCGAAGATAACATTTTGAATTTCAAGCGCTTGAAGTGATTCGATAACCTCTAAAAGTTCGATAACTGCAGGATTATTTTCACCAATAGCATTTATTACTTCTTTATTTGAAGCGAGCACAGCCTTAAACTCAGGAGCCTTATCTTTCAGAATCATCTCGAGACCTTTATCAAAAACGTCAGAACTGATCTTGTTTTTCTTGTCGATTACCTTTGAAAGTTTGTATGCGTCTTCGCCCGCTATTCCATATTTTTCATACAAAGCACTTACGATTTTTCGGCTATTTATACGGATCACATACTCACTCGATTTTGCTCCGAGTTTTTTCATGAGACTGTCAGCAAGAGAGATTACTTCTATTTCTGCACCTGTATCTTCTATGCCAAAAATGTCGACGTTTAGTTGAAAGTGTTCACGTAAACGTCCTTTTTGCGGTTGTTCGTAGCGGAAAAGGTTCGGAATAGAATACCAGCGGAGAGGTAGAGGAGTTGATTTACTTATTCCCGCAATCATGCGGGCAACCGTAGGTGTCATTTCAGGACGAAGTGTAACCTTGCGTCCACCACGATCTGTAAAAGTATATGTTTGTTCGTTTACAATTTCTTCACCGCTTTTTGCTTCATATAGTTCACTTGGTTCGAGAATAGATGCGCCGTATTCTTCGTAGCCATATGACTCGGCAGTTTTTCGCATAATACCAAAAATATGCTTTTGAATACGCATATCTTCCGGGAAGAAATCTCGCACTCCCTTGTAGCTTTCTGTACTAATTGCTGCTTTTTCTCCCTCAGTTTGTTTTTTCGTCATGATTATGACATTGTAGCGAAGTAAGGCATCTCAAACAAGGAAAAGCAGAGTATATGAACAATATCCTACTCCTATATAAAGAATCCGGAGAGACGCCACTTCAGTGTCTGGAGCGCTTTAAACTAGCTTATCCAGAGTATCAAAGCATGCCTTTAACCTATGCAGGGAGGCTTGATCCTATGGCAGAAGGATTACTCTTGGTTTTGAGTGGAGAAGAGGTCTACAACAAGCAATCCTATCTCGATTTGCCTAAAACATATCAGTTTGATGTGTTGTGGGGTTTTGAAACCGATACGTATGACGCACTCGGACTTGTTCAAAGCACGAGTGATAAGCCTCCGACATCTCAAGAGATAGAAACAGTGCTTTCAAAGTATGTTGGTAAACGTCAGCAAGTATATCCTCTTTATTCATCGAAAACAGTCGAAGGCAAACCTCTGTTTGTGTGGGCAAGAAGTGGTGATGCAGATTCGATAGAGATTCCTCGAAGAGAAATTGAAATTTTCAGTTTGATGCATGTAGGAAGTGGGGAAGTCGCAGGGTCTACGCTTGCCGATAAAATTCAGAGTTCACTTGAAAAAGTTAAGGGTGATTTCAGGCAAGAAGAAATAAAAGAGGGGTGGCAGAAAGTGACTGATAGAGGAAAAAAATATCACATATCATCTTTTGAAATGACCTGTTCAAGCGGTACATATGTTCGCTCTCTTGCACATGATCTTGGGGTGTATTTTGGTTCCGGTGCCATTGCGCTACATATAAAAAGACTCAAGATTGGGCCTTATTCTATAGCTGACTTGGATGTGGATAAGGGTTGACTTATTGGTTGAAGTGTCCTACTATTGACACTGGCGTATCTATAGTAATTGTTCCATTCTTTCTTTATAAGGGGATTGTATGACCGCAGAACGTGAAGATCCATACGATACAGCTGCTCGATATATTATCGAACAGCATCCTGATGGCAGGTGCACAACTGAGGAAATGAAGATAGCACTTAGGCGTGAGGAGATAAGTAATATTCCGAGACATCGCGACGTTCTCGCGATTCATATCGCGAAACTTCTCAAATCAGTTTTGGTGCGATGAGTGCTGTTTTGATACAGATCCCCACTTAACTCGGTGGGGATTTTTCTTTACAAAAAAATTGTTTTATTTGATATTATTGATTCATGAACCTTCTTGAGTCGGCGAGTACTTCTTTGAGTCCTCTAAATATTCTTTCTTTTATTTCAAGTGGCAAAGCCCCATGGTTTTTTTTGGGTTTCATTTTTGTTATGTATGCCATCATAAGCTGTGTGCTTGTATATCACTGGAGGAGATACGGCATGAAAAGCCGTTTTATTCTTCTTGCAGAAATTATATATTTTTCAGTATCACTTCCTCTCTTTGGTCTGGCTATTCTTTTTATAATCCTTATTCAATAACATGACCAAAGCACTTAATCTCGATCCAGGAGAAAGAATAATACTTGAGGTGCGAAAGCACTGGTTTGTTTTTCTGCCAGCGATACTTGCTTTTGTTGGGGGTACTCTTTTACCTCCCATCTTTTATTTAATTTGGAATAGCGGACTTGTTCCGGAAGTTGTACATTTTACACTTTCAGGAAACGCACTGTATCTGACACTCTTTGTATACACACTGTGGGTTCTTGGTTTATGGATCGCTTTTTTCCTGCAATGGACCAACTACTATCTTGATGTCTGGTATGTAACCGATAAGCGTATTATTGATATTGATCAGAAGGGTATATTTCATCGCCAAATCTCAAATATTCGTTTCGATAAAATTCAGGACATTTCAATCGAGGTTCGTGGTGTTATTGCAACCTTTTTCAATTTTGGTGATATCCATGTTCAGACAGCTTCGGAAGATAGTAAAGAATTTTTTATTCGCAATGCAGCTGATCCAGAAAACGCAAAAAAGATAATCTTCTCCCAGTATCATGTTGTTTCGGAGCAAAACCAAAGAGTTAAAATTGTTAAAGATGGTGACGCAGGGCAAACAACTGAACCTCTATCAACTCCTCCAGTGGCCTAATTTGCATACCGGGTTTGAGCGAGTTAGAATATGCTCTTAATATAATAAAAACACACTTGGAAATAGGGATTCCAAGTGAAGTATTTTACTTTAAAAAACATGGCAAAAATCAAAAACATTGTAGCGCGAGAGATTCTGGATTCTCGAGGTAATCCAACAGTTGAAGTTGATCTGACTTTAAATGATGGCTCATATGGCCGAGCTGCGGTTCCGTCTGGTGCTTCAACAGGAAGTCATGAGGCTGTAGAGCTTCGGGACGGAGACAAAC
>CAYZPE010000005.1:0-1804 GCA_964480575.1 uncultured Candidatus Saccharibacteria bacterium
CAACCAATTCTTCAACGCCCGGAACACTTTCGTCATATCCAAGTATTGAGATTTTTTCTGAAGCCTCAATAATCTTACGCATCAAGTATTTTTTCTGAACAATCTCGGCATAATGTTTTATGTTTGCAGCTGAAGGAACTGTGTTTACAAGTTCTGTAAGGTATGAATTTCCACCGATGCCCTCAATGAGATTTTTTTCTTTAAGTCGTGAAGAAAGTGAGAGAAGGTCGATTGGAGTGCTTTTGCTGAAAAGCTCCATCATGATTTCAAATATTTTTCGATGTCTGTCGGCGTAGTATGCGCTCGCGCTTACCACATCCATGATGTCGTAAATAGTTTCTGGTCGAAGCATGATCGATCCAAGAAGTGCTTTTTCGGCATCGATATTTTGCGGAGGGATGCGCAGGTTTTGAGCTTGTGTCATGTGGAAATACTATCACGTTCGAGTTAGCTTTTTCAAAATGCAATTCCTTTACAAGTTGTTCTTATCCTGTGGAGACTTGCGCTAGCTCTTTTAAAGGCTTAATGATATATTTCTCACGGATCAGTTACCTATGATGCGTTTAAAACAGGGGAGGTGCTTTGTGAATCCATTCACGCTTGTGATTCTTTTGCTGTGTGGTCTGGTAGTTGTTACATTAATACTGAGGTTTATTCTGGGAATTGGTCACAGATACGAAGACAGTTTTGATGAGATGAAAAAATAAAGCAGAAGTCTTGTTCTTCACCATAAACCCTCAATTCTCGAGGGTTTTTACATATCTGGTGTTAGTTTCTTTTCGATGAGAGAACCTTCTTTTTCATCACGAATTATAAATCCTGCGTTTTCTATTTCTACTCTCAATTCATCCGATTCTTTCCATTTTTTCTCAATTCTCATCTGGTCGCGTTTCAGAGCAATCTTTTTTATTTCTTCCGGTATGTTTTTAATTTTGTGAGATAGATTGATCAAATTTAATCCAAGTACTTGGTCAAAAGTACTTATGGTTGCTTTTTTATCTTGAGAAGAGACATTTTTGTCGTCGATAAGTTTATAAAGTAGGGCGATTGCCTTTGGGGTATCGAGATCGTCCTCAATGAAAGATTTGAATTCACTTATATAGTCTTTTTGCACAGAACCACTGTCTTGTGCTTCGGCTAACATGCTCAATATATTTGTAAAAGCATTTTGCGCAGCAAGGACAGCTTCGAACGTAAAATCAACTTGTGTTTTGTAATGTGCAGTCAAAAGCCAGTAACGGTAAGAGAGGGGATGAATACCTTTTTCTTTAAGATCAGCAAGGGTAAAAGTATTGCCGATCGATTTTGCAATTTTTTCACCGGAAATATTAATAAAAGCACTATGCATCCAGTAGCGTGCCAATGGTTTGTTTGTAGCTGCTTCTGATTGAGCTATCTCGTTATTGTGATGAACAGGGATGTGGTCTATGCCTCCTGTATGAATATCAAACGTTTCACCAAGATATTTCATAGACATTGCTGAACACTCAATATGCCAGCCGGGAAAGCCTACTCCCCACGGAGAATCCCATTCTTGTTGTCTTCTTTCTTCAGGCTTGGAAAATTTCCACAGAGCAAAATCGGTCGAATTCTTTTTCTCTGTATTTGCTTCAACTCGAGCACCTTCCTCAAGTCCTGCTAGATTTATGTTGCCGAGTTTTCCATAGTCTCCAAATTTTTTTGTATCAAAATAAATTCCATCTGATGTTTTGTAGATGAAACCTTTTTCTTCGAGATTTTGAATGAGTTTGATTTGTTCTTCGATGTGATCTGTTGCTTTTGGAAACTCTATTTTTTCACGAGG
>CAYZPE010000005.1:1814-28017 GCA_964480575.1 uncultured Candidatus Saccharibacteria bacterium
GGAATGTTGAGTACGTCTAGATCACTGAAGAAAGATTCTGTATAAAAATCAGTTATTTCTTTTGCAGACTTACCTTCTTTTTTTGCTTCTTTTTCAACTTTGTCCTCACCTGAATCGGTATCACCTGTGAGGTGGCCCACGTCAGTAATATTAATGACTTGTTTTACTTTAAATTGCTCAAGCTCAAGTGTTCTGCGAAGAGTGTCCGCAAAAATATATGCTCTCAAGTTTCCAATGTGTGCAAAGTTGTAGACAGTCGGGCCACAGTTGTACATTCCCACAAGGTCTTCTTTCAAGGGTTCAAATTCTTCCTTTTTGCCGGATAGAGTATTCCAAATTTTCATTTTTAAACTATATCATTAAAATTATCACTCTTCACTTTTGATTCATTTTGAATTATCCTTTCTAAGGATCACCTACATAATTTCTTTACCAAGGGAGGTGTCTGTGGATACAGATATAGAGCCGGGAAGTTATGTTCACTTTATAGCTCCGTATCACATTCTCTCACGGCGAGAAATTGTCGCTTGTGAAGAAAACCTGGGGATGAACTTTTTTGGAAAAAAACTTTTTGTGCGAGAGATGATTATTGTTGAGTTGCGTGAAAGTTTAAGTATTGGTGTACTTGCGGTAAATAATCTTGATGGTGATAAGTTCTATATTCCAGACTGGTGGGTACAAAGTGCAGTGCCAGACTTTGAAGAAAGGCGCTAATAGTGTTTTGAAAGATGTGTTCATAACCGGACATGTCTTTTTTGATGTATGTACTATTTATGTAATATGCCTCAAAGCGGAGCTTGTGATAAAATGGTCGGATGGAACAAACTAAACGTATATATTCACAAATTGCTGTTGTGGTCGGAGTCATTCTTGTTTTTGCTTCTTATTTTATAGGTGTTTCTGCTGGAAAGAATAGTTTTGATGCTGATATACCAGAAAATATTCAAGATGTAGAAAAAGGAAAAGAAACACAAGTTGATTTCTCTCCGTTTTGGAAAGCCTGGAATGTTTTAAATGAGAAATTTGTTAATACTTCAAATTCAACAACAACAAAAAAAGTAGATGATCAAGCAAGACTTTGGGGTGCAATTGAGGGTCTTGCTGCTTCGTACGGTGATCCATATACGGTCTTTTTTCCACCTGTCGAATCCGAAAGATTTGAAGATGAGATAAGTGGAAACTTTGAAGGTGTGGGAATGGAGATTGCTTTGCGCGACGGTTTTATTACGGTAGTTTCTCCACTTAAAAATACGCCTGCGTACAAAGCTGGTGTGCTTGCTGGAGACAAGGTTATAAAGATAGACAATACAACCACAGCTAACATGAGTGTAGAAGATGCTGTTGGGCATATCCGAGGAGAAAAAGGAACAAAGGTTAAACTTACTATTACTCGCGAAGATGAAGATGATTTTATTGAAATAGAAGTTACTCGTGACGTTATCAATATTCCTACGATTGATACAGAACTTAAAAAAGGTGTCTTTATAATCAAACTCTACAACTTCTCAGCCGTTTCTCCTGAGCTTTTCCGTGGTGCATTGCGAGAGTTTGCACAAAGCGGCACTAATAAGCTCGTGCTAGATCTTCGTGGAAACCCTGGAGGATACTTGGAGGCAGCGGTAGATATGGCAAGTTGGTTTTTGCCATCAGGTAAGATTATCGTGAGAGAAGATTTTGGAGGGAAGCGAGATGAGGTCTTACACCGAAGTCGTGGCTACAATGTATTCAGTGACGCAGTAAAGATGGTAATTCTTATTGATGGTGGTTCAGCATCTGCATCTGAAATCCTAGCAGGGGCTTTGAGTGAGAATGGTATTGCAAAGCTTGTAGGTGCAAAATCTTTTGGTAAGGGGTCAGTACAGGAGCTTGTAAAGCTTACTCCGGAAACATCACTTAAGGTGACTATTGCAAAATGGCTTACGCCAGAAGGTCATTCGATTTCAGATGGAGGCCTTACTCCTGATATTGAAGTTAAGAGAACCGCTGAAGAGTTTAAGTCAGGTAAAGATCCTCAGCTTGATAAAGCCTTAGAAATTTTGAACGCGAGTTTGTAAATAAAAACACCCTTCTACCAAGAAGGGTGTAATTCGTGCCAGATGTCCTCAATCATCTGTAGAGCTCCTGAAACGGTTCTCTCGTTAGATTTCCCAGTGGGTTCTATGATTGAACGTGGGAATGCGCTCATATCATCATGCTTATCTTCTGCGATAATCCTAAAAGAATCACACCATTTAATCGTTTCTTCTTTGGATTGAAATGGTCCAACGATGTAACATGTATGACTTTTTTCGGTTCGGACGATAACACATGCATATAATTCATTCTGATTTTTCATGAGAAATCCCCTGGATAGTTGTGGGTAAAAAGAACAAAGAAGAGATATTTATAGTACATTTAATAGAAAGAGTCAATATGTGTTATTTGCCATTATGTGTTTTTTTGCTATGATATCTCGATATTAATTACATATAAATTATGAAAGTTGTACTACTTCACAATGTGCCAAAAATTGGCAAGAAATACGAGATAAAAAATGTATCTGACGGTCATGCTCTTAATTTTCTAATACCGAAAGGTTTAGCTCAAGTTGCAACACCTGCTGCAGAAAAAAAAGCTAAAACCGCAATCCTTGCGATTGAATCAGAACTTAATATTCAGGCTGATCTATTATCAAAAAATCTTAAGTCACTTGAAGGTATTGTAGTTACTGCGACTGGAAAGGCAAGTGAGAAAGGTCATCTTTTTGCGGGAATCCATAAAGAAGAGATTGTAAAACTCCTTAAAGATAAAGCTCATGTGGATGTAGCTCCTGAATTTATCAATCTCAAACAATCTTTAAAGGCGGTTGGGGATCATAAGATTGAGGTTGTTGTTGGTGATAAGAAAGTTGAGTTCACACTTGTAATTGAAGCAGAAAGATAAAATAAAAAGGTAATAAAAAAACACCGAAGGTCAGACCTTCGGTGTTTTTGTTTTAGGAGGAGTGTAGTACCTCACCCTCTTTTCGTTCAAGTCCTAAAACAGTGCAGAGATCTGTGTAAAAACTGGAAATAAGCCATTTCCGAATTTTCCACAAAGTCTCTACTTGTTTGCACAAGATGATGTGCTGGAGTCCTGCTTGCTGAAGCCATTCTTCTTTCCCTCCATCAAGTCTCTTCGTTTCGCTTTCTGTACCATTTCAATTCTCCAGTAGGGTTTTTGACAGTGTACACAAGTAATCTGCTTAAAAACATATCATGGATTATTATTAATGTCAAAAAAACCGCCAAGAGGCGGTTTTTAGTTAGATGACGTGGACGATCTTCTTCATCACCACACTGTTATCGAAATGAATTTTGCGTTTTTTCTTAAATTCAACCTTACCTTCCTTGAGAGCATAGAGGGTATGATCTCGGCCCATTCCAACGTTTTTTCCAGGCATAACATCAGTACCACGCTGACGCACTAAAACAGCGCCATGGAAGGCTACTTCGCCGTGTCCAATCTTTACACCTAAGTATTTTGGCTGGGAATCTCTTCCGTTTTTGGAAGCACCAGCGGATTTCTTTGTTGCCATAGCCTGTTATCTATAAATGCCTTAAAATATAAGTATCAATGAGTATAAAAGAAAGCTTCAATAAAATCAAGGGGCGAGTTGCTCTTGTTCCATCTGAAACAAAACACAATCTTTTCATGGCTATGCTCATTGTTTTGGTCGGGACAGCTTCCTTTGGCTTGGGTCGACTTTCAACAGATGGCAAGGCTCAAACTGAAGGAATAAAAATAATCATGCCCGACGGTGTTTCGGCTGCTGCAATAAAAAGTTTTAGCTCAAGTGAAGTTCAGAGTGCGACAGGGAAGGAAAGATTACCTGAAAATGTATATGTTCCTGACCAAGGTGGGGAAGTTGTGGCATCAAAATCAGGAAGTAAGTATCATTTTCCTTGGTGTGGAGGAGCTAAGCAGATTGCAGAGAAAAACTTAATTACTTTCGCTTCAATCGAAGAGGCTCGAAAGGCTGGGTATACGCCAGCGGCAAACTGTAAGGGACTCAAGTAGTTTAGAGCTTTAACTGTTAGCTGTTAGAATACGTGTACACTAAAAGCTATCAGCTAAAACCTAAAAGCTAACCATGATCGTACTCGATGTAGAAACAACAGGAACAGATCCTTTAAAACACTCGCTTGTAAGTATTGGGGCAATTGATTTTAATAAGCCCGACCGACAGTTTTATGAAGAGTGTCGAATGTGGGAAGGTGCTCATGTTATGGAAGAAGCTCTATCCGTAAATGGAATGACTCGAGAGCAGATTTCTGATCCAAAAAAGAAAACAGAAGGACAAATCATTACAGAATTTCTAGAGTGGTTGAATCAGTCTGAAGAAAAAACAATTGCAGGTCAAAATCCTTTTTTTGATGTAAGTTTTATATATTCAGGTGCCGCTCGAAATGGAGCAGACGCAAAGATACCTCGCAGAATTATCGATCAGCATTCCATTTGTTGGTATCACATGAAAAGGCGAGGACTCACTCCTCCACTTAAAGAAGGCAAGACTGATCTTAATTCAGATGTAATTATGGAATATGTAGGGATTCCAGTTGAGCCGAAACCGCATATTGCATTAAACGGTGCAAAATGGGAAGTAGAAGCATTCTCGCGACTCATTTATGACAAATCAATCCTTTCTGAATTTAAACAGTTTCCTATTCCGTGGTTGCAATAAATCTGATATATTCTTTTCATTATGAACGAGTTTCAAGTCCTTCTGTATTACAAATATGTACCATTAGAAAGCCCTCAAGATATGATGGTTTTTCAGCGTAAACTATGCGAGAAATTTTCTTTGAAAGGACGCATAATTATTGCAGAAGAGGGGATTAATGGCACTGTTGAAGGTGCGAAAGAAAATACAGAAAAGTACATTGAGGAAATGAAAAAAGACCCTCGTTTTAATGATATGCACTGGAAAAAAAGTACCGGCACGGGTGCGGCATTTCCTCGGCTTGCAATCAAGGTTCGAAAAGAAATTGTGAGCGGTCATTTAGAGAACGAAGATGTAAAGCCTTGGGAGGAAACAGGGAAGCGTCTTTCACCCGATGAGCTCTATAGATGGCTTTCAGAAGGCAAAGAACTCACTCTTGTGGATATGCGTAACAATTATGAGTACAAAGTCGGGCGATTTGAAGGCTCGATAGATTCTGGCATGGATAACTTTAGAGATATAAAACAATTTGTACCAAAACTTGAGCCACTTAAAGAAAAAACAATTGTAACAGTTTGTACGGGAGGGGTGCGTTGTGAAAAAGCTTCTGGTTACCTTGTGAAGAAAGGTTTCAAAGATGTGTACCAGCTCGATGGTGGCATTGTAAGCTTCATGGAAAAATATCCAGGCAAGTTTTTCAAAGGAAAGCTTTATGTTTTCGACAATCGTATTGCTATGGATTTTGATGACCCAGAAAATCATGAGGTTGTCGGTACATGCATGAAGTGTGATTCTTCAAGCGAGCTTTATGTAAACTGTATGAATCTTGGCTGTCATGACCATTTCATTTGCTGTGAAAACTGCCGAGAAGAAAATGGGGAAGTGTATTGTGATAATGAGTGTCGAGAATCAAACAAAATAACAGTTAAGACTAAAGTGGTTTAAAAAAACATAAGGCCGATCCATCGAGGGTCGGTCTTTTTATAAAGTCAAGAATTTTATTTTGTAGGAAAATATGTGTCAGGCATTACTAATGCCTACGGCATACATAATCTCCTGACGTCATTCGCTTTTGTGGAGCAAATGAAAGCCGCACCCATGAAGGCGTGCGGCTGGGGACCTTACAAACATCGTTTGTCGGTCTATTTAATTCTTTGGAGCCATTGCTTTCGAAGAACCTCCAGTCTTTGGAAGAACGGAATCCGATTCGCGATCCAGCACAACAAAGTTGCGATGATGAGCTGCTTCCCGACCCTAACAAACCCTTTTGTGACTGAGTGCGTTAGGTAATGGCATGTGGGAATTGATGATGTGCGACCAGCAGCAAATTTCACCTTGAACTGATGTGCCCAATCGCAGAAAATGTCTACATCCGCACATTGTGCGTATCCGCGTTCATGCATGATGCGATTGATGGCAGTGATGTTTTCGTTTGTTGTCCGGGCTGTTTCATCAAGGATGATTTCTTGAGTCACGCCTCGTTCTTTAAGGTATAACTCCATCATCCGTGCTTCACTTATGCCCGGCGCATTCCTTTTGTCGGTAAATCCTCCCGTTAGAATAATGACGCAATTAATTCTTCCTTTAACAAAAGCCACGACTCGATCTAGATAGTCTCGAACCTCCGGTGTTAGATGGCATCCGTACCCGAGTACAGCAACGACCGAAAGCCGATAATTGATCATTAAGGCCTCCTCTCAAGAAAGGGAAGTGAAATGTACAATACGCCACTATACATATTAAAATCCATTTATGAAAAGCTCATGAAGCTTTTAAAACTTGCATAAAATAAATATCTGGTTAAACTGACCTTAGTGTTCGTTTGACAATTCTATCTGTACTTAGTACAGGGGAGACCAGTTATGAAACGTATTTTGAGCCACCTTCGTTTGTTTGTGGGACTTGTACTGCAGAATCCATGGCAATTTTTTTTCACTGCAATAGCTATGCTTTTCCTTTGGGGAACAATAGAGCGATGGCAGACCATGAGGTTCGTAATTGGTGTTGTGTTTATTCTGCTTTCCTTAATCGCTTTTCATAATTCCATGCGTGAATTGGAAGAGAGCAGGAAAGCAGAAGGGCTGCGTAAGGGTTCAAAAGTCTTAACCCGTGTCATAGTTGCGGTCCATGTGATCTTTTGGGGATCACTCATCGCATTTGCGATCGTAGCTCTTTTAGGTTACCGGGAAGAGTTGAGTATGAATGTGACATATTTTTACACAGCCATCATTGTATTTCCACTTCTACTTATGGCTGCTCACTCTTCAGGAACGCAAAATAAAGAGGGGAGTGATGAATAGTGGGTTTGTCTCACTTGAATCTGTTGAACCCCCGGCAATGCTGGGGGTTTTTTATTTGCTCTACAAAAGCAAATGACGTCGAGAGATTTTCTGTAAGACAGTTGCTGAAATTCTCGATGCTTTTTTTCATAAAGAAACAGGCTCGGTCGTTTTTTCTATCCGGGTGATGCGTTTACTGATCCTAAAAAAACAAGTTTAGATTCTGGCGTTACCAGTAGTCGGTCCTTGGAGGAGGCTGTTAGAGGTAATTGGCTACGCACTTCTACTTAAGTCAAAAATTTGTTTTCCCGTACACGAAGCTATTTTAAAAACACCTGGTTCTACTCATTAGATACCACCACAAGTATTGGGACCGAAAGGAATTGAATTTAAGGTGCTTCCTTTGGGTGAAGAAACTGAATTTAGCTAAATAATTTCAAATATTCCAAAAATAGATTTTCTATGCTTAAATAGCGACGGAATTCGGTTCTATAACAACTGATCTGGAGGTGAAGTGTGCCTGATTTCATTAAAATGCTTCAAAATCAGCTTGATGTGCTTGGTGGGGAAGAGGGTGATTTGGAGGTACTTCTGAGGCCTGAGTCTCTCCGAATTGTTTCAGAGGCAATTTTGAGGGAGGCTCATATTTATCAAAAAGGAATTTTTGAGGTTATTGTGCCAAAAAAGATTCTGCCATGGGAAGAGTTGCTTGCTGAGTCAGGAATTACTTGGTCATGTTCAAAGTCTGGTACGGCAGAAATGAGAGACTTAGTTTGCAGTGAACAAGAAGCCTTGAGAGGGGTTCGGTCATATCAAATAAGAGTGTTCAGGATCCAGGAGGGGTTGGGTACGGCAGAAGTGCTTAGTAGTATGGATCAGGAAAAGTACGAACCCGCACGCATCATAGATCTTCTCCTTTTGAAGATACAGTTTGCGGATTTGCTCGGCAAGTTAAGAATGGTCGAGCTTGGTACTTTAATAGGGGATTTGGTTGTGATGGTTTCCTATCTTCAGCCTCAAGATCTATACGAGTTTTTTGCGATCAATTCTCGCAGAAAATGGCCAGTGGAGACATGTTTTCCATTCCGTGTTAGAAAATCTGAAAGACAACTCACGTGAGTTGTCTTTTTTTCATGTTGTGCTATAATAAGCTCATCAGTAAAGGAAAGTTCTTTGGTAAATCCTCTCTAGGAACCCCAATTCTTCTCTTCGGATCTTTTGTGTAGGTCAGCAGGGAAGAGGGGGATAGAGCGGGCATTAGCCGCCACCGCCGTACCTGTCGGTACGTCGAAAATCCCTCTTAATTTTTTCATAATATGAGAATTTTAAGAGTAGCAGGGTTTGGGTTGGCTCTTGTCATGCTCAGGTTCCTTCTGCCCAGAGTCTTTCATGGGCTTGAGAACACCCTCGTCATGTTCTTTTCAGTATTAGAAGATGGTCTGGCTCTTGGGAGTAAGGCTGTTTCATCGATAAATCTCCCTAAATAAAAAAAAGAGGGGAGAGAAAGACAAAATAGCCGACACCTTCACAGGTCTCGGCTATTTTTGTTGTTTTTTTGAATAAAAATTAGCTCGGTTATATGCCTATAAAACACGTAAAAACCTATATTATAAGCCATATCTATACCACAGTATTTCTATTTTGTCATTGACAAGAAGTTTAAAATATGCTAGTATATACATGTACTCAGTTAAGCACTGAGTTTTCTGTTTTAGAGGGCCTTCGAAGCCTTTCCTAATAGAAAATTAATAGCTAAGCAAAGACTTACCTATGTTGCATTACACTACACTCGGAATTCTTATGGCATTGTCTGGTTTGGCTCCTTCACAATTAACACCTATTGTTATTCCTAACCCCACTCCTCTCGTGGAAGAAGTTAAGGCTTCATCCCGAAAAATCAAAGATATCAATTCAAAGGAAGAGGTTGAGGAGTATGTTCATGAATATTTCAAGGAGACACCAATCTTGGCTAAGGTTGCTTACTGTGAATCTACTTTAAGACACGTTGGTAAAGATGGTTATGTTATCCGTGGTATCGTGGACAAGCGTGACGTTGGTTTGATGCAGATTAACGAGGGTTACCACCTTGAGACTGCAAACAAGCTTGGTCACGACATTTATACACTTGAAGGCAATATGGATTATGCTAAAGTTCTCTATCAGAAATTTGGCCTCTCTCCATGGAAAGCTTCATCTAAATGTTGGTTGAAGCACGCAGAGTTCGCATTAAAATAATTTAAAACAAAACCCGTTCGCGTTATGCGAACGGGTTTTGTTTTATGTGGACAAGTTTATGTTAATTGTAAGTTTTGAGGAATAGAATAAGGAAAGAGGGTTTCTGATATTTTCATTTCAGCTATCTATACGGAGGTATGCATGATTCCCAAAAACAAACCTTTGACAATTTGCCAGAAAAAACAAGCATCTAGTCCAGAGAATCGCTATGCCTGCTGGGTTCAGCTGGGTTCGGTTCGAGGCTATCAGGTGACCAATGAGGAGGCTGAATATCATTATCGCAAGCACGGACCACCGGCTAGTGTCATGTGTGATATTGGTACGTGTGATGGGCACTGCATTGCAACTAACGATTTATTCGAAGACGATAGCGAACCTGTTGTTGAAAGACTCAGTTCGCAAATCAGACCTGATTCAGCAGCCTAAAACTGAGTTACTCTTTTCATCTGCATTGTTTAATCTGTCTCGTTCTTTCTTTCGAAACCACCCATGTACACATGTGGTGGTTTTTATATAAAATATGTGACAGTAGGCGATCTGGTTAAGTAAAATAATATAAACAGTAATTATTTTTTAAGCAACAATCGACTGAATGTTTGTTTGTCGTAGATAGGGAAGGACTATTTCGAATCTTTATGGACGGAATCATTGTAGACTATGCATGTCGCACAATATATCTTTTGCGCGTGAACCTTATGCGACACAACTAGGTATTAGGCCGTATTCTTTGCTAAGTTGTCCCCCATCATCTTTTTAAGAGGTTTTTTGGATGAAGCAAAAATCTGAAATGTATCCCAGGACATTAAGTGCTGCCCTACTAACCATTGCTTCTTTTTGTTTTGAATTAATTTATTCAATGCATCTTGATTAATGTCCTCATTCATTTGAAGAAAAATTACTGGATATTGGCTCATGTATTCGGCTTTGTATTTTAGAAGCTTGCTATTGAGGCATCCAATCAAATTTCTTCGATCTTTTGGGTAAAATACATCAATGCAGAAACCTTGTTCGCTGTCATGCACAAAGAAATCTAATCGAGTGCGTTTATCGTCTGTAAAGAAAAATTCACGGTGTACAAATTCCTTGCCGAATCTTTTATGGAGAAACTCATATACTTTTTGTTCTGTTTCATGAGCACGAGCATTGATCGTGTGAGCTCTTTTTGAACTATGAATTCCGGCACGAAAGTCATGTTCACTTCCTAGCTTTAAAAGTTTACGTAGAGCAACTAATCCACCGAATCCTCGTTCAATTGAGCGTGCTGAAGGAAGATAAATATAAGCGTCAACCTCATGAGCTGTTGGATACTGCTTATGTACCGTGTAGAAATGCTTTAAACCGCTTTCAAGTTCTGGAAGTGTCCAGGGTTTTTGATGTCCTTTTTTCTGCATGCGTAAAGACATGTATTGAGTATACTACATGTGTCGCATAAGGTATGTAAAAAAGGAGTAAAGTTATTCAAGGAGTCCCTCCCACCACTCATATGTCAGTTTCAAAAAAATCGAAGTTCCCATATACAACGGAAATAAAGTAAAAAATAAAAAAATCTTAATGTTTTTCATGGATTGAAATATTGTCAGTTAAAAAAACCTGCTACGTATGCAACTCCGGACTTTAGATATATCCAGGTTACTTCAAGGCCATTCCAGAGTCCTTGAGATATTTTTGCTAGTTCAGGCTTTTTTACAAGACCAATCATGTCAACTTTAAAATAAAAACCAAGAGCAATAAGTGCAATTACAATAATAGCAATTTGTAGTATGAGTCCTTGTTTCGAATTTCTCATGGAAATTATTATAAATAAATGAGTGGATCTAGGTAAGCTTTTAAATCAGCTACAGGCATTGTGTAAGTTGTGCCGCAAACCTTACTTTGCCTATCCAATATTCTAACACCTTGACTCGCATACACAGTAAAGTGTAGATGCGGGCCTGTTGAATAGCCTGTATTACCGCTATAGCCAAGAATGTCTCCTGTGGTAACTCGCTGCCCCGGGGTTGCTTTAATGAGTGACAAGTGCGCGTAAAGGGTTGATAGGCCGTTATCATGCTTTACAAGGACCCATTTGCCGTATGACGCAGCTGGACACGCAGTATCAGTATCGCCAACACCCAGTATTATACCTCCAGCAGCAGACTTGATGCGTGTTCCAGGTGCTGCTCTAAAATCGACGCCATTATGGCCGTTACCGTTATAAACCTGAACAGTTTTAGAAAATTCAGTATGGCCGAAGCGTTGGGTTAAGGTGATATTGTCGAGAGGCCACGCTAAAACTCCTTTTCCTGCAGGTGGAATAGTGCTTGGGTCGATTGCAATACGAAGTTCAGATTCAAACTGCTGGAGCTCTCTGGCAAAGGCAGCTCGCTTCGCTTCTTTCTCGGCTAAAAGTTTTTTGTAATTTGCCTCGGTATTTTTTGTTTGAGTTAAAACTTTATTTTTTTCTTTTTGATTTGATTCAACTATGGTTTTTTGATCAGCAAGTTCTTGTTTAAGATCAACAAGTTTAGCTTTTTGCTTCAGTGACTCCTCACGCTTTGATTCAAGATCTGTTTTTAGATTTTGAAGATTTTTTACTCGAATTTGTACATTTCGCTGGAACCGTTCTGTAACCTCAACCTCATTCCAAAAATCAGCAAGGTTCTTGTACTGAAAGAGACTCTCGATAAGGGACATGTCGTCTGCTCTTTGAATTTCCCGAACCGTGCTTTTTATAGCTTCGGAACTCTCATCAATTCCCTGTTCTTTAGTATTAATTTCAAGAGCTAGACGTTCAATGGTGAAATTTGTTGATTCAACCTTGCTTTGAGTAAGTTTAATATCGGTATTGAGTTTGTTTCGAGAAATATCGAGGGTTTTGATTGCGCCCTGAAGTGTTTGAGCTTGTTTACCGGTATCCTGAATCTGTTTTTGATACTGCTCAATCTCTTTCTCCAGACTCTCTATTTCTTGGTTTTTACTCTGAATTTTTCCTCGTATCTCGTCTAAGGTGGCGCTTTCGACAACTCGAAAAAAAGGAGTTAAGAAAAGAATTCCAATAAAAAATAGTGTAAAAAAATAGCGCATATAAGCACTAAAATTTTAGCATTTTTAGGCTCTGATTAAAACCTCAGTTTTGTAGAGAAGCGAGAGCTTTTAGAATTCGTTCAAGAGTTTCTTTTTTGCCTAAAATATCACCGAGGGTAAATGGATCAGGAGACTTGTCTTTACCTGAAAGGGAGTAGCGGAGAGGCCATAATACATTCCCTCTCCCTTTTAGGGTTGCGTAGTCCCACACAGACTCCTTTAATTTTGGAGCGTTAAAATGTGAGTCATCAATTTTTTCGAGTGTATTTTTTATATACTCTAAATGCGTACGAGTTTCTGCCGGGTTTGAATCCTTCCATACGAGTTTTTCTTTAGATATTTGTGGGGCCTCGAAAAAATATGCCCACTCCCCTTTTTCTGCCTCTGTTCGAATATCACCAAAAGTACTAGTACGTTCGGTAAGTACAGGTATAAGTTTTTTCTGTTGTGTTTGGGATAGATCTTTGAATGCAGGAAAATATGCGGAGATATTCTCGATTAGTTTTTCTTCAGACATTTTCTTCACATATTCTTTGTTGATCCATCGAAGTTTTTCTTCGTTAAAAACAGCACCTCCCTTCTGGACTTTTGATATGTCGAAAAGTTGTATAAGTTCTGGCAGATCAAAAATTTCTTTTTCACCACCCGGGTTCCATCCTAAAAGAGCAACGAAGTTAATAAGTACTTCTTTCAAGTAGCCCTGATCAATATAATATTTGAGTGATACGCGTTCACCGTGTTTACGCTTAGAAAGCTTTGAACGATCCTCTGCGAGAATGAGTGGTAGATGAGCGTAGATGGGTCGTGAAGCTCCAAGTGCTTCTTGTATAAGAATTTGGCGTGGAGTATTTGAAATTCCGTCTTCGCCACGGATTACATGGGTCACACCAGCTTCGAAGTCATCAATAACAACCGCAAGATGATACAAAGGTTCTGTGAGGCTTTTTGCAATAACAAAGTCACCAAGTTCAGTGGTGTCGAAGGTAATATCTCCACGAATAAGATCTGTGAAAGTTATCTTCTTGTTTGGGTTTTTAAATCTGATGACCTCAGATCGATCTCCTTCTTCTTTGATTTCTTCTTTTGAGATATATGCCTTGCCAGAATCCACCAAGGTTTTTAAATATTTTTTGTAGACCTCACCTCGCTCACTCTGGCGAACAACTTCTTTATTGTCATGTAGGAGTCCGAGCCATTCAAGCCCGCTTAAAATATCTTGTTCAAAATCTTTAGTTGAGCGTTCTCGATCTGTGTCTTCAATACGTAATATAAAATTACCACTTAATTTTTTTGCAAAAAGATAGTTAAAAAGTGCCGTGCGTACACTTCCGATATGTAAAAATCCCGTTGGTGAGGGTGGAAAACGTGTAATGATGTTTCTATCAGTTTCTGGTTTCATGTTCAAGAGTAATTCCGAGTATTTCTTTTGCAATTTTATTAGCAGCATCTTTTCGCGCAAATGCGAGAGCGGCAGTTTTCATTTTTGTCGCTGTCTCTGTATTGTGAATTATCTTTTCTATTTCAGCAATCAATATATTTCCGCTTAAGTTTTTTTCTTCAATCACACTTGCGGCTCCAGTTCGTGCATAAGCGTAGGCATTTTTTCGTTGGTGATCTCCATTTGAATCGGTAATGGGTATTAGAATTGAAGGGATTCCCCACGCTGCGATTTCAAATATAGTTGATCCGGCCCGAGAGACTATAACACTTGATACTCCAGCAGTCATGCGTACCGCAAGATTGTTTAGGTAATCAAATGGCTTATAGCGGTTTTTATATGGATTTTTGTCGAGTACAACTTCAGCGATATTTTTGGATTCAGATAGGTTTCTCTTTCCTGTTTGGTGAATGATCTGATACTTGTCGACAAGATGTGGCAAGGCTTCGACGATAGTTTCATTGATAAGCTCTGAACCCAAGGACCCGCCAAAAACACCAATAACAGGAATACCTTGTTCAAGTTGAAGAAACTCATGTGCACCCTCTACTAAAGGTTCTATTACTTCTTTTCTAATTGGATTTCCAGTATATGCAATTTTTTCTTTTTGTTTTTCAAAGTGAGTTGCTGCTTCTGGATATGAAATCGCAATGCGACGTGCAAATTTTGCAGCCCATATATTTGCGCGTCCTGGAACCGTATCTGACTCATGAAGAATGATTGGAATTCTTAAAATTCTCGCCGCAATAAGTGGAGGAAAGCTTGGATAGCCTCCCTTACTAAAAACCACATCAGGATAAATATTAAAAACTGTCCAAAGTGCCTTAACTGTTCCCCATGCTGTTTTAAAAATATCGAAGAAATTTAAAATAGAAAAATAGCGGCGCATTTTTCCTGCCGAACATTTTTTAAAAACAATACCATTCTCATACAAAAGACCCTCGTTATAAGGCTCAGGTGCCATATAGTAGAGCTTCATATCAATCAGCTTGTGCTCTTTAGCAAGAGTGTTGAGCTCTTCAGCAACAGCAATAATTTGGTAAAAGTGCCCCCCAGAACCACCACCTGTAAAAAGAATTTTCATGAGTATGTATTTTGGTAAAAATTAATTTTTCTTTGAATATTTAGATATTGAAAGTACGATGCCAACCTCTGCAAGTGTTGTAAAAAGTGCTGTACCACCGTGACTCACAAAAAGAAGTGGAATACCGGTAAGAGGTAAAACACCAAGCATTGCCGCAATATTTACGAATGACTGCAACACGATAAGTATAACAATGCCTAAGGCCAAGAGTCCACCAAAGGAATCTGGCGCTTTTGCTCCTATGCTAAACCCACGAATCGCAAAAAATATAAACAAAGCAATAAGAGATACACTTCCTACGAATCCGAATTCTTCAGCCATCACAGCAAAAACAGAGTCCCCTATTGGCTCGGGTAGGTAATTAAATTTTTGAACACTCTTTCCAAAACCTCGACCAAACACTTCACCAGAACCAATAGCGATAAGTGATTGTTGGATTTGATAACTTGAACCCAACGGATCACGGGATGGGTCTAAAAAGGTTTGGATACGTTCCATAACATATGGACGCATAAAAGCCACAAGTGTGATCCCTATGACTCCTCCCAGAAGTAGTAAAAATACATGTCGCCATCGGCCGCCTGCTGCAAAAAACATTGCTATACCTGTCAGAAAAATAACTGCCAAGGTGTCTGTGTCAGGCTGCAACAAAAGAAGAGCGGTTGGTATTAAAAGAATAAAAAAGAATGGCACAAGTCCGTTTCCAAAAGAGCTTACATGATCTTTTCTGTTTGCAAGCCATGCAGCTAAATATATGATAAATCCGATTTTTAAAAACTCTGAAGGTTGAAATGAGAGTGCTTCAAGAATAATCCAGCGCTTTGCACCACCATGAGAAACCCCTAGTCCTGGAATAAAAAGAAGTAGATTTACAAGGAGTGCGAATGCAAAAACTCCAAGTGCGTATTTTTTCCAAATTCTATAATCGACTTTCCAAGCCACAAGACCGGCTAGAGTGCCTCCTACAAGACCGAGCACAATTTGGCTAAAGGTGACTTGAGAAAATTTGTCGGTACCTTCAGTTAAAAGTCCGAGTGATGCAGAACTAAAGACGAGAAATCCTCCTACGATAAGTAGGATGGTAGCAATAAGAAAAGGCTTGTCAGCTCTTTGTGTTTTTATCATGTTATTAGCCAATAAGCGCAAGTACTACACCAAGCATTGCAAACACAACGCCTACGATCCAAAAGCGCATGGTTACTTTATATGAGGGCCAGCCAAGAGCTTCGAAGTGATGATGAAGCGGAGCAACAAGAAAAACTTTTTTCCCGCGAAGTTTCTTCGAGGTTACCTGAACGAGATTTGAAAGTGTTGTTGCGATAAGGGGCATGGCAATTACTGGGAGAACTAAAATCCCGTATCCTCCACCCAGAGAGTCAGTCATGAACGCCACAACAGAAAGTGTGATCGTGAGTGCCATCGAGCCTGTTTCAGACATGTAAAAACGTGCAGGCGGAATATTAAACCAAAGAAACGCAAGAATTCCTCCGGTAATAGTGGCACAAAGAGCTGCGAGATTAAACTGCTGTTGATAAAATGCAATACCTGCATAAGCGGTAAACATGCTCGCAAAAATTCCTCCGGCTAAACCATCGATTCCATCAATGACTCCTCCGGAATAAATCGCAATTGTTACGAGCGCAAAGAAGATTGGGAAAAGAGCTCCTAAAATAAATGTGCCACCGCCCGGAAGTCCAATGCCAATAATGTCCAGTTTGTAGAAAAACCAAAGTCCACAAGCAAGTCCAATGCCACCCACGAGGATGAGTCTTTTTTTAAGCGAAAGCCCTCCACCCGCTTCTTTAATTTCCAAAAAGTCATCGACAAGTCCGATACATGCACCAGCAAGTAGAGTGAAAAGAGGAATCCATGTTTGGTTGCGACTGATGAAGTCGAGTCTATCTAAAACATCAATGGAAGATACTTTTGAGAGAATCCAAATAAGAAGAGCGGTTCCTCCAGCTGCAATCCAAATCACGCTTCCGCCCATGCGCGGTGTGCCGACCTCTTTCACTTCGTGCAGCTCGTTAAAAACTTTCGCTTCTGTGCCATCAAGTGCTTTTTTTCCTCCTTTCTTCTTCCACATCTTTCGCTCGTACAGGAAATTGGTGATGCTTGGCGTGATAATGACACCTAGACAAAAGGCCACAAGTGAAGGCAAAAAGACTTTAACGATATCGATAATCATACGACGAATTATATCCGAAATACTCTTAATACTAAAGGCAAAACTCCACTTCAAAACCAAGGTCCGACCCTGGTAAGCTTTTTTCTTTTCTAAAACCTAACAGCTTCTTGTTCTCCTCTATTTATAAGTGTCAGAGTTTTGTCGACAAGTGTAAGAGTATCGTTGAAGCGGCCTTCGTATGAAGATCCAAGGACGGTGATGATGATTGGTCGCTGAAGTTCAGGATTGAAAGCAACAACAAGATTTCCGCCAGAAGCTACTGTGTATCCGGTCTTCGAAGCTTTGATTCCGGGAATAAAACCAACATAAGGATTTGTATTTACTGCGCTGTGATTGAAATTGCTTAACGATGAAATTGAAGAGGTGTCATTTGTAGTTGCTTCAAGAATTTCTGGATAGTTTGCGAGTGTGTATTCGAGGAGGTGAGCCATATCTTCCGCACTGCCATAAGCACCACCTCCGCCATCGTGCACATCAAGTCCGGTTTCGTTTCGAAATGATGTGTTTTGAAGTCCTATTGACTGAGCTTTTACATTCATTTTGGCAACAAAAGCATCGCGGCTGGTTTCAAATTCGGAAGTTCCTGTAGTGTTTGAAAGCACAGCTCCGGCAACTGAAGCAATCGCTCGCATGCCGTCATTGGAAGAAACTGCGAGTGTGAAGTCGAGGAGTTTTTTAAAATTCCATTTTTCGAATGCATACAGACCACTGTCCCCTTCCTCATCTAAGAATTCACGGTCAATGGTGACAGTTGTGTAGTTTGGAATAAGATCTGCTGCTGTAATTGCAGACATTATTTTAGTGAGAGATGCGAGTGGTACAACAAGATTTGGATTTTTTGAGTAAAGTACTTTTCGATTTACAACGTCATATACAATCGCGGCCTTTGCTTCGATCTCTAAACCTTCAAAAGGTGACGGTAGAACGACAATAGAATTGATTTGATCTACTGGCAAGAGAGGTTTATTTTTTAATGCAAATAAAACCCCCACACAAACAAGTGCAATCGCCAAAATTAAAACCCCTATCCATGCTCCGCGAGATATGATTTTTCGTGGTGGAGAAAGAAATAGGTCGTGAGGTTCAGGTAAGGCTTGGTTTATTTGGTTAGTTTGGGGTTCCATTGTGTGTATCTACAGGTTCGGCTGGTTCATTTGAGGTATTTATTACCTCGATTTCCTTTCGAACTGAGGCATATTCAGGTAATTCTTCGATGTTCTTTATACCAAGAAATGAGAGTAATTCCAAGGTCGGCTTATATAAAAATGCTCGCTGGTCTTCTGGGTTTGAAATTTTTTCTACAAGTCCGCGAATGAGAAGGTTTCGAAGAATGAAGTTTGAATTTACTCCACGGATGTAGTCGATGTCTCGACGAGCGATCGGACTGTGATAGAGAACGATTGAAAGTGTCTCAAGACCAGCTTTGCCAAGGTCTCGTGCAAGTTCTTCTTTGGTTATTTTTTCTATGATTAAACTTACTTCGGGTGCGGTCGCCAAAGTCACTTCATCTTCATGGCGGACCAACACAATTCCCCTACCCGAAAGTTTTTCTTCAAGCATTTTAAGTGCAGTTTCAATATCTTCTCGTGGAGTATCGAGAAGTTTTCCAAGGTTTTTAATACTCACCGGCTCACCCTTAAAAAAGAGCGTAGCTTCAATTCGCGCTTCGAGATTCATGACAGTATTCTAACACGTTATTAAGGAGCTTTTCTCTACTCAAGGGTCATTTTGCTTTGGACAGATGTGGACTCCTTTTGAGGACTAATTTATTTAAGGTGTACGCAATAATGCGTAATTTATCAATTTTTAATTACTCAGCGGTTTAACCGCTGGGTGAAAAATTTTTTGGGTCATTGTTAATATCGTGGAACTGAGATTGATCCTGTTTCCATACTTATATCATCAAATTCTCGCTCTTGGGTTACTTGAATTACTCCTTGTTTAACAAGTTCGAGCATAGCGAGGAAGCTCACGATTACACTCACCTTATCTACTTTTCCGGCTTTTGAAAAATCTTTAAAGCTCATTTTAAGACTGTGTTGGATGCGCGAAGTTAGGTTTCCTATCATTTCCTCAAGGCTGATTACTTTCTGTACAATAACTTCAGGAATTTTTTCTTGCTTCGGAAGGTTCTGGAGTATCGATCGAACAGCTTCAAGAAGTTTTGCTGTTTTAATATCTTCATCAGGAGAAAAAACAGGATTTATATTTTTTGGTGGTTCTCGGAAAAACAAAATGTTTTTACCAAACAGTTCTTGTACATGGCTCGAGAGCTCTTTAATCCTCTTGTATTTTTTGAGACGGTCTTCAAGATCTGAAACACTTTCTTGTTCTTCGAGAGTAATTTCGAGTGCTGGTAACAAGGATTTTGATTTAATAAGAAGAAGTGTGGAGGCGATGAGAATAAAGTTTGCACTTTCGGCTATAGGAAAATCACCCAAGTTTTTTACATAGGCAATATAATCATCGGCGACGTGAGCAAGTGATACGTCGCTAATGTGGAGTTTTCTTTTTTCAATCAAATCCAAAAGCAGGTCAAGCGGCCCCTCAAACTCCCCTGCTTTTACTTTGTAGGCTGACATCACTGAATTGTAACGTAAAGCTTGCAGCTTGTAACTTTTAACATTGGGAGTATTGAAGTTCAAAATTTGACATATTGATTTACTAAAATCTGACAGTCAAAACCTCTAAGTTGTCCTAATCCCTAATTCCTTCAACTGTTTCGCATCTACCTGCGACGGTGCGTGCATCATAAGGTCTCTTCCTTCACCTGTTTTTGGAAAAGCTATAACTTCGCGAATGTTCGGCTCATTTTGCATAAGCATAATGAAGCGATCAAAACCCCAGGCAATGCCTCCATGTGGTGGCGTGCCGGATGCGAAAGCTTTGAGCATATGACCAAATTTTTCTCGCACTTCTTCCTCTTTGTATCCCATAATTTCAAATACCTTGAGAAGTGCTTCTGGTTTATGATTTCTAATACTTCCTCCGCCGATTTCAAAGCCGTTTAATACGATGTCGTATTGTGTTGTGAGAATGTTGCCGACATCTTCTGCTTTCATTAACTTATCAAAGTCTTCTGGTTTTGGTGCTGAAAAAGGATTGTGTGTGAATGTCCATCCTTTTGTGTCTTTATCTTGCTCGAAAAATGGAAAATCTACTACCCAGCAAAACGCGAGAAGATTTTTGTCTTCTTTATCTTTGCGCACATCTGGTCGGTCTGTCTGGTATTTTTCCATTGCATCTTTATAGGTCATGCGCGGGAAAGGAATTTCTTGAATTTTCTTTTCAGGGAAAAGTTGTGTGACAATTTCAATAAGGAGCTTTTCATTTAAAGCCATCACATCTTCCTGCTCGACAAAACTCATTTCCATATCTATCTGTGTAAACTCTGGCTGTCGGTCTCCGCGAGTATCTTCGTCGCGCATGCATTTTGCAACTTGGAAGTAACGCTCTATACCACCCGTCATTAAAAGTTGTTTGTATTGCTGAGGAGATTGAGGAAGAGCGTAGAAACTTCCTTTCTCAAGACGTGATGGCACGATAAAGTCGCGGGCACCTTCGGGGGTTGATTTGGTAAGAATTGGAGTTTCAACTTCGGTGAAGTTTTCTTTGTCTAAATAGTCGCGAATAAACTTGGCAACCTTGTGTCTCGTGCGAATATTTTTCTGAAGTCTAGAACGTCTTAGGTCGAGATATCTGTGCTCAAGGCGTGTATCTTCGCCTACTTCAGTTCCTTCTGTTCCTAGCTCAAATACGGGCGTTTCCGCTTGGTTCAGGACCGTAATAGCAAGAATTTCAAGCTCTATGTCACCATTTTGTTTTTCAGTCTGCACATTCTTTGGAGGGCGAGGATTTACTTTTCCTCGTACTTCAACGACCCACTCAGATCGAAGGGTTGATCCGACTGCGTGAGCTTCTTTTGCATTAGGTAAAATTACACCTTGGATTTTTCCAGTCATGTCTCGAAACTCAAAAAAAATGAGTTTTCCTTGATCGCGTCGCACATCCACCCAGCCTGCAATCACTACTTCTTTGCCTGCCTGGTCTTTAAGATCTTTTATGTATGTTCTGTTTTTCATAATTTTACCTAGTAATATTTCTAATAAAAAAAGCCCTTACAAATCCGCCACAGCAGTGGTGAATTTGTAAGGGCGCTCTTATGCGCGGTGCCACCTTACTTTGCTCTCTTTTTAGCTGTACGGGGCATACCCCTGAAGTTCTACTTTCCTTGCGGATTTCTTCCTCTAGCTCAGCTGTGTCATCAGCTTCAATGCTTTATATAAAATATAACAAGTTTTATAGAACTAGTCCAACTTTTTCCCTCACCTCTTGCATCTTTGCTTCGGCGCGATCGCGAGCGATCTGACCTGCATTTTTGAGGATTTGAATCACAGCATCCTTATCTTTCGCTATTTCTTCCCTTTTAGTACGAAGTGGGGCAATAAAAGCATCTATATCCTCGATAAGTGCGTCTTTAAGGGCTTTATACTTACCTTTGTGCTCTTCGTAGAGAGGTTTAAGCTCGGCTTGACTCTTGAAAAGCTTGTGTATTGCGTAGACATGCTCTGGTATTCCCTCTCCTGAATCAGTCACAATACTCATAACAGCTTTTGTAATTTCTTCTCGTGTAGCAAAGAGAGGTATGGTATTTCCATAGCTCTTGCTCATTTTTCGTCCATCAGTACCTGGAACAGTTTGAACATCTTTCAAAATAAGTTCTTTTGGCAGTTTAAATGTTTCGCCAAAAATTCGATTAAATTTTTCTGCTATATCTCGAGCGATCTCTATATGCTGTCTCTGGTCTTCACCTACTGGCACAACATCTGCGCTTGGCAATAAAATATCCGCCGCCATGAGAATTGGATAATCAAATGTGCCAATGTTTATTCCTTTATCTTCACCTCGGTCGTCTTCAGTAATTTCCTTTGCCTCTAGAAGAGGTTTTGACATTTCAATAATATTTTTTACGACAGCATCTTTGTATGCATGCGCCCTCTTCAGGTACGGCATAGTTGTAAGGCAGTTTAAAATCCATGTAAGCTCTGTCACTTGGGGTACGTCTGATTGCTTGTAGATGATTGTCTTCTGAGGGTCAAGGCCGATTGCAAGGTAGTCGATTGCAACATCAAGAGTGTTTTGTGCAAGCTCTTGTGAGTTTTGAATTGTTGTTATTGCGTGAAAATCAGCGATAAAAACAAATGATTCATGGTCTTTTTGCAAGTCAAGAAATTGCTTCATCGCACCAAAATAGTTACCGACATGGGGTCGGCCAGTTGGTTTAACACCTGAAAGTAAGATTTTCTTTGACATGTCAAAATAATAGCAGATGAGTAGAGTTTACGAAAGATTTGATTTTTGAAAATTGCATTACTAATCAAAATCCTCTTTTTTCAATTCGGACTGTCTTAAGATGGATTTAAATGTTCCTGTTGGAATTTCTTTTCTGTCTGCAGGAATAATAACAGTTGAGACTTCCGTTTTATTTTGTTTTCGATATTCTCGATGACTACCTCGTTGTCGGATGAATTCAAACCCATTTTCCTCAAGAACTTTAATAATATGTCTTGAGGAAAATAACTTAGGCATACTGTACAGTTGTGGCAACAATCTCTGGCTCTTTAATTTCACCTATTTCAACATTACTGTCTTCAAAAAATAGGGCAAGAGCCTCTTTTAAGTTTTTAAGAGCATCTGTCTTTGTTTCACCAAAGCTTGAAATGATTCTAGCTGGTCTGTGATAGTATTAAATTGAGAGTCTGGCTATCATCAGTACCGCTTGTAAAAAGACTGGTATAAGTAGAGATACGTTCTATGAGTGGAAAAAGAATGATAGTAAATTTGCTAAAGCTATAGAAGAACTACAGGAAGTTGAGAATGATATGGTAGAAGAGAAGCTGAAAGAACTTATTCTTAAAAGCGATTATAAAGCCATAGAATTCTATTTAAAGCATAAATACCCTAGATATAGGACTGTAAACTTAACCCACCCTAGTGCTCAACCTGAGGGCTTTGAAGATATGATTGGGCGAGAAGAACGTGAGACAGAAGTTGCTACACAGCAACTGTAATCCGACAAATCCTACAGTATATCCTCGTAGTTAAAATAATTAATTTATGGTAGAGTTTTAGTAACATGAAAAATTCCAAAAAAGGTTTTATCCTTGGGGTATTATTGGCACTCTTATCTTGTTTCTCAAGTTTTGGTTACTATACCTCTACTCCAGATTACCACGTATGGAGTGCAGTTCCTTATCAGCTATTTATTGAAATAATTGGTGGTTTCGTGTGGTTATTCTATGGTTTCCCTCTAGGATTGCCAATTCTATTCGTACTATTTTGTGGTTTTATAGGGTATCTATTTGGTAAGGCATTTGATAAAGGCGAAGAAACGCTGGAAATAAACGGAACTATAATTGAGAAAAGAACACTTAGAGATTTCATAAAATCATATAAGTGGATACTCATTATTATTTTAATAATTTTGTGTGTTTATCCTCTCAATCTCTATCTTAAAGGGATGGAAAATCCAGGGTTGCTTTGTCAGGGAAGTTATAATCCTGATACATATGAGGGATGTACAAAAAATTATGCCGAAGTAAACACCGTCTTAAAAGTAAATATACTGTATGTACTAATATACTTTGTACTTATTTTTTCTATTCTCAAGTTTTTAGATATAGGAAAGAGAACAAGTCTTGCTATCAGTAATCCCATATATAGAAACACAGTTATTAAATGGCTCGCCATTCCAATTATAATTCTTAGCATTGTTAGCTTTGGATATAACAAGCAAAGATATCCTTATTATGATGATTATTCTGTAGAAAAGTGTGAGAGTGTAGACAACTCAGTTGATGAACCTTCAGACAATTCTAGGGCAAGATGTTTTCATGAGGTCGCAGTGGAAAAGCAAGATGCATCAATTTGTAATAATCTCACTTCTACAAACCAAACATATACTCAAGGTTTCTGTGTAGAAGAAGTTGCTCATGCAAAGAATGATATCGCTCTATGTGATTTAATAAAAGATGATAACAATAGAAGGTATGGCTGTTATCGGTGGTTTAACCAGTGTCAGAAAATAGATAATGTTGAGTATCGTGATGGTTGTTATCGTAATCGGGCAGAATTTAGCACTGATGGGGTAAAAACTTGTAGTCTAATGACACAAACTAAAGAAAAGGATTATTGCTTTAGAGATTTAGCAGGTTATCGCAAAGATATTACTATTTGTTCAAATGTTAAAGACCCATACATACAGCGAGAGTGTACTGATGGTGTAAATATTCAAAATTAGAACGATATTATTTCTCTATAACGTCATCAGGGTTACCTAGTGTAACAATTTCTCCTTCACTATTAATTACCTGTTGTTCTTCAGATATTATTTGAGCGTCCTGCTCTATAGTAGGTTGCTCTGTTAGACTGTCTACCACGTCTGTGAAGTTATCTTTCTCATTCATAATAAGAACATTCTAGCGCCTATAAAGTGACCTGTAACGTACTAGGCTTACGCCCACGACTAAGAAAGTTTTGCATAGCAGTATTCCAAGCTTGAAATGTCAACATTTAAACACTGGGCGACGTAGTGGTCGCTCTCTTTCCACACAATGTTTTTTAAGTTTTGCTTCTGTGGGCGTTTATTTTACTGAGGTCAATGGAAAGTTTGAAATTCCTAAAAAATCAAGAAATAAAGATCCTAAATTAGATCGAGAATCCTAATTTTTTTGTAGATATGCGATCCAGAAATTGCGTTTGTAGACTCTTCCTTTCATTCGGGTATAGCTTGTTTTTTTCTCAAGATGAAGGATTTTGAAAAGTGGACTGTAAGTATTTTCAAAGTCGGCTCTTTCCCATATTCGTTCAGTGAGGCCAAGATCTTTCATGATGTAAGTATCTTTTTCTTTTCCAGGGCTTTCCTTAAGAAGTGTTTTTGCATTTTGGTCACCTTCCTTACAGAGTGCTTTTACAAAAAAATAACCACCGGGTTTTAAAACTCTGTGTGTTTCCTTGAGATGCACTTCCCTTCCTGTTTCGTTGAGAGAGTTTGACGAGGTTACGTCGAGTGCAATATCAAACATATTGTCCGGAAAAAGATATGTTGAGCCTATATCATTCTCAAAATATTCTGCCTTTACACCGAGCTCTTTTGCTCTTGTGTTGGCAATGTCTACAGCTGTTTTTGAAATCTCAAGTCCAATACTTTGATTGCCCAGCTCAGCAACATAGTTCCCATTTCTTCCAGTACCCGATCCTAAATCAAGAACTTGTAAATTTTCCAAGACAACACCCTGCTCTTTTTTAAGAAATTTCAAAAACCGCTTCACATCTTCTTGAGGCTTATCATCTTTAGTTACCAGCTTCGGATTCTTATATTCCCTTTCCCAGACGTCTTTTTGAGGCATGGCCTTAGAGTAACCTTTCATGGCACTAACTTCAACAAGGAAAATATTTGAGTTTTTTTAAAAAAATGATATATTAAATACTCATATGATATGTGAGTATCAAACTTGTAAGAAACCTCTCATTAGAGAAGGGACCTTAGCTAGAACTGCCAGAAATGGCAGTTTTTGTTTGTTTAAGGCCTAGATTTAAATTAAAACTTATATATGAAAGCAAATAAAATTTCACTATTAGAGAAACTCAGAGAACGTATCAAGAGTGTGCAAAAAAGCATTGCAGAGAGTGTTCTGCATACAAAAGAGCTCGCCGGTAAAAGTATTGGTGAAATTAAAACTCTAAACAAAGAGGATCAGGTGGTTTATTTTGAACTTCAGTATTATGCCGAACGTCGTTTGGAAGAGTTGAGTCACCTTAATAGCTCACCTTTCTTTATTAGGTGCGATCTTACTCATGAAAAGAAAGGTGAACAAAAAACATACTATTTTGCAAAGCACCAGTTAACCGAAGAATCTATTTATTCGTGGGTTGCACCTCTTTCATCTGTTCGTTTTGAAAACCCTGGACCGATTACGTACACTCTTCCGAATGGGGTTGTTGAGAAAGCTTTTCTTTCTCGGAAGGAGCAGTACATGATTGTTGATGGGAAGGTATTGTTTTTTGCAATTGAACAAGAAGGATCTCCTCGAGATCTTATCTATCAAGAGCACTTCTTGTCTCGTGGAACTGGGTTTGTATTGCCAGAAATCGTGGCAGTGATGGAAAAAGCGCAGGATCAGATTATTCGCGCTCATCATAGTGGTTCATTTGTGATTGCTGGCCCTGCAGGTTC
>CAYZPE010000006.1:0-26698 GCA_964480575.1 uncultured Candidatus Saccharibacteria bacterium
TTGTACCAATCACAACATTATCAAGAGCACTAAACCCCGGAGAATCCACAGGAACATACTGTTTCAATAAGTACTGGCCGAGCACAACCTTGTCATAGTCACCTTGTTCAAGATATGAGCCTTCTGCAATCGAACCTGAAAGACCTGTTACTGCATTTTCGTCACTAGGAGAAATACCTACAATCTGAGCAGAGGCTGTATTCGGCTTGTCTGTTGCCTTACGTGTTTTATAGTTTGCTTCAAACAATGCACCTTCTTGATATCGAGCGCTTATTTTAGAAACTTCCGGTAAGGTTTTTATGAGCGCAATAATATTCTGACTATTTTCTATATATTTTTTATCATTTGAAGAAGAAAGAATCACATCGCTTGTATATTGTGTGCGCGCAGCGTCAACAGAGCCTTGTATGAGTCCAACCAAGATTCCCGACACAACAACAAGATTCAAAAAAGTAAGCACCATCACAAAAATAATGAGCCCTGTGGTCCATAAACTTGCACGTCTAATTTGACGAATAGCAAGAAAAAAACCTATGCGAATATTAAGCTTTAGGGATGAGAACATGGTTACTTTGACTCCGTAAGTACGACAACATCTCCAACCTGAAGACCTGAAATGATCTCTATTTGACCAAGCGAAGAAATCTTCCCTGTGACTACCTCACGATCGGACACAACGCCACCTTCTTTGACTTGTACAATTCGCGTACCGTCAGCTTTGGTCTCTACAACACGCTGAGGAAGAGAAATTACATCTGTTTTCTTTTCTGTGGTGATAATAACATTCGCAGTCATGCCAGATTTAATTCGAGGATCTTGAGTAATAAACTGCAAGACAGTCTTATATGTAGAAACACCATCACGTATAGTTTCAGCTGGATCTATAGAAATTATTTTTGTATCGAATATAACCCCATCTCCATACGCATCGAGTGTTGCGCGAGCCACATCACCCACTTCAACTTCTGCAATATCAACCTCCGGAACATAACTTTCAATCTGAAATGCACCCTCACTTATAAGAGCGATGTCTGACACATTAGAAGAAGCGACTGCCCCAACCTTACTTTCCATTTTTGTTACCACTCCAGTGAAGGGAGCGACAATGAGAGTTTTTAGAAGCTGAGATCTGGCATTTTGAATATCTGCTTGGGCAGCCTTAACTTTAGCAACTTGAGTATCAATATCAGCCTGAGTTGAACCAGCAAGAGCAAGAGTGAGATTTTTACGTGAAATTTCAAGTGTTGATTCGGCACCTTTGTTTCTAGTAACAACATCAGTCAGACTTGAAATTGCAGCATTGAGAGCTGTGCGAGCAGCTGTTATGTCTATAACCCATTCTTTTACAGAAGCTTCTGTGCTTGTTTGATTTGGCACAGCTTGACTTAGAGCAGTGCTCGCTTCTGCAAGTATTGAATTGACTGCGAGTAAATTTTGTTTTGCCTCCAACTGAGCCTTCGTAAGATCACTCTCAATCGTAAGTAGCGTGAGTGATTTTTCCCAAGCACCAAGCTCACTTCCGACTTTTACCCGACCTGTTTCAAGAGCGTTCTCAGCACCAGAATCGAGAACAAAGAATACAATCTGTGGATTATTACTACGCGGATTACTTATAAACTGATCTACCTGATTCCGCAGAGCATCGTCTGAGACGTCAAAAACATCTCGAATTACGTTTACAAGCTCTTGTCTTGTCTGCTCAAGAGCAGCTTCATTTTTTGCAACTTCAGACTGACTCACTGAAACTTCTTCAGGACGAGTACCTTGTTTGAGCGACAAAAGTTTTGCTTCTTCACTTTCAAAAGCTGCCTGTCTCTGAAGAACTTGAGCGCGCAGGTCTCCATTTTCAATTTCAGCCAAAAGAGCATTTCGAGAAACCTTGTCACCGACTTTGGCATAAACACCAGAAACACGTCCACCTTGAGCGAAACCGAGCTCAACACTTTGAGTTGCTTTCACCGTACCTGAAACAAAAACCTGCTTCGTGAAATCACCTTTAGTTACAACAAAAAGCTCGTCATTACCTGCTCCATTTTGAGCAAATACAAAGTATGCCCCCAAAACAACCATAACAATAGCAATAATGATCGCTGTGGTTTTTAAACCAGAAACCCATGTAATAGCTCTTTTCATAGTACGTAGTACAGAAAGTATTGATTATTAAGAGACTTATTGTAACAAAAAGCAGGTATTTTTAACACCTTATTTCACAATCCAAGAGAATAAGATTTTATTTAAAAAACCATCTACGTGTTTTTATCGTAACCTCCTCTGATTTTTTGAGGTCTTCTACAAAATGTGATTTGAGATCAGCTACAAATTGAGGGTTTGTGGTTACAATATTTAACTCATAATTAAGCCAGAAACTTATCCAGTCAAAATTACTACTTCCAACCGATGCCCAATCATCGTCAATTGTTATAGTTTTCTGATGCAAAACACCCGCATCATAAAGATAGAGCCTTACTCCATTCTTCAACAATGACTTATGGTGCAATTTAGCTACAAAATCAGCAAAAATATTATCTGAACGACGTGGTAATAAAATTTCCACCTTCACACCTTTCTTTGCCACATAATAGAGTGCTCGCAAAAATTCTCTTCCAGGAGCAAAATATGGAGTCGTAATTTGTACACTTTTCTTGGCGGTTGTAATGGTGCGTAAGATAGTTCGATAGAGATGTTTGTCACGCAAATGATAAGAATTTCCAACCGCCACAAAATCATCTTTTACTGAATCTTCTGATGCAATTGGCCTTAATGGCTTCCATTTTTTTGATCTATCCCATGCTCTATCAAACATATTTTGTAAATCAAAAACTATAGAACCTCGAAGCTCCACATTTGTATCACGCCACTGTCGAGATTTTTCTTGGACAACAACTCCACCAATATGAGCAACTTCCCCATCAAGAACCAGAAGCTTTCGATGATCACGCAAAATAACTGGAATAAATCTGCGAATAACACGCGGCAGTACCATTTTGTGATACAAAACTTGAACACCGGCTTCGCGAAGTATTGCAGGTAAACTAGAGTAATAAAAGTAGAAGCTACCTACTCCGTCCAAAAACAACCTTACTTTTACGCCCTCTCGAGACTTTACCGCCAAAAGCTCACAAAATTCCCGCTCGATACCATTATCACCACCAATGAGATACTGCTCGAAATCAATTGTCTTTTGGGCTCCACGAATAGACTCTTGCATGGCCTTCCATGCAGTTTCGGTTGTAGTATGAAATTTCCAAGTTACAGGGTCTGACATTTTATTCTTTAATAAAAAGACGGGCCAAGCGGAGCTCTGCATATGAAAAACCTGCACCTAAAGCATTTTTTACCGGACCTAGTATCCAGTCCCCATTTTTTTTGAACGAAAGATCGAAGGCTTTCTTAATCTTATCAAACCGCACCGGTGTAAATTTTTCTTTCTTTAGATACTCAATATCAATCTTCTCTTTTTCATCTAGAAGTTTTTCAATATGATCAATAATCGTCTCAACCTTAACCCCCCTCTCTTCCGCAATCTTTTCGAGAGAAATTTTTTCTTGAATAAGAATTTTAGTTTTATGATGTGCAGGTAAATCTTTTTCTGTTTTGGTTTTAGGCTGGGTATTCTTCCTTAAAAATTCTGCGTGTCGAGCAGTAACCCCTTTTACACCTAAATCTTCAAGCAGTGATTGACACTCTTCTGATCTTTCTTTAAATGTTTGGTCAATCTCCAAAACTTCTGGATGAATTTGAAGTGCTACAGAATTAAAACCGAGGAGATTTAAACCTTCCAAGCTTCGTACACGTGAAAGTGCAACATAGCCCATACCGGGCACAAATGATTTAGAAAGATCAATTTCGGCCGCATCCAAACTCATTCCCTGACTTTTATGTACAGTTATAGCCCATGCTAAACGTAATGGCAGTTGTGTAATTTCTGCTTTAGTTTTTCCATCTTCCTCAATTTTCCAACTCGCTGGCTCGACAATAAGCACCTTACCTGCCGCAGTCAGAACTTTTGGATTACCGAACGCATCAAAGCCTTCCACTACTCCCAGTGTTCCGTTTACATAGCCTTGCTCGAAATTATTTTTTACAAACATTACCCGAGCCCCCACACGAACCACAAGTTTCTCAGGTGCCAGACAGCTTTTTTTCAAAGTCTCTACAATATTTTTGCTTCCACGAGATTCCATCATATATACCTTTTCAGCACCTCTTATTTTTGAAAGCTCCTGATTATTTACAACATCCACATTCTCATTATGACTAGAAAGTTTTGTTGGTGGCACAGCACAGACGGGCTTCTTCTTATATCGTGAACGCAGATGCTCGAGAGTTTCTTCATCAACTGTATTGTTGCGAATGCTATTTAATACAGAAAGAAAAGCACGATCACTCTGTCTGTGTTGTTCAGAAAGATAACAAACCTTGAGACCCATCTCATTCCAAACCTTTGATTTATAAATAAAATATGCTGGATCTTCACCTTGTCTTGAAACTGGAGGGAGCTGGAAAAAATCACCACATAGAACAATCTGCATACCGCCAAATGGTTCATCTTTCCTTTTAAAGGACCGGCAGAGCTTATCCAAAAGATCAAATCGAAAATGATGAAGCATTGAAACCTCGTCAATCACAAGGACTTTTGTGTCATTGTAGCGTTTCCAGAGATACTGCCTCTCCTCAAGATCATCTATATCTTTTTCTGAAAGAAAATTGCGGATTCCTAAACCACTCCACGCATGTATTGTCATACCACCAAGATGAGTTGCAGCAATACCTGTTGAAGCAGTGATTGCAACAGAAATATTACTTTCTGTGAGAAAAGAAATGAAATTACGAAGTGTGTGTGTCTTTCCGCTTCCTGCGGCACCCGTGAGAAACACATTGTGCCCCATTTTTAAAATACTCAGAGCTTCTTGCTGTGTCATAAGACTATTATAGCCTTTTTAATTAGTGAGTGTGAAAATGCCCATGTTCATTCGGAGTTCCTCTCGTATCCTTAAGGAGGAAAACTGCAAGCCATGTTGCGATGGGCACCGTAAGCACAAGACCTATAGAACCTACGATAGTTCGTATTATTTCAGTTGCAAATACTTCTTGATTAACAAGAAGTGTGGGAGCAAAATTTCCCGTAAAAAAGAGGAGGAGGAGCGGAAGAGATGCTCCTGCATAAGCAAGCGCAAGTGTATTTACAAGTGCTCCCACATGTTCTTTTCCTACTCGTATTGCTTTAGTATAAATCTCATGTTTTGAAAGGTGTGGAGCAGAACCATAAATTTCTCTTACAACTGAAGCTTGAGTAATAGCAATATCATCTAAAACTCCAAGCACTCCAATAATAATCGCACCGAGAAGAAGCCCTTGAATATTCAGAGCTCCCGCAGTATTTAAATTAAGATACATAGATTCATCCGAAGCAAAACCCGTGAGGTGAGAAAATTTAACTGCAATATAAGCCAATATGCCGGTAACTATTATTGCAATAACTGTACCTAAAAAAGCTGCTGTCGATTCTTTATTAAATCCATGAGTTAAGTAGATGCCTCCAAAAAGAATGAGTGAGGCTACAAACATACTTGTAACCACAGGAGAATAGCCCGCAAGAAGCGCTGGCAACAATACGTATAAAATTACCAAAAGACTCAGAGCAAGACTAACTAAAGAACGCACACCTTGCTTGCCACCAAAAAAAATTATAACAACAATGAACAATGCAACAAAAAACAAAATTGCTGGCCGACGCTCAATGTCTCTTACTGAGTATATTTCTTGGCCTTGGACTGTAATAAGATAATTTAAAAAAAACTTACTTCCTTCTTTTAGTTCTAGATGGTCATTCAGAATTGTCACAGTTTGACCCTTCTTATCACCCTCTAATATCTCAGCCTCAATTGTTTGATAAAGGGCTTCAGTATCTGTGCCGGGAATAAGCTTTGTCTCTTCGCTTACAACCTCAACAACTCGCGCTTTCCAGAAACCCTGAAGATCGTCATGAAGAGCTTGTGCTCCAGCAAAAAATGGAGAGAGAGTACAGATAAAAAATAAAAGAAATTTTTTTTTCACAGTTAAATTCTAGTACCTAAACCTTAGAATTACAAGAATTACATGTTCCGTAGAGCTCAAATACATGCTCTTGTATTTTTTTAAACTTATACGAAGTACGAAGAATGATTTTTGATAACCCTTCAACTTCAGAATTTTCAAAGTGCTCTAATGTACCGCAGCGCGTACAGACAATATGATGATGGTGATTCTCGGCTAATTCGTATTGAACTGAGTCTTTACGAAGATCCGCCCTCTTTATAATTCCCGCTTTCTCAAAAGAAGTCAGTGTTCGATATGTCGTTACCCTATCGATATTTTTAATATTTCTAGCATTCATAACATACTCAACATCAATCAGCTTACACTCTTCTGAAAAAAGAGTGAGGATCGCAATTCGTGTTGGAGTGACCTTTAAACCTTTGCTTCTAAGAGTCTCTTTTCGATTATTTAACATATAATTTTATTCTATACTAAATGCAAACAAGTTGCAATTGAAATACTTTTCATGTATAGTCATAAAAGTTAAGTGCAAATCGTTTGCATTTATTAATTGCTCTTTCACGTTAAACGGAGGTGCTTTGTGTGTAAAAAGTGTGAACTTAGTGGAATCAAGATGGATCTCTGTCCGCTCGACATTGAAACAGCAAAAAAGGAGCTGCGACTGCCTGACAGTTGGCAGGATCTCGAAAGTAAAGGTTTTCACACGGATCTTGTTGATAGAGCGTACGCTCACCTGGCATGGACGACGCGAACTCGAAATCCGACATGGATCGGAAATGCTCGAGCATTCCTGGCATCTTTGGGCAAGGGGTTTCAAGCCCCGTTCAAGCCTGCTGGATTCTCACCACGAATTGGTGATCCATACTTCGAAATGAAGACCCGTGCTCTTCAAGCTCTTGAGTGTCTTGCTCATGAGTTCGGAAATCGAGTCTCAAGCGTTATGTGGAACTCACTAGCGCACCTTGCAACCCGATCAGAACCTGAAGAGAAGAAGTCTATCTTGAAGGAGGCTGACGCACTTCCCCACCACTTTGGCATTGTCGACACAATGCTTCATGCAATGGGCAAGGTTTACACATTTGCACTTCGTGTCCAGTCTGTGTTCTATGAACACACTGGAATGGTGCTCGTGCACAACTGCGACTGCAATTGCAGTCTACTCAACCTTAAAAGAGTTGACGGCGCAATTCGTTTCTCACTTAGTTCAGATGAGCGAAGGGAAGCAACGCAGTCACTCTTCACACACCAGTGCGCTGAATCGCACTTGATCCTGGATCAAATGTTACCCTTCGAGTACACAATCACAAAGGAGGCAGGAATCCTTTTTGGCACAATGTAAAGAGGACTGAATAACACATGGGAGGGTGTGGCAAAACTACACCCTCTTTTTTATATGATAATAATAAAAATATGCCAATAGACTTTATCCTAAGCGGAATGTCAGTAGCCGGAATAGCTGTTGTTTGGAGAAATTGGCTTGAAGACCATTCAAATTGGAAGAGCTGGATTCAAAAAAAACTTGGATATGGAAATAAAGTTCTAACCTGCGGATCGTGCTTTACATACTGGATAGCACTACTTCTTACACTTATAACCAAACCTCTTCTTTTTTGGCAACCACTGAGCAATGTTTCAATATTAATTATTGGAAATATAATACTACAATGGATGGCACTTGCATGGCTCAGTGTTTTTCTACGCTTTGCATATGTTGCTCTTCAAGAACTTGTTAGTTATCAAGTCCATACAATTAAAGATCATACACACAAATAAACAAAACCTTACTCAATCGGAATTTCTTCACCTAAAAATTTAGGCTGTCTGTTGAACAAAAGATTTAGTACAGCTTTTACATTTGAAAATGGTTCGCGAATATAATTACGAAGATAATATTCTCCTTTATCTGCTTCTACGCCATACGCCTCAATGCCGAGGTTACGGGCTATAAATACCGCACGCGGAAGATGAAATGACTGACTCACAATAAGCATTGAATCAACAAGGAAAATATCTCGTGCTCTATACATACTGCTGTATGTATCAAATCCAGCGTGATCGAGAAAAATATCCTCGTCTGACACTCCTTCACTCAATAAATATTCTCGAACAGGCTTCACTTCATCATACACAAGCCGACTGTTATCACCCGTCATCAAGATATTTCGAACCTTACCTTCTCTATAGAGGAGAAGTGCTGTATCCACTCTGTGCTTTAAAACTGCTGATAAGACACCATCAGGAGACACTCGTGCACCTAAAATAAGAACCGTTTTTGCATCTGGCACTGATCCTACATCATTAAAAATATATCGTGCTGTTTCTTTACGCACCACAAGAAACAAAAGCAGAATTAAAATAATTCCAACAATAAAAAGCTTAAGTCCTAATAAAAATATCTTTATCATCGTGCATTCATTCTATCAAACAAGCTAGATCTCGACAGCGCTTTGGACATCAATAACACCCTCAATTTCATATATATTTGAAGAATGAGGAGTGTGCAATATCCCTGTCACCCTCATTTCCTGACCTTGATCGAGAGGAACTCCATTTATCTCATATAAATTTTGTATACCATAACAAGTTCCGTCTTCTGTGTGAAAACCTAATACACATTCAAGAGTCTGAGATTCACTTGTGTTTTTACGTCCCAAGCATTGAATTATACCCGTCATAACAACAGGCTGACCGATTTCAGGAGCTATATTTTGCCCATTTACAATCGGAACAATCCCACCTGTATTTTCTATACCTCTGATAACTTTTTGCACCAGATCCGGATCAGTCCGAGAAATACCAAGCCGAACGCCAATATTTTGCAACAACCTATGCATTCCCTTTTCTGAAATAACGCCAGATATGGTATGTAATTCTTTTTTTCCATCCTGATCATAAAGAAGTTTTCCATCTTCATAGACGTATCTACCGACATGGCTTTCTACCTGATGAAAGTCACTTTCAAGTAGTCCTGGGTAAACTCGAAGAAACATTGCAGGTTCAAAACCCTCAACTGACTGACCGAGTGTGTTTGTTATTTTTGAATTTGTTTCTGCTGTGAAATTAGCAACCTGTTCATTTGAGAAAAGTTGCCCACCACCAAAAAGCCGAAAAAGAAAGTAAAGAATTATAAAACCAGCAATACATATAAAAACAATTTTTGTGACTATAGAAGTTATTGGGTCCATAGAATACTTAAACCCCCTGCATAATTAATATTCATCTATTTTTAATCTCTAAACTGTACAGTGACTTTGTGAATTTTCCATTAGGAATATATGCCCTGCTGTTTGTTGGCCTACTTGTAGGTGGAGAAACTATCCTTGTTCCAATTGTTTATTTTTCCCTTTTTGGTTCACACAATATAAACATCTGGATTGTTATGGTACTAGCGATTATTGCGACAGTTATATCAGATACCGTATGGTACGCAATCGGAAGATCGATCCGCCTTCAATCGTTCTTGATTGAACGTTTAGGACTAGAAAAAGTTATTAAAAAACCTCTTAATTTAGCGACAAAATTTCTCAATTCGTACGACCTTAAACTTCTTTTCATTTCAAAATTTATCTACGGTACACGCATTGTGATGCAGATAGTATCAGGGATACAAAAAGTTCCATTCTGGACTTATCAAAGTATAAACACCCTAGCTGTCATAACGTGGTTTTTCCTAATACTTATCCTTGCTTATGTAACAGGTGAGAGTTTTTTAAAACTATTTAGCAATTCAAACTCTTTATACATAGGATTCGGAGCTTTTATTCTAATCACCGCTCTTGTTATATTTTTCTTTAAAAAATATCTTGGATCAAAAATATGATTTCAGCAATAATTCCAGCCTTTAATGAAGAGAGGACAATCGCGAGTGTTATTGCTGTACTTAACAAGCATCCCGACATCGCTGAAATCATTGTTATAGATGACGGATCAACCGATAACACTGCACACATCGCAAAAAACACAAATGCAAAAGTTATCTCTTTATCGACTAATCATGGAAAAGCAGAGGCAATGGAGATTGGTGTCACCCGAGCAACAGGAGATATTATCTTTTTCGTTGATGCTGATATTACGGGGCTCACAATTGAAACAATCGATATACTTCTTGAGCCTGTCTTGCTTGGCACATACGATATGTTTGTTGCCGTACGAGGAAGAAATATGCTCATTTTAAACAGAATCATCCATCTTTTTCCAATTCTTGGCGGAGAAAGAGTTCTTAAGCGAGATCTATGGAATGAAGTTCCTAATAAATACAAAACTGAATTCCAGATCGAAATTGCTCTAAATTACTTTGCGAAACGAAACGGCCGAAAAATGAGCTTTGCTCTCATTCCAGACCTTCATCACACAACTAAAGAAAAGAAGTATGGTCTTATTCAGGGGATAAAAAGTCGCTTCAAGCTTTATCGAAGCGTACTCACTATCTCATTTAAATTATACATATTTAGATTACTCAAATCTTTCTTTGGAAAACCTGAGGCCGCAAAACAAAACCCTATCCCTACAATCAAATCTTAACTGTGAACTAATCCTGTCCACCCTCTAACTCAGTAGTATTTTTTACTGTTCGTTTTGTTTTCTGAACCTTGTTTTTTACCTTATCACCCAACTGTTTCCATTCCGCACCAACAACTTTAATAAAATCGAGTACATCTTCTGAATCAAATTTCTTAAGATCTTGATAACGCTTTCCAACCGATCTTACAATTTCGGCATAATTTTGTTTGTTGAAAGCAGCATCTTTAAGCTTCCTTGCCTCCGTAAGAACTTCCTCTCGAGCATTTTTAAACCACTCTTTAAAATTTTCTCGATGATCTTCTGCTTTTCGACTTCCATAAAAATAGTACGTAGCCGCTCCAGCTAGAGCTCCGGCTGCAATAACCCCCAATACAATGCTTTTCTTATGAGCTTTCATATCTTCACCATGTGTGTTTTTATGCGTTGTTTTTCTTTTGGATGTAGTATCTTTTTGCATAGATGTAGCATAAGGTTTTTAATAAAAATGACAGACTTTTTTATTCTTCTGTGGTTAATTGCCTTGCCTCTAGATCAATCTTTGATGATGCTAGATGTGATAACTTCTCGTCGGTCGCTTTTTCCTCTGAAAGATTTTCTTCGAGCAGGTCAGCGACATCTGAATATCCCAGTATATTTGCCCAACTAATCGCAGCTATATATCCTGCCATTTCATAGTGCTCAACGTACGATGCAGCCGCAATAAGATTCGCGTCTAAAGCCTTGGAGTTCTTAATATTTTTAATAACCCAAACTCCGTCTTTTAGAATCCCACGAATTCCTTCAACTTTTAATTTTTCAGGCTTTTCGTTTAGAATTTCAAATACTTCCTTCAGTCGTTCAATCTGGGCCTCAGTTTCAATAAGATGTGTTGAAAATCCTTCCTTCAAATCTTCATCCGTCGCAGCCTTAATCATTTTTGGCAGTGCTTCAACAATCTCATGCTCAATATCGTAAAGAGCTTGCATCTTCATTATGAGTAAATCATTAAGCGTATACGAATCTTTATTCATTGGATAAAACTTAGCTATTAATTAACTCATTTCAGAAGTTGAGCGGGATGCAGAAAAACCTACTATCCCATACTGAGATGTGATACGAGTGAAGAAAAACTACTCCCATGTCTTACATAAAGAGCAGTTTTTACCTTAGTTTGTATAAGAGATTTAGTACCCTGAAAACTCTTCTGTTTTTATATCGTCCCCGCTTACTCCTGCATCATGCAAAAGCACTCTCATCGCCTTCACCATTTCTTGTGGGCCCGCTGTGTAATAAAGTGCATTTTCTCTCTGCGGTACATACTTCTGTATCATTTGAAGTGTTATATAACCTTTCTCACCCTTCCACTCTGGACCAATATTCTTGTCTGTCATGGTACTAACTAAAACAAACTGCTTACTTTTTTTTGAAAGCGCTTCGAACTCTGCCAGAAATGGAGCACCCTGTGGTGTACGGTTAGAATAAAAAAGATATATCTGATGCGGAAGATTTCGATGAAGAGCATCCATAATCATGCTTCGAAATGGAGTGATTCCAATCCCGCCCACAAGCATTATTGCCGGACGCCTTATATTTTCATGAAGAGTAAAAGATCCAAACGGCCCTTCCATCTCAATCAAAAGACCTTCTCCCGCATCGCGCAAAGTTCGTTTAAAAGAACTATCTCGCATACGTGTTGCAATTATAAGATCATCCTCGTGAGGGGCGCTTGCAATTGTATACGGCCTTGTATTTCCATCTTTGTCGGTCTCTGCTGGATTTAAAAGAGTAAGATCAATTGTCTGTCCTGCCATATATTCAAATCCCTTAGGTTTTTCAAAATGAAACGCTGCTGTCGCTTCAGCTACCACTTCTTTACGTAAAAGTTTGGCTGTGTACTTCATAGAGCAAGTATACCACCACATAAAATCAGAGCTCTTAAATCTAGTATTAAAGACAGCGATCTTACCGCTGTTTTTTCTAAATTAAGATTTTTTAAAGAAGTTTTTTTCCGTGTTTTTTCCACTGAGAGAGTAAGCAAAGAGCAGAAAAAATATAGAGTATACCCACAATTATAAATAATGTCTGATTTGTGGAGATCGACATGCCTATGTTTGTCTTAAGTAATCCTGCAATACCAAGATTAAAACCTGAGACAGGTCATCACAAAAAAAGCGACAGTATCGAGAGTTTTATTCCTACCAAAAAGAATTCTTGCATCAATATTCCATCTATAGATAAGATACCCCTCTGCAACTCCAGAAATAATCCAACAAAGCGTCAACAGCGTACTGATTACTCCATACAAACCTGAACTAGGATTCCAAGCAATTACCGGCGGTACACCACCAATAAATAATGCGGGTGCGGCAATAAACAATCTTGCTTCAGACCATAAAAAGATCCGGTGAAGAAGTTTTTCGGGCTTTGTATATTCACATATACGAATTATCTAATATAGACACACAGTAAAACCACTTTAACAAAAATCCGCAACTTAGTTGCGGATTTTTGCTTTGAGAAATATTCCTTATCTATACCAGATTTTCTTTGTTATTCGCCATCCGTATTTAACAACAACAAGAATAATGAATGCGTAAATTGCCAACTGCGCGAGGAAGAAAATAAGCACAATAAGGTTAATGGTTATGTCCTGGAAAATTCGGTTTATTGTGCGTACAAAATCCTTGATAGCTGCTTGCCATGAATCCTTAAGACTCTCGCCATCAAAATATGTATTCTCATACACATTCACCCGGAAATAGGCATACTCCAATCGATCGAGCTGCTCTACTTTCGCTCGAGTAAGACGTTCAAGCTGCTCATTTATATTAATACTCTCAAGAGTGAGACGCTCAATAATTTGAATTCGACTATCGATTATCTTTGCAAGACTTTCAACATTTTGAGTTCGAGTAGCTAAGGCTGCTATCTCATCATACGCTCGAAGCGCTGTTCGAAGAGTTTCTTCGAGAGAAGATTTTTTCTTCTGAAGAATCTCAGCTTCACTTGTAAAGTCATCGACAAGTCGCTTTATAGTATATGTATTTTCAGAAAAATCTTTTGGATCAAGTTCTTTTATTACCGCAACAATTTCAGACACTTTTTTATGTTCTACTTTGAAAACAAAGTTACATCCTTTATCGTATTCACTTTCATTTTCAAAAATAACGTATGCATAGACCTTTAGATCTGCAACAGCTCCACAGGTCTCTTCAAGGTTACTTGCTTCGATTGTCGCACTGTAATCAGTCACCTCAAATGCTTCGGCTTGATCCCCAATCACTCCACCCATAGGCGGCATGATTGGCCCAATATTTCTTACAGAAAGACTTGGAGTTGGCATACCTGAATTTGCGCCGTACATCTTAACGCTCTCATTGTAAGCGTAGCCCGTATCAACTCCATAACTAACACCGCCACTTGAAGGCGCAACACTGAAAACAGTGTTTTTTGAAAGCTTGCTAAAAGAGACCTTAACAAGACTCAAAATTATTGCTAGAACAAGAAGACCTCCTACCACAAACAAAACAGCTTTCAGTACGTTCACCGGCTTCCAATTTATATTTTTTAAAAAATCCATATCTAATAATTAATTGTTTATTAAAATGTTAACACATATTGATATATATCCTTAAGACGTAATATTCGTCAAAAAATTACACCTGCTACATAGATAAAAACTGCTATTATTAGCAGTTTTTATTAAGACAGAATACCTAAAATTTTTTCTATGTAGCACACAGTAAAAATAAGCTGATCGAGTGTCCTTAATTTTTCTTAGAAAGAATACCTCTAATCTTATTTAGTCCCGCGAGAGATAGAGCTACGATAAAAATAAGGAGTATCATCTGAAGAATCTGGCGCATAGACGCATCTGATTCAGATGTGGCAGCAGTAAGATTATTTTGCTCTGCATACACTGTTCGCAAACCCACAGCATCAGTAAGTAATTCTTCTGGGTAGCTTTCTGAAACAGGCTCGATCACATCCTTGTCTTCCTTAAATGAAGCACCTAGAGTTGACTGTTTGTCGCGAGCCAAAGCAAGCGTTGAGGAAGCGATTTGAGGCAACACAGGAAGGACTGGAATTATAGGATCACCGAGAAGCGTAATACTACCATTTGACTCAAAAACCATATTTCTACGTCCTGAGTTTATTACCGTGAAAAGTTTGTAGTCACCAGGAACAGCCTCTTCACCAAAGAGGATTTCATATTCAATAACAATCTCTTCGTGCGCCAAGACTGTGCCTAAGTTAAAATATTCAGCGCGAAGAATATTTTGAGAAGGGTCTCGTAATATGTCATGCAAAGTAACTTTCGGAATGTCTCGAGACTCAGGATTTCTCACAACTATTTTTTGCATGATTGATCGAGGAGATGTTGTTCCAATAGTTCCCGATACTGTCTCGCGGATTACCGTAAACTGCAATACATCGGTAGTATTTACAAGAACTGAATCATTCTGAGTCGCGAGTGGTTGATACACAGAAACTCCTCCCCCGCCACCACTTGGAGCTGATCTGGTCATAACTGTCGCAGTGTCTGTATTGTCGAGCGCATTATTATCTGTTTCTCGAAGAATTGCAGTTACAACATTTGTAATATGTGTACTGTAGCTAGTATTTTTTATTTTTGCTTTATACGTAATTTCTATTGCTCCTCCAGAAGGAAGGGTGCCGATATTCCACACAAGATTTTCACCATCAATCACATATGGCAGGGATGACTCAAGAACATCAAGATGACTTGCATCAAATTTATCGCGTAAGGTAACTTCTGTGGCTCTCGAATCACCATTGTTAATGACGGTAAATTTGTATGTGAGAACAGCATCATTTTCTACCACAGAAGGCGCCACGATTTGTTCTCCCACCCAAAGATCAGGACGACCAAAAGAAATATTTCCCGTAAAATCACCAAAAATGTTGATGATTGCAAAGATCCAGTTGCGGCCAATTACGTTTGCGTTTGCAATGTTCACGAGGTTTGCTCCGGCAAGAGCATTACCAGTTGAAATCAGAGCTGTATCAGCCCCTGTAATATCATTATTGCCCGTGAGAGCCGTTACACTCACATCATTTAAAATCCTTGCAGTACTTGTTGCATAAACACTCCCAGCCAACTCAGTCGCACGAGAAACACTAGACGAAGCGCTTGTAAGATAGAAATCACCATTCATGCCTTGCGTGTGAATTAAATCTTGTGGCGCTCCAAAAATTTCACCGAGCCAATTACCATGCACACGGAAGAGTATCGAGACCTTACTGTCTTCTGAAAGATTTGTATTGATTTGATTAAATACATTTGAAGACGATACTGAATTACCAGTATTGATTGTCATCATCTGACCATCTTCTACATTATTATTACCTGATTCAGCACCTGTCTCTACTTCATTTACAATGTCTGCTTGATTTGAAAGATCCATCAAGTACGGCGCAGTTGTAGATGTTCCACCAAGCGAGGCAAAGAATTTCTCGAGGTTTGGAAATACAATATCGCCAGAAATACCATTAAAAGCGTTCAGTGTAACTAAAAGATAATTTGAGTCGATAAAATTTGTATTGACAACATTCACCAAATTGAGCCCAGCATATGCATTACCTGTTTCAATTATTGCACTGTCCCCACCTTCAATCTGGTTGTCACCCGAACTTGCATTAAGACGAATCTGATTTTCAATATAAGCATCATTAATCAAATTCACCTGAACTCCTTCGTTTTCACCACATGAGAGAAGTTCGCAAACACCTGTTTGGGTACCATTGAAATAATCTCTAAAATCAATTGCATTTTCTTCATTTTCAAGAAGATTAAGAAAAACCACATGACCAGTTGAATTAATAAGGTTCGTATTTACAATATTTAAAATGTTTGCCATCGCAACAGCCTGACCAGAAACAATTGTCGGTGTTGAAGAAGCCACCCTTCCATCTACCCCATCACTACCAGTGCCGCCAACGGCGACCGTTGTTGTACTTGTTGTAGTTCCTATAGACCCTCCGAGAACAAATTCCTCGAGAGTATTACTTGTTGACGTTGCAGATGACAAAAAGGTTGTTACAGGAAGATTGTGCAATGAGTCTTCCTCGTCGACTACTTCTTCAGTTGGCAAAGCTACAGCATCATCTTCTAAAACTTCGTCTTCTGCTAAAGCTTCTTCAGTAAGTATCGCGCTCTCAGAAGACTCTTCTATAACCGGATCTGATTCATTCACAGAGCCTGGAGCATCAGGTGCTGTTGGGGGAATTATCACACTTTCTGGAGATGCTTCTGATGGAGCAATCTCGACAACTTCTGCTGGAGGAGTAGGCTGAGCCACCACTACATCTTCTGCAAAAACAAATAGTGGAAATGCCTGAACTCCGGTAATTGCACATAAAACAAGAGAAGCAAGTACGCGAGATATTTTTTTTGTTCTCATTGGTTTCATTAATTAATGTGATTAAAAACATTCTGTTTTCACACAAACCCTCAATTGTTTGAGGACTTATATGAAAACAGGAAGTTTTCCTGTTTTCATAGTTCGGTTAGTTTCGAACGATTCTTGTAATTGTGCGTCCTGAGACTGTCACAACACTTCCAAGTGAGTCTGCTCGACCACTTGTGATGTTCTGACCTGCGCCCCCTGCGCCTCCATTACCTCCTTGACCTGCTGTGTTTGACTGCATGTTGTTGTTTCCTGATGAAGCAACATCACCGCCATTACCTGCATCCTCACCACGTGCACCCTGTGAGTGGTTGTCTCCAGAAATAGCGTGTGCACCAAGTGTGTTATTTACTGCAGCTGCATTTGTGTTTGCAACTGTTGTAGTTTCTTGGTCACCTACGTATGTTTTTGTGTAATGAAGTTCGATATTCTCATGCTCTTCTTCCTGTTCTGATGATTCTTGACTCTCCTGATTTGACACATCATTTATTGTCTCGTCAGTTTCGCTTTGTGTTTGCTCATGTGAGCTTCCTGAGTTTGAACTTGAGCTCTGGCTCTCTGAATCAACTGCTGTTGACCAGTCACTTGCTGTTTCATCTGAACTTGAAGTTTGTGCTTCTGATTCAGAACTAGCTGACCAATCATCTGATTCCTCGTCTGAGCTAGAACTTGAGCTTGCGGCATCTGACACAGATGTCATATCGCTTGACTGCTCCTCATAGCTTCCTGATTCTGAAGCCTGACTCTCACTTTCTGATTCATTATCAGCACTTGCACTCTCTTGTGTGTTCATGTGTGATGAATTGTCATCGTGGCTCATTTGAGATTCCTGGTGTGAAGATGATGATGATCCAATCTGAGAACTTAGATCCAAAGTTTCATTGAATTCATCTGAATCTGAATCATTGTATTCAATTTCTGTTTCAGTTGAGTTAATATCATTTTCGATGTTAGCTGTTGCGATCGCTTCGCCAGTGTGGATAGTTCCGCCGTTACCTCCCATTCCTCCATGACCTCCATTACCACCAGTATTTGATCCGCTGTTAGATGCAACACCTCCTCCATTACCTCCGCGGCCTCCGCGATCACCTGAAGAAGAGTTACCTCCTGAACTTGCAGATACATTTACTGAGTTTGTAACTGATGCAGTGTTGCTGTTTGTAACCATAACTGACCCCGCATATGCTGGAACCGCTGCTCCAAGCACAAGACTCGCTACTGCAACAACCGCTGTAACTTTTTTGTAAATACTTTGTTTCATATGATTTAAAATAATTATGTTTTTATAAATGTCTCAATAATCTTTTTTAATTTTCGACCTTTTGCTATTGAGGGAAATATAAACATGTCTTGATGAGATAATGATGAAAATCGACTTCATTAACTCTCGCTCAGGCAATTTATGTGGACACTTTTATAAAAAGTAATACTTAATCACCTCGAAGAAACTAGGTAAGAAATATTTCATTGCATTACCATCTAAATATTTTTAGTGGCAGAGATACTTTGCTCACCTCTTCCTTTTTAATTACCTGACCACGCTTTTCTACCCTGCCCCACACCACTTCGGTACCTTCAATAATTTTTATAAAACATCGAACCATCACAACATAAATAACAAAGCGATAAAAAATACGCTGTAGAGGGAGAAGTAATATCATCCACTTATTTTTCTCTGAAATAAATCCTAAACTTGTATAAAATATGTCCACCAGAGTAAAAAATAAATAAACCAAAAGAACCTCTTTATACAGTCCGGACAATAAAAAGAAAACAAAAAGCACATCGAAAATTGGATACAACAAAGAAAGTAGAAGTGTGTAAACAAATGTATGAGGTAACACAATAAACCCAAGTGACGGAGTTTTTAAACTGAAGATATTATTTTTATATTTCCATAAACACTGCAGTGTTCCGAAGAGCCAGCGGAACCGTTGTCGTATAAAGTCTTTTATTGTATGAGGTGCTTCTGTATAAGCTATAGCAAGGGGTTCATACACTATACGGCGACCAGCTGCAAGCAAGCCAAGCGTGAGATCCTGATCTTCAGCAAGCGTATCGTTTGAGTATCCACCGAGCCTTACAATGTCTTGTTTTCTCCACGCCCCAACAGCCCCTGGTATTACTCCAATAGCATTTATCACCGAAAAAGCCCTTTTATCAATGTTTTGTGCAACCATATACTCTATACTCTGAAATAAACTGATAAGATTTCCTGTATCTGAAACACACACTTTCCCAGCAACAGCTGCAACTTGAGGATCTTTAAAATGCCTCATAAGAAGTGCAATTGTGTCTTTCTCAAACACAGTGTCACCATCCATTCCAATCACAATCTCATTGCTTGCTTCACGAATTCCAATATTGAGCGCATTTGCCTTCCCACCGTTTGTAATTTTAATCAGACTAATCCGCCTTGGATAATTATTCCGGATCCATTCTCCAATAAGCGCCGTGCTGTCTGTCGAACCATCATCCACAATTATAATTTCAATATTTTTATGTGAATTGTCTAAAACGCTTGTAATCGTCGCTGCAATATTTTTTGCTTCATTGTGAACGGGTATCACAACAGAAACCCCAAGCGCTCGACCATCTATATTTTTATAAGCAACTTTCTTTTTAAATTTCTCAATAATAAAAAGAAAGAGTATAAAAAATAAGCGAAAAATCAAAAACACTAACGCTATATTTGTTAAAGAAAATAAAATGCCACCAGACCTTGAAATCGCATACAGAAAAAAATACCGCATCTTTGATTCAAATGACGCAAGATCTTGAGAGAAAATGTTTGTTGGAATTTTTTGAAACATCCTTGAACTTAAAACTGATGCCATCTTCTCTCGTGTCAAAGGTCCTAGCACTCCACTTTCTAGAACTACTCCATTCTGTGCCTGCCACTCATTTAAAGCCGCTAATGTTGTTGTTCCGAAATAACCCGTAATTTCATGATCAAAAATTCCTTCCATGAGCAAGAATGTTTGGAGGTGCGAAACACGACCTCTAGTCCGAGCATCATCAGTACCTAAAGAAAGCTCTCTATCTACTCGAACATAAGGCAGCACATTAAGCCCAAAAAGATCTGAGACTGTAACAAATTCATAACCTCTAGAACGTAATTCAGAAATAATCCGCGGAAGCGCCTCGACCGTGTATTGTCCTGAAAAACCATCATGCAAGAGAACAATATGACCACCAGATGACAATCGTGCAAGTATGTTTGCCACAACCTCATCAGCTGAATGAGCTTTCCAGTCGAATGAATCAATATCGGCGCCGACGACTACATAACCAAGCTCTCCAGCCCAAGCCAAGGACGTTTCAGGTGTTTCAGGATCAAAAGTTGGATCCCCTCCAATGTCGAGTAGGAATGGAGGTCGATACAAAACAGCAGCTTCTCCCGTAATGCTTTTGAGAATTTTGTTTGTCGTTGTAACCTCAAACCTAAAACGATCACGTGACACATGGACACTTTTGTCATGTGTAAAGGTATGATTTCCTATTTCAAATCCTCCGTTATGTACACTCTTTACCCATTCGGGATACCTCAGAGAATTTGTTCCAAGAAAAAAGAAAGTTGCCGGTACATTATTTTCCTTAAGTATCTCCATCAAGAGTGGAGTAGTTTTTGGATCAGGGCCATCATCAAAAGTAAGAGCAATAAACTTATTCTCACCTATCACATTTTGATAGTATCGAATATCAGACCCGAGAGAATTTCTGGCAGGAATAGAAATTGATCCAAACACAAAATCCATTAAGAAACTGAAAACAAACAGTATGATTAAAACTCCCACAATTCGGAATATAAACTTGCGTGTTCTTTTAGGAGTACCAAAAATCATCGAAATTTAGTTTCGACGCACATAAAAACCTCTATATAAGAGGCTTTTATAATTCTATTTCTACAAGGTTAAGACTTGATGAACCTTCTCCCGAGGTTTAACCTCGGGAGAAGTTACTTTTCAACCTTATCTAAAAGTCATCGAGCCACTATCAAACTTTATGTCTAGAACAAGATTGCCCTTACTGGTGAAGTGATACCCACTTACGGTACTGAGCATTTGTGTAAATTCGTTCTCTTGCGATCCTTCACAGAACATTTTTGTCGATATCATTTCACCAAATGAAATTATCTTGTCAGGAGATACTGTGTACGATCCAGCAACTTGATTACAATCTGTTGTTGCAGAAAATCTTCCGTCTTTTCCAAATTCAAGAGCAAAAGCCTGAGTTTTTTTTGGAGCAATAACTCTTTCATCATTATAAAGAGTGCTTATCCATGTCCATTTTTTCATCCCAAGCGTCATTTTGTTTGGATTCGCTTCCCCTTCAAAATTCTGTACCACTTCACCAAACTGCATCGTATTAATATCAAGAAGCAACCACATACGCTTCCCAACCGAAGGTTGGGTTGAGAAACTTTCACCAGCTTTTCGATCTAAATAATTAACTACGATAATATTTCCCTTACCCATTTCTGTTGTCTGAGGAGCGATTCGATCACCCAAAAAGAGAGCCTGCGAACCAATATATCCTTTTTGAGTATTCAAAGCTGCAACAACGTAATAAAAGAAACCTGTACCGCCAGTACTTTGTGTTACAAGAAAAATAACATCTTCACGACCATCCCCATTCAGATCGTGCATTACTTCATTCCCAAAATAACGAGTTTCTATAATTGAGCTTGAATCCAGATCTTCAATTTCGGAAACACCTTCCGTTAACGAAACCAAAACTCCATCTATCATATATGTCCCGTCTTTATAGGATGCAGGTGTTTGTATTTCCTTACCAGTATTCTCTCCAGGAAGAATAGTATCTTCGGAAGGAATTTCATTTTTATTTATCAGGAAAAAACCTATCCCTACAAGCAAGAGAGCTGCAAAAATCACACCAAGCACTTTCTTATATGTTGATCCTGACATAAACATCGTAATTTTCTAATTATTATTAACACGGAGATAGTGAGCTTCTGACACACAAGGGACAATTACTCCTTCAGAATCAACCTCACCCCTCACTTCTATTTTATTTCCAACTTTAAGCGAACTGATATCTGCAACATTTTTAAATCCAGGACACATTGAAAACCCGCGGGCTGGTATTGCAATATTCTTAGGTATTCCCTCATCGTTCTTTATGGTAATAATTGCTGACCCATCATATGCAAGCGGAGCAAGATCAATAGCTAAAATTTCACCTCTATCTGTACTGTCTGATACGACAGTAATATCTGCCTGTTTTTCATTATAAATATAGCTGTTGAAGGTGTAAAAACCTCCTACTAAAATCACTGCAATTATTACTACTATTGTTACATGTTTCATATACATTACAGACGCCAAACAAACCTTACTATTACACCTTGTTTTAGAGGACTTAATTGTACAACAAAAAAACTACCAGACTGATGGTCTGGTAGTTTTTTTATAAATCTCACCTCCTCTCTATGGTAGTTTTACGAAAGATGCTTTGAAACAAGCTTGGTCATTTCAAACATGCTTACAACTGCCTTTCCATCGAAAACCTTCTTAAGATTTTCGTCAGCATTGATATTTCGTCTATTCTTCTCATCTTGAAGATTGTTCTTCTTGATATATACCCACAGAGCCTTCACAACCTCAGATCGAGGCATTGGACCTGGACCCACAACAGCTGCGAGATCAGCGCTTATGTTCATCGGCTTCATGAATGCAGAATTTGGTTTTGCCATATTATACTAGTTATTTGTAACGACCCCTTAATTAAAGCACAGATTGCAGATTATGTCGTCCAGACAAGTACTGTGAATTTGAAATAATTAGATATGAGGATTAAGCAAAGCAGAGATTTGGGTTATGAGAAACAGAATGTAAAAACAAATAAGTACACATCCTTCAAACCGCGAAATTTTTCGTTTCGAGCTAGCGCTTATATAGAAAGCAATGAACCCAGCAATCATGAGTCCTGCGGTAACAAAAAACTGTTCACCCGTAACTCCAAAATTACCATTCAAAAGAATAAGTAAACCAAAAAGTAATGTATTGGCTACTGCCGAACCAAGGTAGTCACCAAAGGCAATATTATTTTTTTGTTTTCCAATAGATCGAATTGCAATAGCTAGTTCAGGTACATTTGTTCCAAGCGAAAGCACAATAAGACCTATGGCAGAATTTGGAATACCTAATATTCCTGAAAAATAAATTACTTCCTGAACCAACAAGTATCCAGCAAAAAAAATAGAAATTGCCCCGACAACGAGCTTCAAAATATCCATAAAAGTAGAGTCGTGCTTATCTACGAGTTTATTCTTAACTCCCTCAATAACATCTGGCAACCGTGGTTTATGTTTACGAATAAAATATATAAGTATTCCATAGCCAATCAATGAAACAACTCCTTCACTGAACACAACTTCCCCATCAAGTAAAAACAGAGTTGGCAGAGCAATAACCGCAAGCACCAGAGCGAGATGCTTTTTAGGCAGTGTATTTTTGACCTGAATACCATTCCCAATTATCGCGAGGAGCGGAATAATAAACAAAAGGATAATAAATGAAGCACCCGAAAGATTACCAGCTGAGATTTGAGGCGCGCCAGCAAGCGTGGAATTCACCATAACAGAAAACTCACTGATCGAAGTCAAAAAACCGAGTACAAAAAACGCCACTGTAAAACTACTTTTGTGAAAACGTGCTGCCATGCGATCAATTGCATCAACAATCAATCCTGAAAAAAACCAAACAATTCCAATTGAAGTCAAAAATAAAATAATATGCTCAAAGAAGATCACCATACTCTTTTAATAGTAATATCTCACACCTTTTAGAGCAAGAATGTAACAAGCTTCGGTTTTAGAAAACCTAATCGTTAAGTAGAGCTGGATTTACCCGAATGATTTTATCGTCTCCTGCTTTTACAGTGCCGCGGTCATCACGATTGCTCGTAGTCAAATAGAGCATCGCGTCTGGCCCAACACGCACGGTGCGAATACGTCCAAATTGCCCTTTAAAATGCTCTTTAAATTCCACAACTCTCTCATCTTCCAATACAGCTTCGTATAAAGCTTCACCCCTGAGTCCTCCAAAAAACAAGCTTCCATTTAGATATGCCAAACTAGCTGGAGCCCAGGTAACACTTCCCCCGGAATTTCTGATAGGAGTAACCATGCCTTCCTCTGTTTCTGCGCCTTCTATTTCTGGCCAACCGTAATTCGCGCCCGAGCGGATAAGATTGAGTTCGTCCATTCCTGAAGTAATTCCTGAACGTCCATGCTCTGTCTCCCACAATCTTCCAGCATCATCCCAGGCAAGACCCTGCGGATTGCGATGTCCATACGAATAGACACGAGTATCGAATGGATTCCCTGCAGCAGGTGTGCCATCGGCATTAAGTCTTAAAATTTTTCCGCCCAAAGATTTTTTATCTTGTGCAATTTTACTCCGTGTAGCATCACCAGTTGTGATATACAAAAGCCCATCTGGACCAAATTCCATACGGCCACCATCGTGATACAAAGCTCCCGGAATATCCTTAATAATCAATTCCTTTCCAGTCAGACTTTCACCATCGAGCCGATAACGTTCGACACGGTTTGTGGTTTCTCCTGTAGATCCAGGTGCTGATATATATACATAGATCTGTTTATTATTTTTAAAATCAGGATGGAGCAAGATACCAAGAAGACCTCCTTCCCCACGATGAACAACTTCACTTTCGTAGTGAATAGGTGTTTTCACTCCTTCAGTATTAATTCTCTGTATGGTCCCAGGACGTTCTGTTACTAAAAGTTCTCCATTCTCTAGAAATGCAATGTCCCATGGAATTTCAAGCCCTATTGCTACAACTTCAAATAAGTTTGTCGAAGGCGTAGATGTTGCGGTTATGTTTGGCACCACCTCATCACCCTTCTTTTTTTCCATTCCAAAATACACACCAAACCCCAGTGCGACTACTGCTATTAATCCTACAAAGTATTTCAACATGTTATTGTTACACCACATTCATCTGGATAAATATGTTCAACCTTTGGAAACGTCTTTGGTTCCATACTTATCATTGTAACTGTACGTTTCTGCATGTCGAGCCTGAAAGTTGCACTTGCCGTATTGTTTGACATGTCTCCTTCATCAAATCGATCAAATGGATTGATAACAAACATGAGCTTATAAGTACCGCTCGGCAGATCTGTAACATTGAGTAGTTGATCCGGATAAGTGTAGTAGTACGTATCACCCCACCCAACTGAAATACCCTGCTTTTCTTTACCACAAATTAAGTAGCCCGCCTTCTCTGCATAATTTGGAAGCGATAGGTCAGTCTTACTCACATCACGAATACAGAAGGTTGATTTCTGTCTTGAACCCGAGAGATCTGGGGTTGGGCCATCAGTTTCAATCGAATCAAGATCATATATCGCAAAATCAGCAAAATGATAATGAAGATGCTCTTGATGCCACATGAAAGTTCCCGAAATTCGAGTCCTCTCTGTGCCATCTTTTTTATAAATACGCTGAAATACATCACGTTCTATATCACTTCGAATTCCACGTGTTTTAGGATCTGCAAAAAGCTCCAGAGGTCCCTTACCCTGGTTATAGTATGTGGTTGAAAATCGAAGCAATACTTGATCTGTTTCAGTAAATTCAATCTGTAAATCAGCAGGTGGCAGAGGCACAAGATCAGGAAGATTTTCTGTTTCGGTTCGAACAAGAGCGGCAATATTTTGAACCACTTCAATATCTATATGTGCACGAAGGAATGAAGCAGTCGAGGTTGCCAAAACTGGGTCAATCAATTTTTTAGCGATTCCTGCTGGAGTTTCATTGCCAGAGATTACATATGTTTCAGGAACATACACAGAACGTAACAGATCGTATTTCGGATCAATATAGCGAGATGAATTTACAAGTAATGCTTCCCTACCGCCCTCACCCCATTTATAACGCTCCTCAAAAATTTGAGGTATATGCTTACTAAAAGCAAGCCATTGCATTTCAGCCCAGGTGGCAGCAAATACACTTTTTTCACGATCGTTCCACCCAAGAGTTTCGCCTAAAGTCCTAGCAAGTTCAATACGATTCAAGTCAGATGACAGCACGACCAAAGCCGGTCCACTTGGTTTAAATGCACCAACAACAAAATAACCACTTATCAAAAAGAGAGTGAGGACAATAACCATACCTAGTTTACCTCGACGTTTTTTCATCACAAGACCTTATTGTAACAAAAAATTCTGTGATCTACTTTAATAGACCATATTGAAGATTCTAAAAACAGGCTCAGTAGAAATTCTATTTTCCCTCGTATGCTTTTTCCAAAGCTTTGATATTAATCTTCTTCATCTGAAGCATCGCCTTCATAACTCTGTGTGCTTTTTCTGGATCATTGTCAGATTGGAGCTGGCTCTCTCAGAACTATCTAACGCAACCAAAAATCCATTTGGTCTTACTCTCCTTTTTTACTATATAATTTCAAAAGCTCCTTAGTACCTCCAAGGTTTTTTTCAAACTCAATCACTTCGTGTGTTTTAAGCTCTACTGTAATTGCTGGGATATTAATTGATGCGAGCCAATCCTCAACAGCGCCCGTTACAACATACGCATCAAATGTCTCTATGGCTTTATAGTCTGAACCTTTTGAGTATGCATTTAACATATCAAGAGTTTTTGGTAAAATACCTTCTTCACATTGTGATGCATACACAGCATTTGCCTGACTGTGCCACAACACAACTCCCAAAGGTT
>CAYZPE010000007.1:0-25800 GCA_964480575.1 uncultured Candidatus Saccharibacteria bacterium
TGAGGTGCTCTACCAGATGAGCTAAGGGCCCAGTGCTATAAAGGAAAATACTACACGATTTTAAGCTTTTTGCAAAATAGACTCGAGACTTCTTTATTTCGCCATCGCAAGGGTAACCAAATGATCGAGGAAATGATTAAATTTACAGCCAACAGCCTCAAGTGCTTTTGGCACAAGTGAATGTTCGGTTAAACCTGGCAATGAGTTTGTTTCAAGAATAAAGATTCCTCGGGATTCATTCCACATAAAATCTGATCGAGAATAATGCTTGAGATGAAGTGATTCGTGCGCCTTCATCGCCATGTGCTGTATACTCCTTTTAATTTCAAATGGAAATGGCGCAGGACAAATTTCTTTTGTTTCACCTCCATATTTTGCTTCGTAATCAAAGAAATCTTTATGATCTGGCTTTACAATCTCTATTGGAAGAAGCGGATAGAGAGACATTCCGCGAAAAGCCTCAAGCACTCCGCATGTTGCTTCTCGACCAGAGATATATTCCTCAACCAAAGCAGAATCATCCGTACTCAAGACCTCATTAATTCCTCGAATAAACCCTGCAAAATCATTCACCAAAGTAACTCCAACAGAAGAGCCTTTGCTTATCGGCTTTACAATAACCCTATGTGGAAGTGATACATATAGTTCGTAGAGAGATTCTTTAGTTACCTCCTCTTTTATGACAATGTATGATTTTGCCACTTGTAATCCAGCTCTTTCAAATACTTTTTTAGCTGCAACCTTGTTCATTGCCCACGCAGAACCTAGAGCACCCGAACCAGTGAATGGAATTTTAAAATGTTCAAGAAGTTTTTGTACACTTCCATCTTCGCCATATTCTCCATGAAGCGCATTGAAAACAACATCGAGCTTTCGCAAAATTCTGTCCGGAGTTCGTGGTAGACCGTGAGCATGCCAGACGCCTTGCTTATCTATCAAAATATCATGTGCATGATATTTTTCAGGCAAGTGCTTTAAAACGCTCGCCCCAGTTTTAAGAGAAACTTCATATTCAGAAGAGGGTCCTCCACGCAAAACCCCAACATGTATCTTGTGAGCAAACATACTCTTAGTATACACCCGCCTTTCTTCTATCTAAAATAAAACCCCGGAGCAACGAGCTCCAGGGCGATCAACGAAAGAAAGCATCGCTATAATACTTTCTCACTATATATACTATCATCTCCTGCTATTTCTTTTACGATACAATATCTCTTTTTTGCCTATGGAAAGAGATAGCAAAACGATGTGCCTCGGCATTAGATAAAAGAATTTCTTTCTTGTGTATTTCTGCCAAAGTCTGATCGCCTTGGATTTCTCGCGGTCTATGTCTTTCATCCTTAGTCACCGCCATAACAGGAATTTGCAAATTGAGTTCTTTTAAAATGTTCTCGGCAGCGTTTTTCTGAGCAATTCCCCCATCAACAACTACAATATCCGGCATCCTCCATTCAGAATGATTAAAACGTCGAGCAAGAACTTCTTTAAGTGCTCGTGTATCGTCAACACCAGGATTTTGTTTAATATTAAATTTACGATAATCACTTTTCTTTATCTCCCCATCTTCAACAACCGTCATGACACCAACAACCGATGTACCTGACATGTGCGCAATATCAAAACTCTCAATTCGTACACCCTGTGATTTTGCATTCTCCTTGTGTTTAATAAGTGCCACATCTTGAATATGATTCAATGCAAAAATTTGTCTTCGTATGGTTTCAGCTTTTTCAAATTCCTGAATTTTAGCAACGGATTTCATTTCTTTCTCAAGGTTTTTAAGTATTTTTTTCTTATTACCCTCAAAGAACAAAGTGATATTTTTTATAATCTTTGCATATTCTTTCTTTGAAATTACTCCTGTACAAACACCCGGACAAAGCCCAATCTGAGCATTAAAACAGGGTCTACCTTGATTTGGCTTACACTTAAAATCTCTCCATGGAAAAATGCGACGAATTATTTTAAGAGCTTCTTTAAGTTCTCCACCATGAGGGAAAGGACCGAATAGAGCTTTGAGTTGTAAGTTTTGAGTTGTAAGTTTTTCATCAAGTTCACGACCACGGATCACAAGGAGTTGTGGAAAATCCTCGTCTGTAAGTACAACATGATTAAAACTCTTATTATCTTTTTCTTTAGTATTGAATAATGGCAGGTGTTTTTTTATGAGATGTGCCTCAAGTATCAAAGCTTCAAGAACTGAATCTGTTTTCTCAAAAGTAATATTAACAACCTCAGTCATGAGCTTCACAATAAGCGGCCCCCGAGTCTCATGGAGGTCTTTTGCCAAGTAGCTCCTCACGCGATCGCGGAGCGATGTTGCTTTTCCGATATACAAAATATCACCCGAACTATTTCGGAATATGTAGACACCAGGATCCTGAGGAAGCTTGTTGCTTATTTCTATTAACTTATTCATATTGACGAGTACTATAACATGCGTGTTATATTCATAAAGGCATCTGATCTTTCCTCTTTCTCTTGCACAGGAGCTACACATGGGCGGTGTACGTTCTCGACTTGATGAAATCATGCAAGTATGTCCAGAAGAAGGAGACCGAGAAAGTGGCTGGCGTGAGGGTATGAGCGAAGACCTTGAACCGGAGGATAAAATTCCCAAACCATACAAAGGAGACTCAGCGGAAATGTACCGAGAAATGTCTTTGGACATGACATCTGATCTTTAAGATCTCGCACCGCGTCATGGGACGCGGTTTTTTTATTTATAAATAACCACAACAGAAACATGAAAAAAATATTTCCCTTTTAACTCACGATCTCTCGTTGTTCTATTGTAATTTCTAAAAAACAATGTATACTCTCGAACTACCAGAACAGTTCCTTTCACCACACTACGGAGACCATGCATGCCACAATCAAACCTAACAGTCCTTATTCAAGCAGAAAAAAAATTGAACGACTTACAAGTCAGACTGAATGAGGATAATGTGTTTGAGGGAGGAAACGCAACAGCAACCAAGAAAGAAAATGACGGACGGCAAGCATTCCTCACATACAACCTTAGTGAACCACTAATCACATCTCTCCGAGGAATGCTCGGTGGACAAACGATGAGCATATCAGTATCAGGTCCGAGCTCGCTCAAAAAGTTCATCTCCGCAGCCAAGGATGAAATCGAGAAGCTTCGTACAGAACAGGGGTCACCATGACCTCTGTTTTTTATTTTCTAACCTTCAAAGCCTTTTTGAGGTACTCACCTGTGTAAGAGCCTTTTGTATTTGCTACCTGTTCTGGTGTTCCTTTTGCGACAATTTTCCCTCCTCCCACCCCGCCATCTGGACCAATATCAATTACGTAATCAGATGATTTAATGAGGTCAATATTATGTTCAATAACCATCACTGTATTTCCTTTATCGACAAGCTTCTGCAAGATCTCAATAAGTTTTTTAACATCTTCGTAATGAAGTCCAATTGTCGGTTCATCCAAAAGGTAGATAGTTTTTTGAATATGCGGACGATAGAGTTCTGAAGAAATTTTCACACGCTGAGCTTCGCCACCCGAAAGCGTTGTTGCTGACTGCCCAAGCTCAAGATAGCTGAGTCCTACATCACTTAAAGTTTTTAATCTATCATAAATAGCTGGAATATCTTCAAAAAAATTGAGTGCCTCTTCAACTGTCATATTAAGCACGTCATAGATATTTTTCTTTTTATAGGTAATTTCGAGAGTCTCTTTGGTAAATCGTTTTCCTTGGCAGACGTCGCATGGTACATATACTGTCGGTAAAAAATGCATCTCAACAGCGATTGTTCCATTTCCTTGGCATGTTTCGCAGCGTCCACCTTTTACGTTGAAGGAGAATCGATTTGATCGCCAACCTCGAGCACGCGCCTCGGCTGTTTCTGCAAAAAGATCGCGAATGAAAGTAAAAGAACCTGTGTATGTTGCAGGATTTGAACGCGGTGTTCGGCCAATTGAAGACTGATCGATCAAGATTGAACGACCCAGATATTCTGTACCTGTAAAAGAGGTGCAGTTAAAAATCTCTGCTGTACGATATTTTCTTTCAAATCGTGCCTGTAAATTTTTATGTAAAATTTCATACACAAAAGAAGATTTCCCTGAACCCGAAACACCCGTTACCGCAATAAGCTTGCCAAGCGGAACTTCAACATTCATATTTTTTATATTGAAGACCTTTCCACCAGCAATCTTGAGACTTCCTTTTTCAGATGTGCGACGTGTTTCTGGAATTTCAATTTTCTTATCACCTCGTAGATAATCGAGTGTTACAGAGTTAGATGTATTTTTCTTTGCAGTTAAAAGTTCATCAAGCCATCCCGAGACAACAACATTTCCTCCATGTATACCAGCGCCCGGGCCAATATCAACAATATAATCTGAAGAGAAAATAGTGTCTTCATCATGCTCAACAACCAAGATCGTATTTCCAAGATCCCTCAGATTGAGAAGGGTTTTTATGAGGCGATCATTATCTTTTGAATGTAAACCTATCGTTGGCTCATCAAGCACATAGAGAGCCCCCACTAAGCCAGAACCAAGCTGAGATGCAAGTCTAATACGCTGCGCCTCACCTCCTGAAAGCGTATGCGCACGGCGATTGAGCGAGAGATACTCAATTCCAACATTAATCATAAAAGTGAGACGAGAAACGATTTCCTTGTTTATTACCTTAGATATTTCTTTTTCTCGATTAGTTAAAGGAAGTTCTTTGAAAAAAGTATCATTGTCTTTAATAGACATCGAAACCAAATCGACAATATTTTTCCCGCCAATCAACACATGTAGAGACTCTGGTCTGAGACGCGCTCCTTTACATACAGGACACACTTCATTTCCCATAAAATACTTCGTACCGAGGCCATTACATTCAGGACAAGCGCCGTACGGTGAGTTGAAGGAGAAAAGTCTTGGTTCAATATCAGGATATGAATATCCATCTTTTGGACATGAAAATTTTGAGGACATACGAAAACGCTCATCTTCCTCTTCGTTATTTTTCTTTTTTGACATATCTCTCCAACCGATCTCCACCAAACCTTCCGCTTCAGAAAGAGCCTTCTCGAGAGATTCAGATAAACGTTCTTCAGCATCTTTTAAACTTGTTTCGAATTCAAATACATTAATTGAATCAACCAACACTGCAATCTCGTGACGTTTTGTTTTTGTAAGCTCAATACGCTCACGAAGTTTATAGCGTTTTCCATCAACTAAAACCTCTGAGTATCCCCTACCTAAGAGATCATACAGAAGCTGATAGTATTCTCCTTTTCTACCACGCACAATCGGAGCAAAAATTTCTATGTAGTACGGAAAAGGAAAGGATTGTGCGGTTTTTTTAAGCTCCTCTGTTTTAACCTTAATTTTTTCAAAAATAAAATTCTTTATTTCTTCATTTGAGAGGCGCTTAATTTCATCTCCACAGATCAAACAATGAGGCTTGCCGATACGTGCATATAAAATACGAAGGTAGTCATAAATTTCGGTAATTGTCGCAACTGTTGAACGAGGATTATTTGAGCGTGATTTTTGATCAATAGAAATCGCAGGTGAGAGACCTTGAATTTCGTCTACATCAGGCTTCTGCATTTGACGTAAAAACTGACGCGCATATGACGAGAGTGATTCAACATATCTGCGCTGACCCTCAGCAAAAATCGTATCAAACGCCAAAGACGACTTTCCTGATCCGGAAAGACCTGTAAATACAACCATCTTATTTCGCGGCATTTCAACAGTAATGTCTTTAAGATTGTGTGTTCGTGCCCCTTTCACAATCAACATCTCAGTTTCGCCACTCTTTTTATTCTTTTTTTGTTCAGACATAGAAATTTCCCCATGGATCGCTCCGTAGGGGTATATGTAATTTATTGATATTCATATCGTACAAGAAAAAAACCGACCCTGCAAGGAGTTGGTTTTTTTATATATTAAATCAATATACACCTATGCAATCCTGAGCGCACCTTTAATCTCATCAACAATCTCGTTTGGAACAATAGTCGCCTTGACGATAAACTTGAGAGCACCAAGCGAAAGACCTTTTTCGATATCTTCTCTTGAACTCAAGTTTGAGAAGAGAATAACCGGAATATGCATCAATTTTGGATTTTGCTTAATTGTCTCAAGCACTTTAAATCCATCTGCTTTTGGCAGAAGGATGTCGAGAACAACAATATCTGGCGCTTCTGTTTCAACAACCCGAATCGCTTCTTCTCCATCCATAGCGCGAACAACAGTTGCCCCATGATTGGAAATAACCTTGGCAACGACGTCACCTAAAAGTTGATCGTCTTCAACCCACATAACCTTCTTTCCTGCTAATTTTTGATCAGTATCCATAAATTAATTCTTTATTGTATAACCTCATTATATCACTAATTCTCGCCTTTGAGTGGAAGTGCCACAAAAAAGGTACTTCCTTCATTTTCTTTAGAGGTAAACCAAACTCTCCCTTTATGTCTTAATACAATGCTCTTAACAATAAAAAGGCCTAGACCTGATCCTTTATTGTTTGCCTTTTGAGCATTATGAGCTCTAAAGAAACGTCCAAATATCTTCAGCGCTTCTTCTTTAGGTATTCCAATGCCTGTATCTGAGACTGAAATAATAATTTCCTTATTATCCAGTTTAATGGTTACAGATATTTTTCCACTTTCTTTTGTGTAATGAATTGCATTCTCAATCAAATTAAGAAACACATCATGAATGTGTTCTGGATCAATTGAAACAAGAGGGGTGTTTTTATGGTCAGCGTGAAAAACTATGTCGATCTTTTTTAGAGATGCTTGAGGCTTCATTTCTTCAACTACTTTCTGAGTAAGGTCAACAATGTCAGACTCGACAGGAAAAAAATCGAAAGAATCAGAGTCGATGCGATCCGCCTTGAGCATGTCATCAATAAGCTTCAATGCACGCTCACTGCTTCCAAAAGCTTTTTCTGAGAGATCTTTCTGTTCCGGAGAAAGCTTTCCGACTTCATCATTAATAAGCAGGGAAAGAATCCACTTTATATTGGTAAGCGGCTCACGAAGTTGGTGAGTTACAAGAGATGTAAACTCAGAATGTCCAGAATGTGCCATGAATTGATTTTATCATGGATTCTTTTTTACTTCCTTCTCAATGCGTTTATAAATCATTGCGATCTCATCACGCAAAATTGCAGCTGTTTCAAAGTCGAGAATCTTAACCGCTGCATTCATTGAGCGTTCTTTTTCTTTTATAATCTTTTCTGGATTATTCTTAAGAAGCTCGGATTCAAGTGCAAGACTGAAGGCAGCTGTCTTTTCTCGCTCACGTGTAAGTTCCTCAGTAATATCTCTTATTTTCTTTATAATCGTTTTTGGAGTAATGCCGTGCTTGGTGTTGTGTGCAACCTGAATGGACCGACGACGATCAGTCTCCTCTACAGCACGTTCGATAGAGCCCGTTACATTATCCGCATACAAAGTTACATGACCTTTAATATTTCGAGCTGCGCGACCAATAATCTGAATCAGTGAGGTTTCCGAACGCAAAAAACCTTCTTTGTCAGCATCAAGAATTCCAATAAATTCAACTTCGGGAAGATCCAATCCTTCGCGCAAAAGATTCACTCCCACAAGACAGTCAAACTCTCCCCTTCTAAATTTTGTGAGAATTTCAATACGCTCAATTGTGAGAATGTCGCTATGAAGATATTCAGCCTTAACCTCCTTCTCTTTAAGGTACTGACTCAAATCTTCAGCCATTTTTTTAGTGAGTGTTGTAGCAATAACACGCCCACCACCCTTAATTGTTTTTATAGCTTCAGTAATAAAATCTTTAATCTGCCCCTGATATGAACCTTTTTCCACAACTGGCTTGATTGTGATCTCTGGATCAATGAGTCCTGTTGGTCGGATAATTTGTTCAACCACTTGTGTGCTTTTTTCGGCCTCAAACTTTCCTGGTGTAGCAGAGGTAAAAATAGTTTGCCCAATCCTTTCTTCAAACTCATGAAATTTGAGAGGGCGATTGTCTCGTGCTGAAGGCAACCTAAAACCATGATCGATAAGGGATTGTTTTCGAGACGCATCGCCCGCCTGCATACCTCCAATTTGCGGCACTGTTACGTGAGACTCATCAATAATCGTCAAAAAATCTGGGCTCCCGTCAGGATTGTGAGGTAAGTATGAAAGCAACGAATCTGGCGGCTCACCTGGAATTTTACCTGAGAAGTGACGAGAGTAATTTTCGATACCGTTGCAATAGCCAATTTCACGAATCATGGCGAGATCGTAGTTTGTTCGACGCTTAAGTCTTTCAGCTTCGAGATTTTTTCCTTCTGCCTGAAGCTCTTTCAGACGTTCTGCAAGTTCATGACTTATGTCTTTTGCCGCACGGTCAATTTCGGTTTTTGAAGTAATAAAATGTTTTGCAGGAAAAAGAAAAAAGACAGGGGTTTCTTTTATAATCTCACGCGAAATTGGATCTATGACTGTAATACTTGTAATAATTTCTCCGTCAATTTCAATTCGGTAAATTGCTTTTTCATTGACAGGCATTACTTCAACCGTATTACCAAGCGCCCTAAAAAGACCTGGCTTGAGATCTGCAATTGTTCGTTCAAAATGAATTGCAATAAGCTTGCGCACAAACTCTCCACGCGAAATTGAATCGCCTTTCGATATTTTCATATTAACCTTCTCGTACTCAACAGGAGAACCGAGACCATAAATACAAGAGACGGATGCTACAACAATTACGTCCTTGCGTGTCAGAAGTGCTTGAGTAGAAGCATGACGCAAACGCTCAATCTCTTCGTTTATTTGAGCTTCTTTCTCGATATATGTGTCAGTAACAGGCATGTACGCCTCTGGCTGATAGTAGTCATAGTATGAAACAAAATAGTGAACTGCATTTTCAGGGAAAAATTCTTTGTACTCTTGAGCAAGCTGAGCGGCAAGAGTTTTATTGTGAGCAATAACCAAAGTCGGCTTATTAACTTTTGCAATTACATTAGCAGCGGTAAATGTTTTTCCAGAACCAGTCACACCTAAAAGCGTTTGATAACGCTGACCTTCCTTTATACCTTCTAAGAGCTTTTTTATAGCTTCTGGCTGATCGCCAGCAGGTTTGTATTCGCTTTGTAGTTTAAATTTTTGAGACATGTGAATATTGAAACAATACTTTGAAATACATAAAAAGAAAAGAACCTGTCATGTGACAGGTTCTGAGAGAAATCAACTACCTGTTCGAGCTTTATTGAGCTCAAACCTAACTCTCGCATAACTTGAAAGCAGTCTAGACTTCAAACTTGTTGGTTTAATGCCCAGCTTTTTCGCCGCCTCTTCAGGCGAAAGCTTATCAAATCGAACAAGACTTACTGCTGCCTTATTTTTTTGTGATAGTTTACTGAAACATTTTATTAAATCATGGTCAGCAACCCTATACACACAAGTAGGGTTCTCAATAATCCTACTCAGGATTTTTTTTATATCATGAATAGCACCGGAAACGCCACCCCTAGTAAGTCCGTAGTCTTCAGCTATTTCTGCATACGTTCTATCCTGAAAGACAGATACAGAAAAGATTTCCAAGGACCGAGGTTCTAGACGTGCAAGTGCAAAACGAAGTCTTCGAATCAATTCTGGGCACCTTTTGGAGAAAACATCTTGATCATCTACAGAAAATTCAATGGAGGAAAGAGGTAATCTCTTTCCTCCATGTTTCTTCCCAAATAAGTGTTTAGCCCTGTTGTCAAGAATCGAGAAAAACCAAGAGACAAAACCCGCACCACTAAACACATCTTTGTGGGTAGTTACAGCAATAAAAGTATTCTGAAACACCTCTTCAGCATCTTGAAAAAATAGTCCGTATTTTTTCATCACAAAGCTAATGCTAGGACTATACAATTCACTGAAGAGTTTGTCACCTGCTTCTTTTTCACCTTTTGCAAATTTCGTAAACAACAAATCCTGAATTGGTGTTACTTGAGGCATAAAACCCTCCTTTTATTGTGTGAGCTGAGCTCACGGTTTTAAACAAGAGAGCCTTCCCCGGCTCCGAGACCTTCTCAGGGCTCGGAGAAAACTTTCAATGTACAATACTGTTTTAGTGTACCATCAAAGTAATTATTGTCAAACATTTGAAGCCGTATCTACTTTATAGTACTTCTTCAAAAAATCCGCTTTATACTCGCTAAAATTATCTTCAATAAGAGCTTTTCTCATATCAGAAACTAGCTTAGTTAAAAAATACAAGTTATGTATCGAAGCAAGTGTCCCCGCAAACATTTCTTTCACACGAAAAAGATGTGCGACATATGCCCTCGTATAATTTTTGCAGGCATAACACTCACAATCCTGATCAAGTGGGGAAAAATCTTCTGCGTAGCGTGCATTTAAAATATTGATTCTTCCCTCTTTTGTATACAACGCTCCATTCCTGCCAATACGTGTCGGAGCAACACAATCAAATGTGTCACATCCGCTTTCTACTCCTAAAAATAAATCTCGAGGCTCACCAATTCCCAAAAGATGTCTAGGTTTATCTTCGGGCAACAATTCATTAACCCAACGAACTGCTGTGCCGATATCTTCCTTGGTAAATGAACCTCCAATACCAAAACCATCAAAATCCATAGAACCAATTTGTCGAGCACTTTCTTTTCGCAAATCTTCATGTTTACCTCCTTGCACAATACCAAAAAGAGCCTGCGGTCCGCCCAGTCTTTTGTGTTCATCTAAACTTCGCTTTGCCCATCGATGAGTTCTGTCGAGAGCTTCTTTTTGATATTCATACGGAGCTTGAGGTGATGTACATTCGTCAAAAGCGAAAATAATATCTGCACCAATATTGTGCTGAATCTGAAGAGATTTTTCTGGAGTAAGTCTGTGTGCGCTTCCATCTATATGACTTCGAAAATCTACACCCTCTTCGTCAATTTTTGCCAAAGGTAAAATTGACTTTGACTGCATATCTAGATCTACCTCAACAGAAAATTCAACCTCTGTGGTTGAAGCAAATTTTGTTACCCCCTTACCAAATGCAGCACCGAGAGAGAAAACCTGAAATCCACCTGAGTCTGTCATGGTGGGACCATTCCAGTTCATAAACCTATGCAACCCCCCTCCTTTTTTAACAAGTTCATCACCCGGCTCAAGATAAAGGTGGTAGGTATTTGCAAGAATAACTTGCGAACCCATATCTTTAACCTGCTCAGGTGAGAGCGCTTTTACCGTTGCCTTTGTTCCCACAGTCACAAAAGCCGGAGTTTGAATGTCTCCATGCGGTGTATGAATAGTACCTGCACGAGCAAGACCTTCACCTTTTTTTTGTATTGTAAAACTGAAATCATCCATATCAATTGAGACTAACCTCATTCATCCTAGAAAGCAAAACCACTCCTTAAGAGTGGTTTTGCTTTTTTCTACCGTATTTATTTAACACCCATAAGCTCAACATCAAAAAGGAGTGTTGAGTTTGGAGGAATCGAACCTCGCGCATCTCCACCATATGCAAGACCTGGCGGAATTACCAACTTTCTTTTACCACCTACCTTCATACCTAGAAGTCCTTGATCCCAACCTTTGATCACATAGCCTGAACCGAGCTCGAATTCAATTGGGGCACCACGATCAACCGAACTATCAAACTTGATACCGTTCATAAAAGTACCTGTATAGTGAACAGAAACAAGAGATCCAGCTTTTGCCTCAGCTCCAGTTCCAACAACCACGTCTATAATTTGCAATTCTGCTTTATCTGTACTCATAGTATTTCCACCTAACTCTTCCGAAACAGGAAGATGATCCTCTCCGTCGCTCCAAATGAGTGAATTGAAAATATTGTCAAAACCAAAAATGACAAATACTACAACCACAGCCGCAACAACACCTATCCATTGATATTTCGTAAGCATAGGAATAATTACCTCTTCGAATAATGGACTAAATATACCTTAATTTCATTTATTGCAAAAGAGTTAAGGAACGATACAATGTATATATGAACAAAGAAGAAACACTCAAACACAACGAGAAACATTCAGGAATACCACCTCTTACACTTGAAAAAATTCACGATACACTCCATAAACGTATAGATTTAATACAAAAAGAATTTAATGATGGATTTGAATTCCTTATCAACCACCCAAAATCAGTAACCTTCTTTGGATCAGCACGCCTACCTACGGGTGATTTTTATTATGAAAAAGCTCGCTCACTTGCTGCAAAGATTGTTCATGCGCTTGGACACACAGTCATGACAGGGGGAGGACCTGGCATTATGGAAGCCGCTAATAAGGGTGCATTTGAAGCTAAAGGTAATTCAGTTGGACTCACGATCAAGCTACCTAAAGAACAGACGACAAACCCATACCTTACCAACCATTTAGCATTTCATTATTTTTTCAGCAGAAAGGTATGTCTTTCTTTTTCAGCTGAAGCTTATATTTTCTTTCCTGGAGGATTTGGGACGCTCGATGAATTTTCTGAAATTCTTACATTAGTACAAACACATAAAATTGAAAAAGTGCCTATTATTTTAGTTGGAAACGAATACTGGAACGCACTCGACAGCTTCATCAAGGAACACATACTTAAGAAAGAAATGATTGATCCAGAAGATACACAACTCTACACAATTACTGAAAATGAAGAAGAGATTATAGAAATAATTAGAAAGGTACCCATTAAAGATGGAGTGCCATATAAAGAAGATGCTGTAGTAGAAACAAAAACCATCCTGAGCTAGGGAGGGTTTTTGTTTAATTTTAAAATATAAAAATAAGCCGTATGTTCCTCCAGAACATACGGCTTTTTCGTTAGAGTATTTAAAATTTCACTTAAACTTCCTCAGCCCCCCTTCCTTTTCGGAAGAATTTTCGCAATGAAGCGAACTTCCGATCCCTCCTCATTGCCGATGATTTCGTAACCTCTCAATGCCCCAGCAGGAATGGCTGGGTGGTGCCCCAATATCACAATTGTGTAATTTCCACACACTGCTTCTAGACGAGGCGGTCCAGAAGCTTTCCTTTTGAACAACGCCGTCCCCGTCAGAGGAGGAGAGTTGCTCAAACCACCCTGAACAGGCTTGCCCTTACCAGCCGAACCTTTTTTCCGTGGCCTACGAAAGACATCGACGACCGAACCCGATATGTGCATCTGACCCATTTGGATCCCCTTTCAATTCAACGAACCCTGACTTGAGATTTCGGCTCTCAAGGATGCCGTGATTCCTTTTCCATAAGGAAATCAATCCTTAAAAAATATACTCTTATTGCTACGTAATGTAAAGATGTGCTGTGTATAAGATTTAAAAATAAAATGAGACATTCAAATAAAAAAGAGAGCATAGCGTGCTCTCTTTTTTAAACCCCTCACCCTTTCTTTATAGTTTTACATCCTTCAGAACAGAAAGTGTGATTATATAATCTTTTTCTTCGATTTTCACGGTAGATTTTGGCTCTGGTAGAACGTCAAGAATTTGCACAAAATATCCTTCATACGGTTTACCGTCCTCATCTGAAGCAAGACTGAGTGTACTCTTTTTTGTGCCTTGTGTAAGTTCGACTTCAACCACAGTATTCCCCGCTTGGATACATTGAACATCTATCGGGCAACGACTGTCAGAAATAACACGGAGAACCTTAACCGATAACTCACCCATTTTGCCTGTTTCTCCAACCTTAAGAAAGAGTGACTGCTGAGGAGCTTCGAGCCAGAGTTCACGATAAATATCACTTGCTCCGGTTATTGGAAGAGTAACCTTTCCAACAAGATTTCCCTTTTCATCAAATCCTTTTGCATAAATTTCAGTAAGCAACATTGGTTCTCGTGGAACTGGAATAACCCATCGCTGTTCCTTTGAATCAATAGTTCCAAGGGCAGCAACTCCAATCTGACGATGATCTTTTTCAGTTATACCTGTACCTGTTGGAACTGCCCATACATCAACCTTCGAAAGGGCCTTACCTTTTATAACAAAGTTTGGTTTCTCAAGTGTAATACTTGTAATGGCAGGCTTTAAAGTAACCTCTCCTGATGTAGACTGCTTGATAACGTAATAAATTCCCCAGCAGACCAAACCGACAATAACAAGGACCGAAACAAGGCGTATAATGCTTTTCATTCGGATAGTATATCATCAGCATAAAAATACTGTCGACTTGCTTTTTATCCTGGTAGTTTTTAAATGTATATAAAAAAACCGAGGTATCACCCTCGGTCTTTGATTTCAAAACAACAATTCAAGATTCTTTTACAAGACTCCAGTCAATCGTCTGACCTGCCCAGAAAGGCTCCACCTTCCAGGGGCGAATCCAGTATGAATTTGAAATCTGGAATGATTTCCTTACGAGGGTACGTCGACCAGCATTAGGTAAACCATGAAGCTTCCGAGCATTTCTACTTGTGAAGTTCACGAATGTTTCAATCCCTTTCGATGTTTGGAGAAGATGACCTAAAGCATGAGCATAGAGAGGGAGAAGAAATGGAGCATGGTACGCACCACAAGCGCAACATCCTTCATACACATGTTTCTTTTCCGTTGGATGTGGAGCGTCGTCAGGACCCGCCATCACCCACGAATTACCCTCCTCAATGAGGCGCAGGAGATCTGTACGATCTCGCTCCGTCTTAATTGGAGGCTTGCACGTAGACCGCACATCTCCAAATGTGAGGTCTTCGTTTGTGAGCAAGTGATGTGGTGTCAAAGTGACAGAAAATCTGCCACTTTTTGCCATCTCCTTCCAAAACGGAATACACCGAGCATCTGTACCATGCTCCCACACAATCACAGCTTCAGTTTCATTGAGAAATATATCGACAATCGGAAGAAAGAAATACTCAGCATCTCGACTACCAAGCTGCATCCACGGATGCTCAGGGTGAAAATGAACTTTCACTCCATATTTTCCACACTCCCGAACAAGATCGATAATACGACCGTAATGACGTACTCCGTAAACAGAATTCGTGGTTCGCAAATAAGGATAGACTTTTACATCTTTGATTCCATTATCGGCAGCACGAGCAATCTCATCTAGAGGTGTTATCTCCGTAAGAAGCATTGTGGGAATAAAGTGCATTGTCTCACCTTGCGGCACCAAACTCCGCGCTCTATCTACGTAGACACTCACTTCTTCGGCCGTCCTGAGACCATCTTTTGTGTTCGGCATCGGAAGAAGCACATCAGCACCACCTTCGATTGCCTTTTCAATGAGAAAGTCGACAGATTCACCTTCACGGAGATGTGAGTGTGTATTTGCAAGCGCATCAACTTTAATCGTTTCATTAGCTGTCACCATCTGGAATTCCTTTCGTTTAAGTTTAATTAAACCTTGTAGGGACATTTTTCTGCCTGTTCACGCATGTGCTTACGCACAAAACGAGTCGGTTTTGCTGGGTTTCCCCACGTCCACGGTTTCCAAAAATTTGGAATATGGATTGCTCCAAAACTGATCGCCCTAACACCATACCCATTCAAAAGACAAGCCATGTCTTCATGCTTCATAATGCCACAGCCAATAACAGGAAGAAGCTCGAGTCCAACAAGCTCTCTAATCATCCTCCACGTACAACCACGAGCAGCCATAAGCGAAACACCACCTCCAGTTTTAGCAAGATGTGCAAGCGGACTCGATGTCTGATCAAGAGCCTCATCAAACACAAGATTCCAAGGTGCAGTATTGATGTCGATCGCTTCAACCATGCTCGCAACAAGTGGAACAATTGTCTTGTAATCTTGATCTGGTGAAAGCTTTGCAATAATCGGCAACGAAGTGTTTTCCTTGACTACCTTCATGGAACGGATCACATAATCAATATCAGGTAATCCGTCATGAGTATTGGGGCACGAAACATTAACTTCAATTGCCACAATCCCACACTTACTTTCCTCGAGCACCTTCGCCATCTGAGCAAGCTCTTCCGGCGTTCCGTACAGAGACATAATGAGTTTCCACGGAAGACTCTTCACTCGGGGAGCTACGTCCTTCATCCACCAATCAAAACCTGGATTTGTAAGACCGACAGCATTCACCACACCATCCTTGATGTGACGGACACAACCAAAACCAAACATGTCAGTCCATTTGAGGTTTCCCTTTTTAGGTTCTCGCGTAATGGATTTACCGATCACCGTAAAAAGCCGCGGATCAATAAGACCATTCCAAAGATTAAAAAAGCGCATGAAATACTTCTCAAACCACCACCCAGAACCGTCATACTTGAGAGCACCACTAGCAACGAGATACGTGAATACATGACCATTCGAAAGCTTGATAGCCATAAGATGACCCCTTATCTTGAATTGTAAAAGAACTAAACAAAAAGCATCCAACATTGGATGCTGTCCGAAGTTATAGTGCCACAAGAAAGGATGAAAAACAATTATATAAGAGTAGCTCCTTGACGTAATATTTTTATTTTTCCATCAATCAAAGAAATGAGCGTTGAGGGTTCACCTACAACCTTTCCACCATCCAGATACCAATCAACATCTTCTTTAAAATATGCTTTTGCTTCTAGAATTGTTTCTACAGTTTTTTCTCCTTCTCTATTAGCACTTGGCGCAATAAGAGGACCTGTTTCTTTTACAAGATCCAGAAGTTCTTTATTGCGAGGAAGACGAAAAGCAAGAGTAGATGTTCCACGATGCAGGTATTCAAATGTTTCTTGGGATTCTTTTTTTAAAAGAGGTAGAATTATACTTACCTTTCCAGGCCAAACCCTCTTAAGAACTTCAAGAGTTTTTTCATCAAGAAACACATCAAAAAGCGACAAATCCGAAAAAGAAGAAATAAGAATTATAAAAGGTTTTGTTGGAGTGCGTTTTTTTATAGAAAACACTCTTAAAACTGACTCTTTGTTTAAAGCTTGTGCAACAAGACCATAAAGTGTGTCAGTCGGAATAACTGCAACTCCACCTTTTTGTAATGTAGAAATAAGAGAATTCATAGCAAAGAAAAAAGCTTAGTGCGCACACAGGGGAATGTGCACACCAAGCTTACAACAACTTCAGGAGGATGGGAGACGATCCAGATCTAGCACCCTCCGTTAGTAACGATACCGATGATGGTGGTGGCGTTGATTATTGTAGTAATCAAGCCTCCGATAAGGCCCATGGTCACATTCCTCATACTCCACATGATAGTACTCGTACTGACGAACCGCACATCCTGTCTGCGACAAGACGGAGGTCACAATGAAACTGGTTAAAATCAGAACCAGAATCATTTTCAAAAACCTATCTGATGGCATGAGATACCTCCTTAGAAAGATCGACCCATTACCACTATACCAGAAATATTTTATATGTACATACCTTCATAGACAACAAAAAAGCCCGCTCTACGGCGGGCTTTTTCTGTGTATTCGATTGGTTTCTATAGAGTTCTAAATGTAGAAACAACTACGCGACCATCAGACTCTATAATAGTGTCTTTCTTACTGTCAAATGCTCCGTCTCCATTATCTTTATAGAGAACAATATAGTATTTTGAGTTAGCTTTTGTTGCTCGAAGTAGTTGAATAACAACATTTTCAGTTACTCCTGCAGACACCTTCTTTGCACCCAACACATTACTCATAAGTCCACCATTATCTTCACGTACAGCAACCCAGATTTCTGTGTTTGAAGAAACCTTACTTACAGTAACAGTTGCACCAGCAGATTGATTTGCTGCTGAAATAATATTTGTATCTACAACAATCGATATAGGAGCTTTATCTTCATCAGTTGTGCTTACCGGCTTAGTAGTTACCGTAGTGGTTGCAGGCTTTGTCTTATCATCAGTAACAACATTTCTTGTTGTTGCTATTTTTGCCATCTTGCCTTTGTACCAATATGCACCACCAGCAAAACCCAATACGAGACCTACAATGAGAGCAACTATTGTTGCGTTTGAAATTCCGCTCTTTTCCATAAAAGAATTTGTGATTAATGTTTAACAGCATTAGAGTATCACACCACAACATCAATTCAAGTTGACAATTCTCATATTTATATATGAAAAATGTCCTTCACCTGTAGGTGAAGGACATTTGGTTTTTCATACCTCTTCTTGATTTCCTTCGCACCTGAAGTGAGTCAAGAGGTGATACGCGAACTTTTCCATTACCCGCCTGAACCCAGATGGTGAAATCAAGCCCGAGGTCATCCCTGCTCTTTTTAAGAGCGGATATCGTACTTCTGCCGGGAGTACTCCACATTGAACGCCGATTCCCATCGCCACACAAAACCTCACCAAATCCATTCTCGCGATCGATGCCGGGCAGGTCTACAATAACAGTGTTCGTACCGCTATCATGCGGCTGGACATACCACTTGTACGTTCGCATTATGACAATCCCTTTTGTAAGAGAAATGAAAAATGATCAACCTGATCTATATAATCATTAACACAGTAAATGTCAATATCTTACGATGACGCACACTCAAGAGCGAGAAATAAAGGAAACTCCTTTCGAGACTTATCTTCAGCTTTCTTTCGAGGCCCCTCTTCACTTTGTTTGTGTGAAGTCCACTCTTCAAGGCGTGTTATAACAAACCCGGCATTAGCAAGATTTTTCACATACACCTGAAGCGGCCGATGAAATGAAATTGTTTTTACTCCATCTTTTTTACCAGGATGCATTTCAATTTCCTCTTTAGATTCTGAAAGATATCCATCAAGTCTTCTAAACTGAACTTGTTTCTCTTCATCAAATTCCCAACTGGATCTTCGGGGCACTCGGAGTACTGGATGATTCAAAACAACTACAAGTTTTCCTTCTGATCTAAGCACTCTTTTGCACTCACGAAATACGGCTGCGATATTTTCCATATTCTGAACAGCAAGCACAACCGACACCGCATCGCATGACGCATCTTTTAGAAACGAAAGTAAATCAGCAGACGAAACATGATACTCAATTTCTGAAGAAGAATTTTTCTTTGCGATTTCTACAAGCTCTGGGGAAATATCTACCCCAACCACCTTTGCTCCGGTCTTTTGAAATTCTCGAGAGAAAAAACCTTGCCCACATGCCACATCAAGAACCTTTTGCCCAGACTTCAAGTTGAGAAGTCTTAAGACACCCGGAAGAAGAACTTTATTTTGGTATGAATCAGGATCACTTACAGTATCATTGTACCAATCTGCGACATTACCCCATGAAGTATTTTTTTTCATAATTAACGCACAAAAAATGCTGCACGTACCGTAACCATAACATCTTTTTCAATACTGACAGTATCGTACTGACCATAGTCAGAAACCTCGACTGAATCTGGAGAAAGCACTTGCACAACACCCGATGACGCAGACTGGAGTGTGCCAATTTTTCTGTCACTACTCTCTGCTAGTTGTACTGCTCTTGCTTTAGCATCACGAACTGCATCACCCAAAAGAGAAACGCGGAGGTTAGCAAGTTTTGAATAATAAAACTGAGGATACTGAGTAAGCACAAATACCCCTGCTCGCACCAACACTTCAGTATTTTTTGCGAGATTATTTATCTTTTCAACATCCGAAGATGAGACCGTAACATCCTGACGAAGATCAAACTCACGGGGACCACCCTGAGCACTTGGATCATACTCATATTTCTCATTCTGCAAAACAGGACTTATCACAATATCTTTTGAGGCAATGCCATTTGACGAGAGAAATTTATCAACTTGTGAGAGACTCTTTGCAAGACGTGCGTAGCCAGACTGAAGCGAATACTCGTCAGCTACTTCAGAAATAGTAAATGTCCACTTTGCAAGATCGGCGGTCACTCGAGTTTTTGCTGATCCAACAACTGAAAGCGTGTTAATCGAGCGAATTTTGTAAAAAACTGACCCGCCAATAAATGTGGCACTAATTAACCCTAAAGCTAGAAGTCCTGCCCCTATTACAATTGGGTTGCGGTAAATTTTAGTATCCATATAAAAATCATTATTAATTTCTTAAAGTATAAGACACAAGTACATATTTTATCAATTTTTGTGTTTCTCTCGCCCTACATCGGTGATAAATTCTCCAGACTTCGAGCCTTTTTTATAACGATTAAGAGGCACATCACCCCACTTTTTAAGAATTGGCATGATAATTCCCCATTCGGCAAGCACCTCTTTTGTGTTAGTAAAAAGTGTCTGATCCCCCTTTACAGCATCATAGAGAACTCGCTCGTATGCATCTGGTATCTTACGAACAATTGTATCTCTGGCTTGTGAAAATGAAAGTGTTTGAGGCTCCAGACCAAATTGAAAGCCTGGACTTTTCGCCCAAAAAAGAAGTGATATTGCCTCGTTCGGCTGAATAGTAAACGTAAGTTTATTCTGATGACCTTCTGTATGCTCTATCGGACAAACACAATATTCTTTCGGAGCCTTGAAATATATTTCAATCTCAACTCTTGATTCATGAAGTGCCTTACCGCTTTCTAAATAGAATGGAACACCTTTCCAGCGAGAATTTTTTATCTCCAAAGGAACTTTAAAATATGTTTCTGTTTCAGAGTCACTTGCAACACCCTTCTCCTGTCGATACCCTTCATATTGCGCGCGCGTAATTTCCTTACCCTTCATAAGACGAACTTTTGAAAGAAGTTTTGCCCGAGCAGCTCGTATAAGATCTGACTCAAGTCTGTCTGGATTTTCCATAGCTATCAAAGAAAGCATTTGAAGCATGTGGTTTTGACCAACATCTCGAAGCGCACCCACACCATCGTACGAAGATCCACGCTCCCCAACCACATGCGCTTCAAGAAATCGAATCTCGATTTTTTCAATATATTTTCTACTCCATAAAGGCTCAAAAATTGCATTAGAAAATCTGAAGCTTAAAATATTTTGAATTGTTTCTTTCGCCAAATAATGATCTATACGAAAAATCTGATCTTCCTTAAAGAGCTTTCCGAGTAAAGCATCAAGTTTTTCTGCTTCAACAAGATTGTTGCCAAAGGGTTTCTCCACCAAAACACGCGTCCATGCAAATTTATCATCCGGTGTTCCCGGAGCACACGGAAGAGTTAACCCTGAAGCGCTCAAATTATTAAAGATTGTTTCGTAGAGTATTGGCGGAACAGCAAGATAAAAAATTTTATTTGAACAGACGCCCCATTCCGTATCATAAGCACCAAGCTTTAGAGCAAAAGCCTTAAAGCTTTCCATGTCTGACATTTCACCTTGCTCATAAAAAATATTCTGGAGAAATAAATCAACCTTTCTCTGATCAGGCTTTTTTTGCTCAATAATTTCCTTTACACTTTTTCGCACGTCATCATGAGTAAGCGATCTTCGAGCAAAACCTACGATTCGAAACTTTTCTGGAAGAAAACCTTCTGCGTAGAGGTCAAACAGTGCCTGAGCAAGTTTTTTTCGAAATAAGTCACCTGTAACTCCGAAAACAACAAACGTAAGTGGCTTTTCTTCTCGATCTTTCATAAGGGTTTTAGTATAACAAAAGCCCGGCGCGCATGCGCGCCGGGCTTTCAAAATAAATTCTACAAGAACTTTGGCACAACTTCGTCACCAACAACAATCGAATTCAACTTTCACACATCACACTATATTCCTCAGGTGTAAGTTTTTCTTTCCATTCTTCGTTTGTTTTTAGTGTATTTTCTTTCATAAAAGCTATATAATTCAACTTACACTATCATAATCATGCTATAATCGCGGCAATACACTTATGGAAGATTTTAAAAAAAGAGCGGCAGGACTCGGAGTTGAACTCGGCACAAAAGAAATCGAGAGATTTGAAATTTTACTAAGTGAACTTAAGGGATGGAATAAAGAAACAAACCTTACAGGAATCACGACTGACAAAGAAATTATTTTAAAGCACTTTCTCGACTCACTCACTCTTCTACCTCATATTGGACCAAAGATTACTTCAATACTTGATGTGGGTACTGGAGCTGGTTTTCCAGGGCTTCCTCTTAAAATCGTACGGCGCGAGGTTGCTCTCGGACTCCTCGAAGCAACTAAAAAGAAAACAGATTTTCTCGAGCATGTAGTAAAAAAGCTTGACCTTGCTGACGTTAAAATCATAAACTCACGCGCAGAAGATGCTGGCCAAGATCTCCGTTTCCGTGAATCTTTTGATGTTGTAGTAAGTAGAGCGGTTGCTGATCTTAAGATTCTCGCTGAATACTGTCTGCCTTTTCTAAAATTTGGTGGAATATTTATTGCGCAAAAAATGGCAAATCAAGACGAGATTGAATCAGCAAAAATCTCGATCAAAACTTTAGGCGGAAGTATCTCAAATATTGTGCCAATCAAAGTTCCTGACCTCGAAGAAAGACAACTTATTATTATTGAAAAAATCGGACCCACACCAGAAAAATACCCTCGTCGTCCTGGGATGCCAGAGAAAAAACCACTGTGCTAAAAAATTAGGGCGGCTCACTTGTGAGCCGCCCTAATACTCATCTCTTACCGACGAGACCAGACCAGAATTTTCGTTCCACCTGGGATTGAAACAAACCCATTACGTTTTTTATCCACCCTTTCAATACCCAAGGAGACACTGACATCTCTATGGTCAGAAAAAACAAACAGGGCTGGACAAAATTTTCCAAGATCACAAGCTGGTGCAAAACTCACAGGCCCAAGAGATCCAAGAACAAGAACCTCTTTGTGCTTTCTTATGACTTGAGGGTATCTCGTCCCAACATACATAGCATCGAGAACGCTAGCATGATTCCACGAGCGACCCTGATGATCACGCACTTCCATACCGATGGAAAAACTCTTACATGATTGCAGCTCAACAATCGCGACATCCAACCTGTCTGGTCGTCGCTCTTTAGACTGAGGCATTTGAACAGGATCAAAATTGATCTTATTTGCCGACCAGAATTTTTTTTCATACTCTGATCTTCGTAGAGAAAATTTCCGAAGACTAGTACTCGCCTGCCAAAGCAAATCAAAAATCATAGTACCTCCTTATTTCAGGGTTATTTTACGCTACAAGCGTACATTGTCCGTTCATGACATTGGTATTAAAAATTATTTATGTCAATGATTGACTATCCTGATAATTAAACAAAACATCCATATCATTTAAAAACAGCCCCCACCCTAGGGTGGGGGCTGTTTTTAATAATTTTATTACTGATTATTTAGCCACCATCTCATTAATACAGCGGACGCAGACCTTCTGATTCGGTCGAGATTTTACGTATTTATTACCACAAGAACATGTCAAAATTTCCATACGGCGTGGACGTTCAATCCACTTGCCTGGCTGGGAAACTTTCTTTTTTGGAAGTACTTCTTGTGGTGTTTTTTTCATAAAGTTTGAAACACTACTATAGTAAATTTTGATACATTTGTCAAATAGTACAACACCCGCTATAGCGGGTGTTGTTGTGTTATTCAATAAATGTAAGTGCCTTTCCTTTCTTATCACCTCTTCCTGTTCGGCCAATACGGTGAACATAGTCATCATATGTCGCTGGCACATCGAAGTTGATCACGTGGCTAATGCCCGCAATATCCAAACCTCGAGCTGCAACGTCTGTCGCAACAAGAATATTTACATGACTTGCCTTAAATAGAGTTAGAGCTTTCTGTCTCTTTGAATGGTTTTTATTTCCGTGGATTGACTCTGCTTTGAAACCCTTTAGAACAAGAGTTTTTGCAAGCTTCTCAACGCCGTGCTTAGTTCGTCCGAAAATAAGAACCTTGTCGAAGCCGCTCTGTCTTAAAAGGTTTTCGAGCACATCAAGCTTTGTTGTACCCTGAGAAATCTTAACGATATCTTGTTCAACGTTCTTTGACGTATCTTGCGTCTTAACAGAAATTCGTACAGGGTCTTTCAAGAAATCCTTAATAAGCTTTTCAATATCAGAAGAAAGAGTCGCTGAGAAGAAGAGTGTATGACGATCTGTCGGCATTTTTGCCATCATAAATCGCATATCATTGATGAATCCCATATCGAGCATTCGATCAGCTTCGTCCAAAACAACTGTTTTGAATTGAGCGAGATTTAAAAGCTTTCGCTCGATTAAATCCTTAAGTCTTCCTGGTGTTCCGATAACAAACTGAGGGTTTCGTCGAAGTCCTGCAATCTGAGGACCGATCGGTGCACCTCCCACAGAACATACAGAGAAGATATTGAGACCTCGCGCAAATCCATGGAGTTCATCCTGAATCTGAATCGCAAGCTCTCGTGTAGGAACCACAACCAAAACCTTCTCATTTGGATTTAAAAGAATTTTGTTAATAAGAGGAATAAGAAAGGCTGCAGTTTTACCTGTACCTGTATTTGCAATACCAACCACGTCCTCACCTCGAAGTATGTGAGGAATCGCTTTATCCTGAATTGGAGTTGGCTCTTTATAACCTTTTGTAACAATACTTGTCTTTAATTTTTCTTCGATTTTAAAGTCGGAAAAAAGATGCTCTGGTTTAAAGACCACAACCTCTTCTGTAATGATTGCTTTGTTAACAAATTTTAAAGGATTGATATATTGTCCTTTACCAAAGTTACCGCGGTTGCCACTACTGCGATTTCGAGTTCCTGAAAAACTCTTCTTAAAAGAAGGTCTTGAGGATCCAGAGTATGGTTTTCTACTAAACGTTCCTGTTCTACTTGTTGCTATATTTGGTTTAAACATAAAATTGAGATCGAGGACAAAGCACACTAAAGGCCTGCCTTCGAATAGTGGGAAGATTCCCTAAATATTAATGCGTAAGAAACCTTTGTCTCTATGAGTTTCAAAATAGTCGGTCTTTTTGACCTTCTATTGACGTCGCTCGTTTGAGAAACAATCAAAAATGATCGTTTCCACTCACTCGCTAGTCAATAAAGACGATGGTCTCTATACCGTAAGAGAGATCCCGAAGGAAATACCTAGGGCAAAACTGGAGAGAATGCTTAATTTACTTACTCTATAAGTATATACCTAAAATGCTTTTTTGTCAATCATATGCTAATATGGCGCCTTATGACTTCAGTGCGCGACACAATATGGGACGTAGCCGTTATTGGCGGTGGACCTTCTGGCATGATGGCAGCAGGCCGCGCGAGTGAGCGTGGACTCAAGGTTATTTTGATTGAAAAGAATGACACTCTTGGAAAAAAGCTTCTGATCACTGGCGGAGGCCGATGTAACGTCACAAACAATCAACCTGATGTTCGTGAACTTCTTAAACGATTTAAAGAAAACGATAAATTCCTTTTCTCTGCTTTTTCACAATGGAGCGTGACAGAAACTCTCGACTTCTTTCATAAACGAAGAATGGATACAAAAGTTGAGGCAGAACGACGAGTGTTCCCTCGTACTGAAAAAGCACAATCTGTTTGGAACGTGCTCGTGGAATACATAAAAGAAGGTGGAGTAACAATTCTTTCAAACTCCCCTGTTCGCGGGCTTGAAAAAGACAACAAAACAATTCAAACTCTGGTTCTTAAAAATGGAAAGAAAATAAAGGCAAAATCTTTCGTACTTGCAACAGGTGGAAAGTCTCGACCTGAAACTGGTTCAACTGGTGAAGGATTTGAATGGCTTAAAGAGCTTGGACATAAAGTAAATGAGCCTGAAGCTGCTCTTGTACCTGTTGCTGTCTATGAAGCGTGGCCAAAACGCCTCCAGGGAATTACACTTAAAGATATTAAAATCAGTCTTTTTCAAAATAATGCAAAACAGGACTCTGTAAAGGGAAAAATTCTTTTTACCCACTTTGGCGTAAGTGGACCAACTATTTTAAACATGAGCAAAGATATCGGTGAGCTCCTTAAATATGGAGATGTGTTTATATCTCTCGACATTTTGCCAACACTCGATTACGGACAATTAAATACAAAACTTCAGGAAATTTTCAAAGAGCACAGTAATAAAAAATTTAAAAATGCCTTGCACAATTTAG
>CAYZPE010000008.1:0-22768 GCA_964480575.1 uncultured Candidatus Saccharibacteria bacterium
GATCTTGGTGGAACATGGAATAGTACAGCTTGTTCATTTGCTGGAACATCTAGTAGTGGAGCTTCTTTCTCAGTATGTAACAACAATGGAACTGTGGTAAGCGGCTCAGCTCCAGCTTGTGTTGGGGCACAAGCAAATGGTGGCGCGGGCACATCAAGGTATCGTGCGATAAACTGTCTTGCTCCTTACCAAAGTGCAAAAATGAACGGAACTATGTTTTACACAAGTGGTAAATGGAGTACTCAAATGTGGACAGCGAACATTGATTGTACGAATGGAACCATTCTTGTGGTGGATATGCAGGGTGGTGGGGGTTCAACTGGAACAGCAGGGGTTACACAAATAAATCAAGGTTCAGGAATCATACTCACTCCTAGTCCTATAATAACCACAGGAACGGTTTCTGCTGACACTACTTATCTTCAAAGAAGAATAGCTCAGAGCTGTAGTACAGGTCAGGTTATGAGGGGTGCTAATCAGGACGGTACACCAATATGTATTGCTGACGCAACAGGAGGATCTCAAACAGGGCAACAAATATGTACTGCATTAGGAGGAATATGGAATACTGGTACAAATAAGTGTTCGATTGCAGGAGCTGCAGGAACGGTTGCTAGTCGAGGTAACATTGTAGAGGTCTCTGCTGTATGGAGTTCTGCCCAATATGCTTTGGGAGCCTGTTTATCCACTCAAAGAATTGAATTGGAAAGGTCGGTTCTTTGTGCTCCTATTGCTAGTGCACAAAGTACTGTTGACAGTGCGAGTGACTTAAGTGGTAGTAATCCAACTGGTTATACTTTAAGATTGGGTGCATGGGGTAGTAACGTGCCCAACGCAAAATGTACCCTTATTTTTCGTTGTTTATATCAATAACTTTAAATTTGTTACAAATAAATGTTGATAAAAAAACCGAGCGCCGAAAGGTGCTCGGTTTTTTTATTTTATCAACACACAAAAAGTTTTGATTAAAGAGTTGGTGTTACAATTTACATAGCTACACAGTTGTTAGTTTATATTTTTAGTTTTTACACTAAAAGCTAACACCTAAAAGCTATAAGCTTTTTATGCACATAGACGACAAACAATTAAAAGAATTCATTACTGATTCAGGTCTTGTTTCAAAGGCTGATATTACGAGTGCTGAAAAAGAAGCTGAAAAGAAAAAAACTCGCCTTGATAAGGTGTTGGTGAATCAAGGAAAAATCAGTGAAGACGATCTTCGTCGTATGCAGGCGTATATTCTGGGAATTCCATTCGTTGACCTTAAAAGTCAGAAAATTGATTTTGAAATTCTTTCTGCTATTCCAGAACCAATTGCCCGCAATCACAATATTGTTGCTTTCAGAAAAACAAAAGATGCACTTGAGGTGGCCATGCTTGATACCGACGATCTTCCGGCGATCGATTTTATAAAAAAGAAGACAGGGTTAAAGATCACGCCGCGGCTCACTGACGGTGATTCAATGAAGAGTGTTCTTTTGCAGTATCAGAAGAGTCTCAAGGCTGAGTTTGGAGATATTATCCAAATGGAGGCAAATACCTTGAAGATGGTTGCTGACAAAGAGGGGGGTGAGGAGGCTACTGAAAAGGATCTAAAGAAAATGGCAGAAGATGTGCCGGTGGTCCGCATTGTTGACACACTTTTGAAGCATGCGATTTTGCAAAACTCTTCTGATATCCATATTGAGCCTCAGGATGCTCAGGTGGTTGTGCGCTATCGTATCGACGGACTTTTGCATGATGCTATGGTACTGCCAAAAAATGTTGCTCTTTCGATTGCGGCGCGTATCAAGGTGCTTTCAAGTTTGAAGCTCGATGAAAAACGCCTGCCTCAAGATGGACGGTTTAAAATCGACATGGATAACGAAAAAGTTTCTTTCCGTGTGTCGACGCTTCCAACGTACTATGGAGAGAAGATTGTGATGCGTCTTCTCCGAGAAAATGTATCGGGCTTTACACTGGAGGTTCTTGGTTTTCATGGAGAGGGACTTGAGCGTATTCATGATGCCACCAAGCTTGCCTCGGGCCTCATTCTTACAACGGGTCCGACAGGCTCTGGAAAAACTACCACGCTGTACACCGTGCTCGATATTTTAAATACACCTGACGTAAACATTTCAACCATTGAAGATCCAGTTGAATATCAAATGAAAAGGGTCAACCAAACTCAGGTAAAGCCCGAAATCGGGTTCACGTTTGTTTCTGGACTTCGTTCTCTCGTTCGTCAGGACCCCGACATTATTATGGTAGGAGAAATCCGCGATGGTGAAACGGCTTCTTTGGCGATTAATGCTGCGCTTACTGGTCACTTGGTGCTCTCAACTCTTCACACCAACTCTGCAGCTGGAGCTGTGCCTCGTCTTATAGATATGAAGATAGAGCCGTTTCTTATTGTTTCGACAATCAATGTCATTATCGCTCAGCGTCTCATTCGAAAACTTGCAGAGGGCAAGGAGAAATATTTTCTAACTGAAGCGGAGGTTGCGAACCTGAAAAAACTTGTTGATCTTGATCGTATTCTTGAGGTCCTTAGAGAGGAAAAGATTGTTGGAAAGACTGATAATTGGGAAAAGATTCCATTTTGGAAACCAAAACCATCGTCTGAACATGAAGATGGGTACGGGGGCCGAGTGGGTATTCACGAAGTAATGAAGATGTCGTCTGCGATTAAGGATATTGTGATGAAGGGAGGCACTTCTGATGCTATTGAAGAGCAAGCAAAGAAAGAGGGAATGATCACCATGCTCGAGGACGGTATCTTTAAAGCAGTTCAAGGGGTAACAACAATTGAAGAAGTGCTTCGTGTGATCAGTGAATAATTAAAAAGCGAACAAATCAAAAATGCCAACATTTACATTCAAAGCACAAAATAAAAAAGGAGAGAATATTGAGGAAACGAGAGAGGCAGTAGATAAGTTCGCTCTCTATAGAGAGGTTCGAAAGGACGGTCTCACTATGATTTCTGCGCATGAAGTTTCAAAACGAAAATTCTCTCTTTCGTTTTCTTTGTTTGGCCGTATTAAGATGAGCGATAAAATTGTGTTCGCAAAAAACCTCTCGGCCATGCTTGAGGCAGGTCTTTCTCTTTCTCGTGCACTTGCGATTATGGAGCGTCAGACAAAAAATACTAAACTTAAGGCGGTTTTGAAAAGTTTAGAAGACAATATAAGTAGAGGTAAAACAATGAGCGAAGGAATGATGCAGTTTCCAAAAGTTTTCTCATCACTCTTTACGTCGATGGTTAAAGCTGGAGAGGAGAGTGGAAATCTTGCAGATTCACTCAAAATTGTTGGCATGCAAATGGAAAAGTCATATCAGCTCCAGAAGAAAGTGAAGGGGGCAATGATCTATCCGGTTATTATTATCATTCTTATGATTGCGATTGCCATTCTCGCACTTATATTTATTGTGCCGACACTCACCGAGACATTCAAAGGGCTTGGGGTTGAGCTTCCGCTCTCGACACGTGCGGTTATTTTTGTGAGTGATTTTCTTCGCAATAATATTATTCTGGTTATTGGGGGAATTATTGCGCTTATTGTTGGTGCGGTTGTGGCATCAAAAACAAAAACAGCGAAGCGCTTCATGGACTGGGGGACTTTAAGAATTCCTGTCATTGGAAAAATGATAAAAGAGGTAAATGCTGCACGAACTGCCCGTACACTTTCTTCGCTCCTTACGTCTGGTGTTGATGTAGTGGTGGCACTTGGAATTACTGGTGACGTGCTTCAAAATTCCTACTACAAAAAAGTTCTTTTTGATGCTGAGGAATCAGTGAAAAAAGGAATTCAAATTTCAGATGTCTTTTCCAAAAACGAACACTTGTATCCGGTACTTGTAACCGAAATGATAAGTGTGGGTGAGGAGACGGGTAAGGTGTCTGAAATGCTTCTTAATATGGCGGTTTTTTATGAAAACGAAGTTGAGCAGAAGACCAAAGACATGTCGACAATTATTGAGCCATTTCTCATGGTGTTCATAGGTGTTGGTGTAGGTTTCTTCGCAATTTCAATGCTTGCGCCAACATACTCTCTTGTTGATGCTATTTAATAATGTATGTTTCGATCTCGAATAAAAAAAAGAAATTTCGGGTTCACTCTCGTTGAAACACTTGTTGCTGTTTCGGTTTTTTTGATTATATCGATGTCTGCGTACCAGGCCTATCTCGGTCTCATTAAGGCAGTAAAACTTTCTCGTATAAAAGCAGCAGCTTCAAATTTGGCGAATGAGCAGTTCGAAATTGTTCGTAATATGCCATATTCTGATGTTGGTATTGTGGGAGGATTGCCTGTTGGAAATATTCCTTACGCTCAAAATCTTACACGTGATCAGTATGGTTTTACGGTAACAGCTACGGTACGTAGTATAGATCAGTCTTTTGACGGAACGATTGGCGGTAATCCAAACGATCTTTCTCCAGCGGATAATAAGCTTGTGGAGTTTGCTGTGTCGTGTGCGACATGTGAGAACTTTGCCCCAATGGTTTTTACAACAACTGTTGCTCCAAAAAACCTTGAAACTGCTTCGACAAACGGGGCACTTTTTGTGCGCGTATTCGATGCAAATGGTGTTGCGGTAGTAGGGGCCGCTGTTACGGTTCGAAATGATTCTCTAAGTCCGGCCATTCTTATAAACGACACGACAAATAGTCAGGGGATGCTCCAAATCGTTGATGCTCCACCAGGAGTAGGAGTGTACAACATTAGTGTTACAAAAACTGGGTATTCGACAGATTCGACACTGCCAGTAACGGTAGGGAATCCAACTCCATCAAAACCTTTTGGGACCGTTGCTCTTCAGCAAGTGACACAGATTAGTTTTGCGATAGATCGTACTAGTACGGTTAATTTTTCGTCTCGTACCTTAAACTGCAATGCTGTTCCTTCAATTGATTTTTCTCTAGCAGGTTCAAAATTGATTGGTACAAATCCCGATTTGTATAAATATGATGAGGATCTCCAAACTAATGGAAGCGGCCTTCTTTCGCTTACGAATGTAGAATGGGACTCCTACAGTCTTTCTTTTTCCGATGCGAGCTTTGATCTTATAGGCACAAACCCACTTCTTGCTTTTAATGTGAGTCCGAATTCTGTACTTGATGCCCAGCTTATTGTCGCTCCAAAAAATCCTCGAACTCTTGTTGTGGTTGTAAAAGATAGTAGCCTCTTGCTTCCTCTTGCTGATGCTAGTGTTCGACTTTATAAGACGGGATATGATGAAACTCTGGTAACAGGTCGGGGATTTTTAAACCAAACTGACTGGTCGGGTGGTGCGGGTCAACAGCAATTTACTGATACAAACGAGTACTGGAGTTCTGATGGGGGAGTTAATACAGGAGAATTTGGGGGTGAAATACGTCTCACTGAAGTTCTAGGAGATTACACATCAGATGGATATCTAGAGTCATCAGTTTTCGATACAGGCTCGGCAAGTAGTTTCTACAACATTGCTCTTGAACCACAAGATCAGCCTCCGCTTACAGGTTCAAATAGTATTCGACTTCAGCTTGCTTCAGGAAATGACCCTGCAACTACAACATGGGACTTTAAAGGACCAGATGGGACAGTAAGTACTTATTACGATATGAGTAATCTGAATGTTGCTAGTGTGCACACCAATGACAGATATATTAAGTATAAGATTTTTCTTCATACTGATAATGATGCTGTTACACCAGCTCTTTCTGATATCTCTCTTACGTACACATCTTCGTGTATTCCTCCGGGACAAACAGCTTTTCAGGGTCTTTCGAGTGGAACATACACTTTGGAAGTTTCTCGGACAGGCTACCAAACACAATCTGTGAACGTAAGTACTGGAAGTGATTGGCAGAAACAAGAGATTCTTTTAATTCCTGAGCCATGATAAAAAAAAGATCATCACAGTACATGCAAGGAATGACCTTGGTTGAGCTTATTATTGTGATCTTTATTTTTGGCATGATTGCTGTGGCAACAGCACAGTTCCAAGTTGATGTTTTTAGACTTACTGGTCTTGCTGATAAAAGTCTTAATGCGGTCTTTAACTCACGTCAGGTACTTAAGGTTATGGCTACTGAACTTCGATCGGCATCTCCTTCAAGTACGGGCTCGTATCCACTGCAGGCTATAGCAACAAGTACAATCACTTTCTATAGTGATATAGATGATGATGGGGTAAAAGAAAGAGTGAGATATTTTATGCAGGGGACCAATCTCATCAGAGGAATTATAGAACCAACAGGAAATCCTTTTATTTATAATAGCGCTTCTGAGGCAACTACTACTCTTGTCCAGAACGTAAGAAATGCTACTTCAACGAATCTATTCGATTATTTTGATACAGATTATGACGGAACAACAGCCCCTCTTTCAAATCCTCCTACATCAGATGTGCGACTTGTGCGCATTACTATAAAAATTGATGAGGATCCAAATAGACCACCAGCAGCTTTGACTTCAACGACGCAAGTCTCGATCCGTAACCTTAAAGATAATTTATGAGAAAACCTTTGCATACTAAAAAAGGAGTTATTTTGATAAATACAATGGTTTTCGGTGTGATTGCAAGTATTATGATTTTCGCACTGATTGGTTGGGTGGCACTTGTCTTAAAAAATGTTCGCAATATTGCGGCACGCGAACAAGCATTTCAAATTGCAGAGTCTGGAGTTGATTATTATCGATGGCATCTCTCGCATGCACCGTCTGACTATCAGGATGGTACAGGAGTAGCTGGGCCTTATGTTCACGCTTTTAATAATAAAGACGGAACTCGTATCGGGCAGTTTAGTCTTCAGATTACACCACCGCCTGTGGGATCAACGCTTGTTACTATTCAATCAACAGGAATTGTGGATGCGTATCCCTCTTTGGATAGGACAGTTGTTTCTCAACTTGCCATACCTTCATTTGCTAAATATGCAGTGGTTGCAAACGATACTATGAGATTTGGTGCGGGTACTGAAATTTTTGGGCCAATTCATTCAAATGGTGGAGTGCGTTTTGATGGTATTGCACACAATCTTGTTACAAGTTCAGTTGCCTCCTATAACGATCCCGATTTTGATGATTGCAACGGCAATAATTCATTTGGTGTGCATACCTGTCTTTCTCCAGCTGATCCATCACCTCCTGCTGCTGTACCTTCCAAACCAACTGTTTTTGAAACAGGAAGAGAGTTTCCTGTTGCATCAGTTGATTTTACTGGTATCACTGCTGATCTATCTGCTCTTAAAACAAAAGCTCAAGCTGCTGATGGTTTTTATCGTGTTGCTTCCGGCTCAAATGGCTACGAAGTTGTTCTTAAAACAAACGACACATTTGATCTCTATCGAGTTTCAGGTCTCGTGGCTGCTCCTGGTAGCTGTACTGATTCTCAGGGGCAAACAGGTTGGGGTACATGGAGTGTAAACACTCGTGTCCTCCTAGGCACGTACAATTTTCCTGCGAATGGAATTATTTTTCTTGAAGATCATGTCTGGGTAAGGGGTCAAATTAATACAGCTCGCCTTACGATTGCCGCAGGACGTTTTCCGGACAATCCAGGAACGCGGCGTGATATTGCGGTAAATAGTGATTTGCTCTATACAAATTATGACGGGCAGGATGTTCTAGGGCTCATTGCTCAAAGAAATATTACAGTTGGTTTAGTGAGCGATACTGACTTGCGTATTGATGCAGCTCTTATTGCTCAAAACGGAAGAGCGGGTAGGTACTACTACGGTTCATCGTGTGGTTCAAACTATATTCGAAGCGTGATCACTTTATATGGAATGATAGGCACAAGTCAGCGTTACGGATTTGCGTATACGAATGGGACCGGTTACCTTACGCGTAATATTAATTACGATGGCAATCTTTTGTATGCTCCGCCACCTGATTTTCCTCTTACTTCTGATCAATACCAGACAGTTTCATGGGAAGAAGAACTTTAGATAAAATTTCATACCTTTTCTTTCGGCGATAGATTATAATGGTTGAATGAAAAAGGACAGAAAACTTGTAGTGGGAAACTGGAAAATGAACCCAGGAACGCTGGAGGAGGCCAAGCGGATCTACGGGGGTATTAAAAAGAAAAAGGCTTTATTTAGCCATACGGATATTGTTATGTGTCCGCCAAGTATTTTTATCGCTGAGCTCAAAAAAACTGATAGGAATAAAGATCTTTTGCTTGGAGCGCAAAATGTGTTTCACGAAAATATTGGAGCTTTTACGGGTGAAATTGGTCCGGCGCTCTTTCGCGATAGTGGCGCAGAATATACGCTGGTAGGGCATTCTGAAAGGCGGCTCCGAGGAGAGAGCGATGAAGATATAAATAAAAAAGTAAACTCAGCTCTCAAAGAAGGACTTAAGGTAATTCTTTGCATTGGAGAAAAAGAACGCGATTTAGAAGGTGAGTATCTTTCCTTTATAAAAAATCAGCTTAGAGTAGGGCTCGACAAAGTTAATAAGAAAATTCTTTCAGATGTAGTTATTGCTTATGAGCCGGTCTGGGCAATTGGAAAAAGCGATTCTGAGGCAATGAAAGGTAAGGATGTGCATGAAATGGCTATTTTTATTCGAAAAACTCTCTCTGAAATGTACTCACCGCAAGAAGTTCTTGAAATAAAAATACTATACGGTGGCTCAGTCAGTGCTTTGAATGCTCAAGATATTGTGGGTGAGAGCTATGTTGACGGACTTCTGGTTGGAAGACAAAGCCTTTCAGCGGAAGCTTTTGTGGAAATAATACAGATAGTTGATAATTTATAATATGAATTTTCTACGTGATCTTACAGACCTCAGGGGTAAGCGAGTTTTTCTCCGTGCAGATTTTAATGTGCCAATAGTCAAAGGTGAGGTATTTGATTCGTATCGTATTATTAAAACTCTTCCGACTATAGAGTTTTTACAGAGTCAAAAAGCACGAATACTCATTGCGAGTCATTTTGAGAGCAAAGAAGGAAAAACACTTTTGCCTGTTTTTAATTTTCTAAAAAAGAAACTTCCTATTGAATTCGTTACTGATCCTTTCAGTGCAGAAGGGAAAAAAATGACTGAGGACGCTCTTGATAAAGGAAAAATTGTCTTGCTTGAAAATCTACGTACGTGGCCGGGAGAAAAAGATAATGACGATGCTTTTGCAAAGGAGCTTGCTTCGCTTGCAGAAGTGTATGTAAATGATGCATTTGGCGCATCTCACCGTGCACATGCGTCTATTGTAGGTATTCCAAAATATAGTAAAGGATATGCAGGGCTACTTCTTGAGGCTGAAATAAAGTCTCTTTCACAGGCTTTTGATCCAAAACGCCCATTTCTTTTTATGTTAGGTGGTGCGAAGTTTGAAACAAAAATGCCTTTGATTGAAAAGTTTTTCAAAAAAGCAGACATGCTTTTTGTCGGAGGGGCGCTCGCAAATAATTTTTTTAAAGAGAAAGGTTTTAAAACAGGAAAATCTCTTGTTTCAGAAGGTAATTTCAATTTAAAACAGTTTGGAACAGAAAGAGTCTTCACTCCAGTTGATGTGATTGTAAATTCTTCGAGAGGCACCGCAGTAAAGAAGCCAGAAGAGGTTTTAGATGATGAAACAATTATGGATGCAGGCCCAGAAACACTTGGTCTCATCCAGAAACTTATTTGGAAATCAGAATTTATTCTTTGGAATGGGCCACTTGGAAATTACGAACTAGGTTTTACTACAGGCACCGAAGACTTGGCCAAGGCACTTGGACAAAGTAAACGAGACTCGGTGGTGGGTGGGGGAGATACTCTTGCTGCTATAGCAAAGCTTAATCTTTTCAACAAAATCTCTTTTGTATCAACAGGTGGTGGCGCCATGCTCGAATATTTGGCTAATGAAACACTGCTTGGAATTGAAGCACTGAAGTAGTTGTTAGGTTCTAGTCGCTAGCTTCTATCAGTATTTTTATAATTCTGTGCGAATTTTTTTAGCATTTCCCTCAAAATCTTTTTTATCTCCAGGGGTTTGCGGGTGGGGGAATACCCAGATGTGAGCGTGATGCACTTCGTCGCCCATGACTTTGCTCCATACTGTTTCAGTACCAAATGCTTTTTTTTGAGCAAGTGCTACTTTTTTTACTACTTCAAAATATGCTCCGGCATGTGATACATCCCAGACAAAGCGGAAGTGCTCTTTTGGGATTACTTGTACGTGTCCAACTGAGTGAGGGTTGATGTCTAAAAAAGCCAAAAAATCACTGTCTTCATAAACAATATGAGCAGGAATCTCTTTGGCTACAATTTTACAAAAAATACAATCAGTAACTTTGTTCATGTGTCTTATAATAGCATTATGAAAAAGTACGCGGTACGTTCTACCTTAGACACTACAGACAAAAGCTTAAAGGGATTTTCTCCATTTCTTGAAGATTTGCTTCGGGCGCGAGGTATTGAAACGACCGATGCCGCCGAGGCATTCCTTAATCCCGATTACGATAAGCATCTCCATGATCCATATACTCTGGCAGACATGGAAAAAGTGGTTCAAAGGATTCTTAAGGCAATAGATCAGAATGAAAAGGTGCTTATGTATAGTGACTATGATGCTGATGGAATCCCAGGCGGAGTAATGCTCGCTGACTTTTTTCGTAAAATTGGTTTTACCAATTTTTCAAATTACATTCCGCATCGCCACGATGAAGGATACGGTCTTCATGCTGAAGCGATTGAAGGTTTTGCAGAAGAGGGGGTAAAACTTTTAATAACAATTGATTGTGGTATCAGGGACTTCGAGTCAGTCCTTAAAGCAAAGGGTTTGGGAATTGATGTGATTGTGAGTGACCATCATGAGTTGGGAGAAAAACTGCCGGAAGCCTTTGCTGTCTTAAATCCAAAACGTCCTGACTGTATGTATCCAGAAAAGATGCTGTGTGGTTCGGGTGTTATTTTTAAACTCATTCAAGCAATTTTAATTAAGAAAGATTTTGGTTTGAAAAAAGGTGCTGAAAAGTGGTTTTTGGATATGGTTGGGCTTGCAACGCTTTCTGATATGGTTCCGCTTACTGGAGAAAATCGCGTATTCGCTCACTACGGACTCAAGGTGCTTCGCAAATCTCCGCGGCCAGGTCTTCAGCAACTTCTTAAACTTTTAAATATGTATCAGCAAGGTCTGACCGAAGATGATGTTGGTTTTATGATTACACCGCGTATCAATGCCGCATCGCGCATGGGAAAGCCTATGGATGCCTTCAAGCTGCTCTCGACGCTCGATCCTGTTGAGGCGGGAATGGCTGCGGAACACTTAAATAAGATAAATGATGAACGAAAGGGAGTTGTTGCGGGAATTGTAAAAGAGATAAAGAAAAGAATGCTTAGTTTAGGTGATACTTTAAAGTCAGTCATGGTTATGGGAAGTATTGAGTGGCGTCCATCGCTTTTAGGTTTGGCTGCGAACTCTATTGCAGAAGAAATTGGTCGTCCTGTCTTTCTGTGGGGTCGTGATGGGGGAGAGGAAATAAAAGGTTCGTGTCGTTCTGATGGAAAAACAAACCTTGTAGAGCTTATGGAAAAGGCAAAAGAGGTTTTCGATACATTCGGGGGGCATAAGCTTGCGGGGGGTTTTGCAGTTTCAGGGGATAAAATTCACTCTCTTGAGGAAAGACTTGTAAAAGCCTTTGAGGATCTTTCGCTTCAGAAAACCGAGGAAGAGGAGATTGTGGTTGATCGAAAACTTTTAATTGATGAAATTGATCAGAGGCTCTGGAATGATATTGAAAAACTTTCACCATTTGGAATCGGCAATCCAAAACCACTTTTTCTGTTTGAAAATGTAACTCCGTCCAAGGTTGCAGGTTTTGGTAAGCAAAAGAATCACCTCGAGCTTTCGTTTGAAAGAGAAATGGATAAACCGCTTCGAGCAATAGGTTTCTTTCAAACAGCTGAAAGTTATAGGGTTAAGCCGGCCGTTGGAAATAGGATGAATCTTGTGGCAACTGTTGAGAAATCATTCTGGATGGGTCGTGCAGAAATTCGTTTGAGAATAGTCGATATAATTTAAGAGTTATTTTTTTTGATATACTTTATTCATGCAAAAAATTACTATTTTTACCGACGGATCGTCACGAGGAAATCCGGGGCCGGGTGGATGGGGAGCGATTATTGTTATCTCTGATAACAATACTAATGACAAATTACAAAATCTAAATAACAATGTTACCGAGCTTGGCGGGGGAGAGAAGAATACTACAAACAATCGCATGGAAATCACTGCGGCTATTAAATCTCTCGAGGCTATAAAGACAGATTTTGAAACTGAGATTCATCTTCATACAGATTCTGCTTATCTTATAAACGGAATTACAAAATGGGTCTATTCGTGGGAATATCGCAATTGGACGACTCAAAATAAAGAGCCAGTGTTGAATAAAGATCTGTGGGAAAAACTCATGGAAATTGTGAAGACAAAGAAAGTTACTTGGCATAAAGTTGAAGGGCATGTGGGTGTTTCAGGAAATGAACGTGCTGATGTGATTGCAACAGCGTATGCAGACAGCTCGACACCAGATCTTTATTCTGGAGCACTTTCTAACTACCAACTGAAGAGTATTCTTGATATGTCTCATAATGCGGCTGCAAAAGAAGGAAAGAAATCAGATAAAGATAGATCAAAATTAAAGGCGTATTCATATGTAAGTTTGGTTGGAGGAAAGATAGAGGTACACAAGACATGGGCTGAATGCGAAGCGCGAGTGAAGGGTGTTAAGGCCAAGTTTCGCAAGGTGCTTTCAGCAGACGAAGAAAAGGCACTTATAGCTGAGTGGAGCGCTCAGTAAATAAAATGAAAGCAAGCTTATTTTACTCTGGTATCATAAGCTTCGCTCTTGGGGTTTTTCTCCGCTCTCTTGTCTCTGTTCATGTAAGTTTTACTCTTTTTCTGATGCTCCTTGTGGGAGTATTCTTTGTATACGGTATTTTTCTCAAGAAAACTTCAAAGCAGATATTTGGATTTATATTGACTCTTTCTTTCACGCTCTCTTTTTTTGTGCTTGGTATTGTTCGTTATGAAATTTCAGATCAGAAACGTGGTGATCCTCTGCTTTCTAAAATAGTTGGGGAAACCCTCATAATTCAAGGAGTTGTAAGTGATGAGCCAGATCTAAGAGAAAATAATGTTCGTTTAACGGTAGATTTTGAAAAAGTCTTTTTACAAAACAAAACCGCAGAGGTTAAAAGTCGCGGGATTGTAACAGCAGATTTTTATCCTGAGTTTGAATACGGTGACAGATTAAAGATTTCGGGTGTATTTAAAAAACCAGAAAATTTTGAGAATGAATTAGGTAAGGAATTCAACTATGTTGAATTTCTCGCTAAAGATGGAATTTATTATCAGATGTTTCGGCCAAAGATTGAACTTCTTTCGAAAGATGATGGAAATTTCATTAAAGAGAAGATTTTTGGTTTTAAGAGGGTTTTTCTTGAGAAGATAAAAAATGCTGTACCTGAGCCAGAGGCCTCACTTTCGGGTGGACTTCTCTTGGGTACAAAACAATCTCTGGGAAAAGAAACTCTTGATCAGTTTAGACAGGTAGGGCTCATACATATCGTGGTTCTTTCTGGCTACAACATTACTATTGTCGCTGAATCGTTTATGAAAACTCTGGGCTTCTTTCTGTCGCAGAGACTCGCAGGAATTTTTGGCATAGTGGGCATTGTTCTTTTTGCAATCATGACCGGAGCTGGGGCAACTGTGGTGCGGGCATCCCTCATGGTTATTCTCGTTATCATTGCGCGCTTGTACGGTCGTGAGTATGAGGTTAATCGAGCACTTTTCCTAGCAGGTTTTGTAATGCTCATGCATAATCCAAAGATTTTGCTTTTTGACCCATCATTTCAGCTTTCATTTGTGGCGATGCTTGGCTTGGTTCACGTTTCGCCGATTGTCTTAAGATATATGATCTTTTTGACACCAAGATTTGGAATTCGCGAGCTTGCAGCGTCCACCTTAGCAACTCAGATTTTTGTTTTACCGCTTATTCTTTATATGATGGGAAACTTATCACTTGTTGCGCTTCCGGTAAATCTTCTGGTCTTGGCTTTTGTGCCAATAACAATGTTTCTAAGTTTTGTTACAGGTGTGGTTGGTTTTTTTTCAAATGCTTTCTCGATTCCTTTCGGGTTTATTTCGTATCTTCTTCTGTCGTATATGTTTAAAATTGCTGAGCTTTTTGCTTCGCTTCCATTTGCATCAGTTACTATTTCTTATTTTCCGCTCTGGCTTATGATTCTTGTTTACGCCGTGTATGGATATGTTTTGCTTCGCACCTCCAATAAAGCAGGGTCGCCCATGGGCGACCCTGCTTTATCCAAAAGCTGATTTTTATATTAAAAAAATCACGTCAGAAGCTTATTGTGCCTTAGCAAAATTACTCTCGATCACTTCCCAGTTGAGGTTTGCGAAAAAGTCCTCCACATATTTTTTCTTTCCGCTTGGTTGATAGTCGGCAACGAATGAATGTTCCCACATATCGAGTGCAAGAACAGGTGTTGTGCTTACAAGATGACCTAGATGCTGTTCGTCTACCCAGTGAGTGAGAAGGCGACCTGTTTCGGTGTCTTTTGAAAGTATTGCCCAGCCGATACCGCGTGTGAGTGCAACTGCTTTGAAGCGAGCGAGCCATCCATCAAACGAACCCCATTCTTTTTCTATAGCTTTTTTAAGTTCGCTTTTGTCGGAAAGATTTTTTGCTCCACTTTCAAGTGCAGAGAAGTAGTATTCATGATTTCTCATGCCACAAAACTCAAATCCGAAACGACGATTGATTTCTCCAAGTTCGTATGTATATTTTTCAGAATCTTTTCCAAGTTCTACTACATGTTCTTGGATTAAGTTGGAGTGTTTTACGTATCCAGCATATAGCTTTAGGTGTTCTTCAACAGTTTTCTTCGAAATTCCCTTAAGTTCTGGAATATTAAACTTTTTTTCTTCAAATTTTTTCATACTTTTGTATTTAGAATGCTGATAAGTGTTTAAAGTATACAGGAGTGTTTGAGGTAGTGCGATGTTGACAATATTTTAAAAATATGCAGACTGTATATAGTTTGTTCTGTATCAAATGCGGAAAACCGCTTAACATAACACTTTTTTAACAACGTCCTTCTTGCGAGGGACAGCTCAGTATAAACAAATGGGCAGGTCAAGAGGCAGGAAGGGTGTGAGACGATATAATTGTCTCCAGAACTCGCTTGTTGCGATTCTGTGTAAAACAGCAACCTTTTTGTTTTAAGGAGACCGCCATGATTAGTATTGCAAAAGCTGTTGGAACAGGAGTCGCTTCGGCGAGTATTTTTGCTTCAGGTGCTCCAGGATTTATCCTGCGTGCCTCTGACGCTCCGCTCGAAGTTGTTCCTGTAGACAATGACAACCTTCAAGAGGAGTATTTTCGGATGCGTTTCGATACTTATATCGGACGCAAGAAGTATGAGTGTCGAGAAGCGTACCCAGAAGGTCGCATGAAGGACCCTTATGATGAACATTCTCTCTGGAGTCTGGTTCGTCACATTAAGACGGGTGTTTATCTTGGTGCGGTGCGTTTTGTTCTGCGGCCGGAAGGAAAAAGTCTGCCTTTTGAAAAGTTTCGGCAATTACCTTACGAAGGTGGGGCGATTGCTGAAATCTCATCCTTTCTGTTTTGTCGGGAAAGGATCAGAAACGCCGAGCTCCCTCGTACGCTTAATGGAGGTAATCGAGGGTTCGGACTTGTGAGTCTCTTTCTGATGCAGGCCTGTTTTGAAATGGGTTCTCGGCATAAGATTGAGGCCGTGTGTGGTTTGATGTGTCCTGTCCTTTTTGGAATGTTTAAGAAGGAAGGGATTAAATTCAAATCTGTTCCCGACGAGAAAGGTGGAGCAACAGTTGAATATCATGGCACTCGACAACCTTGTTGGAGCACGGCATCAGATCTTCTTAGAGGAATCAAATCTCATGACGAAGATCTGTACAGTCTCGTGCAGCCTCGCAATAAGGTGTATCTGAGTATGTTAGAGGGTGACTCTTCAGATTAGATTGTACATTCGAAGAACAAAGCCGTCGCACATAAGGTGTGGCGGTTTTTTATTACCTAATAATAATCGCATGATACTATGAGTTTATTGTGAAAAGACTTAGAGCTCACGGTAAAATCTTCCTCATTTCGTTTCTTGTTATTTCAAATATTTTTATTTTTTATATTCTGCTTTCAAATTCCCGAACAGGTCTCACAGTTTCGTTTTTAAATATTGGCCAAGGTGATGCGATTTTTATACAAACCCCAAGCGGAAAGGATATTCTGGTTGATGGTGGTAAGAGTAGTGTAATCTTAAAAGAGCTTGGGAGTGCAATGTCTTTTTTTGATCGGCATATTGATATGGTTATAGCGACTCATCCGGATCTGGATCATGTTGGTGGGTTTCCGGCAGTTTTTGATCGATATGAAGTGGGCGCTTTGCTTGAACCAGGAGTTTTTTGCGATAAAAGCATTTGTAGTGCCTTGGAGGATAGGGCTCGTAAAGAGAAAACGAAAAGAATTCAAGCTCTTCGGGGGACCGTTATTGATTTTGGTGATGGAGTGTTTCTTTCGATTCTTTTTCCTGATCGGGATGTGACCGATTTAGAAACAAACTCTGCTTCAATTGTTGCAAAACTTACCTACGGCAGCAGTTCAGTTCTTCTTACGGGCGATTCGCCGTTAGCTATTGAAAACTTTTTAGTATGGAAAGATGGGTACAATTTGGACAGTGATATTTTAAAAGCAGGACACCATGGTTCGCGCACTTCATCAGGTGAGGAATTTGTACAAGCTGTCTCGCCCGCACTTTCAGTTATTTCAGCAGGAAAGGGGAATTCATACGGCCATCCGCACAAAGAGGTGATTGATATTCTCACAAAAACGGACAGTAAGATTCTAGGAACCTACGAAGAGGGAAGAATCACTTTGGTTTCAGATGGAAAAAATTGGGTAATAAAATAAAACACTCCCCGTTAGGAGAGTGTTTTTCTAACAGCTAAAACCTAGAAGCTAACAGCTATATCAATCCTGCCTTCTTCAAAGTCGCAAATGCTCCGTTCTTGTTGATTGTCTTGATAGCTTTAGTTGAAAGAGTGAGGCTCATGTATTTCTTGAGTTCAGGAATATACACTCGCTTTTTCTGGAGGTTTGCATGTTTGCGAACCTTGCCTGTTGGGTTGAATTGAGTAGCACGCGTTCGGTTTGAGTAACCGCCGCCCATGATAGATCCTTTTCCTGTAACTGCACACACTTTCATAGTTTTATATTATTTGGTTTAGTGCTCTGCATGGTACCATAGGGCTATAGCAAGCGCAAATATGGATATAAATCTTATTTTTTCACTCGCAATACTTATTATGTCAGTTGTGGTACACGAAGTGTGTCATGGCTATGCGGCATATGCTCTAGGAGACAAGACAGCATCGTATCAAGGACGTCTTACGCTAAATCCTCTCTATCATTTGGATCTATTTGGCTCAATCCTGCTTCCTCTTCTCCTAGTTATTACAAAAGCAGGTTTTATTATTGGTTGGGCAAAGCCAGTTCCATACAACGTTTACAATCTTCGCAATCAAAGATGGGGGGAAGCTTTGGTTGCGGCAGCTGGTCCAGCTTCCAATTTTTTGATCGCCTTCGTGTTTGGACTTGTGATTCGTTTTGGTTCAGAAACTCTTCCTACTTCTTTTCTCGAGCTTTCTTTTACCCTTGTCCTCATTAACGTAGTGCTTGCATGCTTTAATCTTGTACCGATTCCACCTTTAGATGGGTCAAAGATATTATTTGCATTTCTACCCAATAGGCTGGGTGCTTTGAGGGAAACATTTGAGCAGTATGGCCTTTTTCTTGTGCTCATATTTGCCTTCTTCTTTTGGGAAGCTATTACACCAATCATTTCTTTTTTTGTGAGTCTTTTTACAGGTCTTTCTTTGTAGAAAATTTCTATTGCACGTAGCGTATTGCTTTTTTTTCACGTTGGTATTAAAGTAGGGCGTATTCCCGTTTGGGAATTTTTGATCTCAACTTAAATATTGTGTCAACAATAAACCAATTAGTTAAACGAAAAAGAACAAAATCAGCCCGCAAATCACAAGCGGTTGCTTTAACGCGTGGTTTCAACACGATCAAAAATCGCCCTGTTTTCTATAATGCTCCTTTTAAGCGAGGTGTGTGCATCAAGGTAACAACAAAGACTCCTAAGAAGCCTAACTCAGCTATTCGAAAAATCGCCCGCGTTCGACTTACAAACGGTATGGAAGTTACTGCTTATATCCCAGGTATCGGTCACAACCTTCAAGAGCACTCAGTGGTTGTGCTCCGCGGTGGAAAAGTGCGAGACGTTGGTCTCCGATACACTATTGTTCGAGGAAAGCTCGATACGACTGGTGTTGAGACTCGACGAAAGGGAAGAAGTCAGTACGGAACAAAACGACCTAAAGTTAAAACCTCATAATCATGCGAAGAAAACTTAAAGCAAAAAAACCACTTTTACCTGATCCGATTTACAACTCGGTTAAGCTTTCAAAGCTTATCAACTATGTAATGCTCTCAGGCAAGAAAAACACAGCTCGAAAAGTTGTGTATGATGCTTTCGTTGTTATCAAAGAGAAAAGCAAAGTAGAAAATCCTATCGAAATTTTGGACACTGCAATGAAAAATACAGGTCCTACTGTTGAGGTTCGTTCACGCCGTGTGGGAGGTGCAAACTATCAGATCCCTCGAGAAGTTCGAGCAGAGCGCCGTTTGGCACTCTCGATGAAGTGGATTATTGATGCGGCTCGCTCTAAAAAAGGTGTGCCAATGCACATAAAGCTTGCTGATGAAATTATCGCAGCTTCAAAGAATGAGGGTGAGGCAGTGAAGAAGAGAGAGAATACTCACAAGATGGCTGAGGCAAACAAAGCCTTCGCTCACTTCGCGTGGTAATCGCCAAGATATTTTGGAGAATTTTTTCGTTATTTTAAATTTTTATTTCTGCGCAGTACCAATACGTACAGCTTAGTCGTAAAAATTTAAAAAGCCTTGAACTTCTCACAAAATATCTTGGCTTTAAAATTTTTTGTATAGGGTAATAAAAATATAATGTAATTAAAATGTCTCGAAGAAAAATACTTTTAAGTGCTTGGTTTGTTTCTCTCGTCGCCTCAGGTTTTTTGGTATCTAGCGTTACTGGTGAGTACAAGTTAGGACTAGCCACTTCACTCTCATTGTTATTAATTTCTTTAGGGGTTCCTCTCATGAGGGCTTTTACAGAATTTTCAAGATAATTATTTTAATATATATGAACCGCGACTATCCATTAGAAAAAGTACGAAATTTCGGAATCATTGCTCACATCGATGCTGGTAAGACAACTACGTCTGAACGTATCCTTTATTACACAGGTGCTCAGCACAAAATTGGTGAAGTGCACGAAGGTGAGACAACAACCGACTGGATGGAGCAGGAACGAGAGCGCGGTATCACTATCACCGCAGCTGCTATTACTTGTTTTTGGAATCCAACCTACATGGGTGCGGATCAAAGTATGAAGCATCGTTTTAATATTATCGACACTCCAGGTCACGTAGACTTTACGATTGAAGTAGAGCGCTCACTCCGTGTTTTGGACGGTGGAGTTGTGGTGTTTGACGGAGTAGCCGGGGTAGAGCCTCAGTCAGAAACAGTGTGGCGCCAAGCAGACCGCTATCATGTGCCTCGCGTTTGTTTCATTAACAAGCTCGACCGAACAGGTGCAAGTTTTGAACGATCATACAAATCTATTTTGGATCGTCTCAGTAAAAAAGCTGTTCGTATGCAGATCCCAATCGGTGAAGAAGGAGGTTTTGAAGGTGTTGTAGATCTTTTAAAAATGAAAGCCTATACCTTTTCAGGTGAAATGGGTGAAAAGATTATTGAAGGGGAAGTGCCAGAAGCGCTTAAGGCTGATGCAAAAAAATATCGTGCTGAACTTGTTGAAAAAGCAGTTGAGAACGACGAGAAGCTCATGAGTGACTATCTTGAAGGCAAAGAAATTTCTATCGAAGACCTCAAGGCTGTAATTCGAAAGGCAACTATTGCTGGACACTTCTATCCAGTATTTACAGGTACAGCTCTGCGCAATAAAGGTGTTCAGCTTATTTTGGATGCGGTGGTTGACTATCTTCCATCTCCTCTCGATGTACCTTCGATTAAAGGTGTTGATCCTCATACGGGTGAGCCAGTAGAGCGACATGCTTCAGATTCAGAGCCACTCGCAGCCCTTGTGTTTAAACTCCAAACAGACCCATTCGTTGGTCAGTTGGCGTTCTTCCGCGTGTACTCAGGAACAGTTGAAGCAGGCTCTTATGTTTATAACTCAACAACAGGCAAGAAAGAACGCTTGGGCCGTATCGTACGCCTTCAGGCAAACCAGCGCGAAGAGGTAAAGAAAGTTTTCTCTGGAGAAATTGCTGCAGCTATTGGACTTAAAGAAGCAAAAACTTCTCACACTTTGTGCGATGAAAACAGTCCGGTTGTTCTTGATCCAATCAAGATCACTGATTCAGTGGTGTCACTTCGTGTTGAACCAAAAACAAAAGCCGACCAAGAGAAAATGGGTATGGCTTTGAAAAAACTTTCTGATGAAGATCCAACATTCCGAATTTCAAGCAATGCAGAAACAATGGAGACAATTATTTCAGGTATGGGTGAACTTCACCTCGAAATTATGGTTGATCGTATGAAGCGCGAATTCGGCGTTGAAGCGAATGTGGGTGAACCACAAGTAGCATACCGAGAGACTATTACCGCTTCCGCTGAGGCTGAGCACAAATATATCAAACAGTCTGGAGGTAAGGGTCAGTACGGTCACGTAAAGATCACTATCAAGCCAATGGAACCGTTGGAGGAGGGTAAGAAAATACCAAAGAATGTATCTCGTTACGATGACTTCGAGTTTATTGATTCAATCAAAGGAGGTGTTATTCCTCAGGAATTTATTCCTGCTGTTGAAAAAGGTGTTCATGAGGCAATGGATCGAGGAATCTCTGCTGGCTACAAGGTGGTGAATGTGTCGTGTGAACTTACATACGGTTCATATCATGATGTGGACTCATCTGAAATCGCGTATAAGATTGCAGCTTCACAAGCATTCCAAGAAGCTTCAAAGCGAGCAAAGCCAGTTATTCTTGAACCTATTATGAAAATTGAAGTGGTTACCCCAGACAGGTTCATGGGTGATATCACAGGACACTTGAGTTCAAAGCGTGGACAGATTGAAGGAATGGAAGAAAGAGGGGAGCTTAAGGTTATCAAAGCAAAAGTACCTCTTTCAGAAATGTTTGGTTATGTAACAACGCTCCGCTCGATGTCCGAAGGCCGTGCAAGCTCTACGATGGAATTTGATCATTATGATATTGTTCCACCTAACGTAGCGCAAACTATTATAGAAAAACGTAAATAAGTCGCTATCGTCTTTTTCGTGAATTTCATCGTTGAAGGTTCCGTTTACTTCCGCGCAGTACTATTTGTACAGCTTGGTCGCAAACCTCACCTTCGCCTCGAAATTAACAAAAAATCCTGATAGCTTGAAATATGTTTTAAAAAACCACCCGCAAGACGAAGTCTTGCGGGTGGTTTTTTATCTGATTCGAGATTTACCCCTGGGTGCATTGTTTTATCATCAGGATCATATTGGTAGGTCGGCACTTCATATGAAAACTTTTCATCAGGAAGGAAATGGGCACAAGATGAACTCTATCGAAGTGAAAGGTGGAGACTGTTTGTTTGATAATGAAGCAGAATGTGATACGACACTCCGCATTAAAGATAACCAACTTCTCTTAAAAGAGGAGGCTCATCCGGTGATTAAGAAATTTCTCGATGAGTATTATGTAGGACTTGGTAAAAGTTACTGGGTCTTAGGTGCGCTAGTTTTTGGTGATGAACTTCATGTGAGATTGCGTGGCAATACACCAAAAGATGTTCTCAATCAACTTCCTCAGACGTTTGAAGGATTCAGAATTGTCCCTTGTCACAAGTTCGCTCGTAATCAGAAATATAACGCACCTGAGACATGAGATAACAACCAAAAAAATTATTAAAATCTCTCGGCTCCGCCTTGAGGTTTTTCTTTTTGCATGATATTTTTGTTTTGGATTGAAATTGACCTTTAACCGAAGGAGGTGATTATGGCTAGATCAAGAAAACCGAAGATGGATCTCGAGCAATTTCTGGCTGCGTACGGAACACTTTTTGGAAAAGGTTGGAGAACATATTGGGGAGTAGTAAAGAGAAAGATAAAGCCAATCTGGCTTACTCCGGCTCCGAACATCGTGCTTCGTACAGAGAATTATCGAAGGGTGTGGATTTTTTGCCCTCTATCTGCCGTATGCGCAGATCGGGGTGGTCCGATTGTTCATTGTGGAGTTTCGATAGTTACAAGGCGGTTTCTTGGAATTGAGAGCGATCTTGCTCATCACATCCTTAATGAGGGAGACGGTATTTCAGAAGGCTTGATTCGTACAAAGCTCATCGATCTCTCAGTCTTCGATACATATCATAAACCTATGACCTTGAGGCATATGCCTTGAGGTTTTTTATTTTTGCACTACAAAAATGATATCGGAAGATTTTCGATGGCGTCAGTCATCGAAAATTCCCGACCTAAATTACTCACAGAGTTGACTCCTTGCTTTTATTTGCTAGTATAGGCGGTACGCATATTTTGCGCCGTTTTTGTTTTGCGGTTTGGAAAACTAAAGACAAAAATACATTATAAGAAAGATTTTATTAATAATTTACATACAAATATATGGCAGATTTCGATCGATCAAAGCCCCATGTAAA
>CAYZPE010000009.1:0-22585 GCA_964480575.1 uncultured Candidatus Saccharibacteria bacterium
TTTGAATATTGGGATCATTTGAAGACATGCGACCAGTCGTGGATCCTGTTTGAGAAAAATGTGTGTGGATTCTGTCGTTTTTGTCGAGAAGTTTTGGAATACTGTCTATGTAGGTTGAGAGAAGTTTTTGGAGTTCACGATGATGAAGAATATGCTGCACAATTGGATGCAGATCTTTAATCTTTTCAAGCTCAGACTCGCGCGTAGATCGCGCACCTCCTCCTGTTTTTTTCTGATTCTTTACTTTGAGTTGCAGTGTGTCAAAAAGGATTTCACCAAGCTGTTTCGGAGAATTGATATTAAATTCCCTTCCTGCTTCTTTCCAGATAGCTTTTTCAAGTTTAGAAAGTTCTACATGATATTCCTCTCCCAACTTCAAAAGATATTTTTTATCTATCTTTATACCGTACTCTTCCATCTTAGAAATGATTGGAATGAGTGGCTTTTCTATTTCTTCAAAGACAACGGTCAGATTCTGTTTTTTTATTTCCTGAAGTAAAACATCCTTCGCATCTTTAAGAGTTTCTTTTTTTGCAAAATCCAAAATATCTTCGCGGACAGGGTTTGTAATATTTGAATTGAGAAGCCAGAGAGCAACTTGAAGTTCTCGAAATTCTTTTGGATCAAAAACCTCTTCAGATTCTTCTTTAAGAGGCGTCTTTTCTACTCCTACAAGCTGTCTTACTCTGTCACCAAGAGTTCTAAACTCGAGCTGTTTAAACAATTCAAGAATTACCTCAATTTCGAAAGATTCTCTCCATGACTTTTCAGGAAGGGAGAAATCAAAAGGTGCATCCCGACGAATTGTTGCAAGCATTTTACTAAAAAGAGCCTCCTCCTCACCTGCTTTTAAAAGCTCTAGCATACGTTTAGTAATACCAGCCGCCTCTAGTTTTTCCGGATTAGCTTTAAGAGTTTTGTATACAGCTTCAACTGTGCCGAAATTTTGAATAAGGATTGTTGCAGTTTTTTCTCCAACACCTCTAATACCCGGAATATTATCAGATGGATCTCCTCTAAAACCTTTGTAATCTGGAATGAGCTCCGGTCCGAAACCAAAACGATTGAGCACAGCATGTTCATCATAAAGAATTGTATCGTTAATCCCCTTCTTTAAGGTAAAGACTTGAACTTTTTTATTATCGACAAGCTGAAGAGTATCCATGTCCCCCGAGGCAATAACAATTTCTGTTTCTTTGTCGCCTTTTAGTTTCTCCACTATGGTTCCCAACACATCGTCAGCCTCAAAACCAGCATGTGAATATATTGGAATACCAAATGCTTTAAATACTTCTTTTGAGCGCTCGAGCTGACTCACAAGCTCACTGTCAGTCTTTTTTCGTCCAGCCTTATATGCATCAAATGCTTCATGGCGATATGTTGGCTGAGGAAGGTCATAACACGCAGCAAGAAAATCAGGCTTTAGATCGGAGATAATGCGAATAAGCATTGTGGAAAGACCATAAAGCGCACCTGTAGGCTCACCCTTACTCGAAGCAAAATCAGGAAGCGCATGATATGCACGATGAATAATTGCATGAGCATCAAAGAGTACGAGACGCTTTTTTTCTTTCTGTTCTTTTATTTTTAAAGCCTTAGGCATTGTTTTTTATTTCTATCTGGCGAGTATTTTCATCTACAAAAGTAAATTTTATTCGCTTCGCATTTTTTGGCATAATCCCCTCGACTTTTTCTGGCCATTCAATAAAAATTAAATTCCTTGGATTTAAAACAAGTTCATTCCAACCCAGATGCAGAAGCTCACTTTCCTTTTCCAATCGATAGGCATCAATATGAATAAGATGCTCAAACCAATTCTCTTTAGGTAGTTTGTAAATTTTTTCAATTACAAATGTGGGACTTGTAACGGTTTCGGTAATACCAAGCGTTTTTGCCACTTCTTGAGTAAAGGTAGTTTTGCCACTTCCCAAGTTTCCAGAAAGACCTACGACCACAGCATTATTTTGAGGTTTTAAGGACATAATGAATTCCCGAACCAGATCCTTGAATTCCTCAAGACTTTGAGTGGTTTTCATACCTGAATCGTACCATAAACAAGAGCTCTACTCAGGCCTTACAAGGCTTGCTTTTTGTATCTATATATGATATAATATACACAGAGGTTGAGGTGTGGAATGTCCACACTGTCACCTAATGTATAAACAAGGCTTACTCAAGAAAGGAATAAGCCATGAGCAAGTTCTTTGCAACCCTTCTCCCCTTCGTGATTTTTTTTGTTGGAGGGTGTGGAGCACCCACCGTTCGGTACCATGCCGAACGGTACCGAGGTGGTGACACCACCCCCGAAAACGGGGTATCTACCTCTACTAATTTCAAAACTGGCGTAGAACACTCTCGGCGGTTCTACGCCGAGAAGAGAGAGGTTCTTGGTACCCATGTGTACCAAGAAACCCACCTGTCGCGCCCGATCAAGGGGGGACCGGTCGTCAAATCGACGATCAGTCGGAGCGAGGAGGTCCGTTACAACTACGGAACTCCGCTCCCTGTAACGGGGGTTAGAGGGAGAGAGTTCCCCTTCTCCCTCAGAAGGATTTTTGGAGGAGACGAGCGTGAGGATTAGAAGCTTTGCTTCTCATCCTCAAAACTGCGCGACACAATCGCGCAGTTTTTTTATTTAAAAAATATTCCTTTGGCTTACCTACAAGAAATGTACTTAATCTGTCCCTGCCTTAATTCTTGTATGTTACAATTTCCTTATATGGTTCCGCAATTTAACGAAGAGAAGCAAACAAAAAAACTTGAAGAGCTTCGTCGTGGCGAAGAAGAAAATCTAGCCCTCATTCTTTCAAGTAAATACGGAGTCTCTTATGCTGACCTCACACTACTCCCTGTTGATATGGATGCGATACGTATTGTTAAAGAGGACGAAACCCGCGCTGCAAACGCCGCAGTTTTTAATGTTCAAGATAAAAAAAACATAAGCGTTGCAGTGCTCTCCCCAAAAAACCCAAAGACAGTTGAGTTTGTGGAGGCACTTACAAAGCGCGGCTATATCCCCCACCTCTTTATGGTTTCAAACCAAAGTTTGCACAAGGTTTGGGAACGCTATAAAGATCTTTCCTTTTCTTTTGAAACTAAGGGAGGAGCTCTTGATATTTCAAATGATGAAATTCTAGAATTTTTAAAAAATGTAAAAACGCTCGACGACGTAAAAAAACTCGTTGAGGAAACATTAGTAATGAAGAAGGCTTATCGTATTTCACGCATTGTTGAAATTATTCTTGCAGGAGCGATGTCTACAAGCGCATCTGACGTACATATTGAACCTGAAGAAGATTATGTCCGTCTCCGCTATCGTCTCGATGGAGTACTCACAGAAGTGACTCGTTTTGACCGTGACACCTACCACCTCATCCTTTCACGTATCAAACTTCTTTCTGGACTTAAGCTGAATGTAAAAGACACATCACAAGACGGACGTTTTAGTATAAAAATTGGAGAAGATGATATTGAAATTCGAACCTCAATGCTTCCGGGTGCATATAGCGAATCGATTGTATTACGGGTACTCAATCCTAAATCAATCGCTGTACCTCTTGAAGAGCTTGGTATCCACCCAAAGCTTTTAACCCTCCTCGATAAAGCTATTCTAAGACCAAACGGCATGGTGCTCACCACAGGCCCTACTGGATCTGGAAAAACCACCACACTCTATGCATTCATGCGAAAGATTCATAATCCGGGCATAAAAATAATTACTATTGAAAACCCTATCGAATACCATCTTCCGGGTATTGTTCAAACTCAAACTGATGAAGAAAAAGGTTACACCTTCCTTGAAGGACTTCGAAGTGCACTCCGACAGGACCCTGATGTAATTATGGTTGGTGAAATCCGAGATAATGAAACCGCAGAAATTGCGGTTAACGCTGCATTGACTGGCCACCTTGTGTTTTCAACACTCCACACAAACAATGCAGCAGGAGCATTCCCCCGCCTTATTGACCTTGGAGTAAATTCTAAAGTTATTACCTCGGCTATCAGTGTTTCAATCGCACAAAGACTTATACGAAAACTGTGTCCTTCTTGTCGAAAAGAAGTTGCGCTTGAAGGAAGCAGTAAGGAACTTATTTTAAAAATACTTTCTCACATACAAGACAAAACCTACCTTGAAGGAATCACAACAGAAAAAATGTGGCTAGCGAACAGTTGTGAGAAGTGTAATTTTACAGGCTACAAAGGAAGAAGTGGTATCTACGAAGCGATTCTTGTTGATGAACACATTGAAAATGTTGTAAATCAAAATCCAAGTGAACGCGAGATCAGACGAGCTGCTGCTCCTCAAAATCTTCTGACCATGGCAGAAGATGGTGTTATCAAAATACTTCAAGGAGCGACCTCACTCGACGAACTTTTACGTGTTATTGATCTTGAATCTGAAGCAAGAATACTTGCGGCAGAGATAAACACGACTGTCTAGTGAATTTTAAATGAAGAGTTTCTATGTACAGCCGAGACACTCTGTTGCTTGGTGGTAAAAAAAGTTGCGAGAGAGCTCATCTCTGTTGATAATAGACACAGACGCACATGACAGTGACCCTTGGTACCACTAACATTTTGCACTGCAAAACTTACGTGAGTAAACAAAAGCGCGACATGCTATGTCGCGCCCTATAGGAGTCCACAACACAAATCTCTAAGCAATACTTTCAATAATGCGTATCAAAAGCTAACAAAGCCCCTGAGGAGATTTCCAGTGGGCCGCCCCAAAGGGCGGAACCAAAAAATCCTTGAGGAAGTGCTAATAGGTGGTAAGACCTAGTTGCTTAGAGATTTGTGGGTTGGACACAATCTCTTCTTCTATTTATTTTTCAAGCTGATATAGCATAGCACAACTGGTTTATAAAGTCAATAGGCTTTATTGATTTAAGCTCTCTGCTTCTTTGTGCATGAGTTCTTACTGCCTCAAGCCTTGCGACTTAAAAATTGCTATACTAACACTAATAAAGAAAAAAGCGCCTAAACTCTACAAGCGCACAGAGGAGAAAGGTACCATGGTAAAAAAAGAAAATCAAGAAACTGAAGAAGGAGTCAAAGATAAGGATTTTTTAGATCAAACCCTTCGTCCTTCGGAATGGAATGAATACATTGGCCAAGAAAGCATCAAAAACAATATTCAAATCCTTCTTAAAGCTGCATCGGAGCGAAAACACCCACCAGAACACCTTCTTTTTTATGGTCCGCCTGGACTTGGGAAGACAACCCTCGCCCACCTTATTGCTCGCGAAATGGGAGTGCAAATGAAAGTAACATCTGGACCTGCTATTGAAAAAGTGGGTGACCTTGCCTCAATCCTTACCAATCTTTCTCCAGGGGATATTCTCTTTATAGATGAAATTCATCGACTCAACAAAACTGTTGAGGAAATTTTATATCCAGCAATGGAATCAGGCTCCCTCGACATTATTATCGGTAAAGGCCCTTCGGCGCGAACCATCCAACTTGAACTCCCTTCATTTACCCTTATTGCCGCAACCACACGTATTGCAATGATATCCTCCCCTCTTCGTTCACGCTTTGGCGGTGGAGTTTTCAGACTCGAATTTTATACACAAAACGAAATCGAAAAAATCATCAAGCGTTCTGCAAAGATTTTTAATATAGAAATCGAACAAGAAGCAGCAGAAGAGATTGCTAAACGAAGTCGTTTTACACCCCGTACTGCAAACCACCTCCTTAAGCGCGCTCGCGACTTTGCACAAGTGAATAAACGCGAACTCGACAAAACAGCTGTCGTTGAGGCGCTTAGTCTTTTGGGTATTGATACCTTAGGACTTGCTCCATCTGACAGATCTCTTTTAGAAACCCTTATTAATAAGTTTGGTGGCGGTCCTGTGGGTCTCGGCACACTAAGCGCAGCGCTTTCTGAAGAAACTGCAACTCTAGAGGAGTTTAATGAGCCTTATCTTATTCAGCTTGGACTCCTCGAAAGAACTCCACGCGGACGCACAGCAACACCTAAAGCGCACGAGCATCTTGGCCTCAAGCAATCTAAACTTCTCTGATCTTTACTTTTTCCTTCCTTATCTTTAATCTGTCAGTATGGCCGGACATAATAAATACTCAAAAATAAAACACAAGAAGGCATTAACAGACGCAAAGAAGAGTAAGATTTTCTCTAAGTTCTCTCGCCTTATTACTCTTGAATCACAGAAAGCTCAAGGTAATATTTCCTCTCCCCAACTTAAAGGTACGATTGAAAAGGCTCGTGAAGTAAATATGCCAAACGACAGTATTGATCGAGCGGTAAAGAAAGGTGTTACAGAAAAACAAAGCGGCATGGAATCTATTATCTATGAAGGTTATGGCCCTGGAGGCACCGCGCTTATCATAGACACCCTCACCGACAACAGAAACAAGACTGCGCAAGAAATCAAACACATCTTTTCGAAAAATGGTTTTGAAATTGCAACCCCAGGTTCTGCAAGCTGGGCCTTTGAGAAAAAAACAGGTGAAGGTTTTATTCCACAGGTTCTCATACCCTTAAGCGAAGAGGATGGAAAAATTTTAGAGACTTTGATTGAAGAGTTTGAGGATAATGATGATGTCCAAAACGTCTACACAAACGTTGAATAGTAAACCTATACTAATTTTAGGAATTGATCCTGGTTATGAAAGACTGGGTGTTGCTTTGATTGAAAAAACTAAGAATGGAGACATGCTTCTATTTTCAGACTGTATACAAACCGATAAAAAACTTTCCCACTCGGAGCGACTCGCAAAGATTGGAAAATCACTTGAGGAGACATATGAGCTTTATAAGCCAACAGAAGTATGTACTGAGAAACTTTTTTTTAGTAACAATCAAAAAACAGCTCTTTTGGTAGCTGAAGCAAGAGGGGTTATTTTGTATACAGCGGCACGTATTGGCTTACATGTCTTTGAATATGGACCTGCGGAGATAAAAATTGCAGTCACAGGACATGGACGAAGCGACAAGAAACAAATCACTGCAATGGTTTCAAAACTTGTTCGTATTACAAAAGAAATTAAACATGACGATGAGTATGACGCCATTGCAATTGCCCTTACTCATAGCGCTTCAAGAGGGTTTTTAGGGCGCTAAATGTATTTCCACACACAAAAAATTTGCAAAAAAAACTAGATCTGGTACAAATTAAAAAATCCAAATTGGATATGTGGTCGTTTAAAACTTTTATTTTGAAATTACATAGATATGAGTGATGAAACAATGGATCAACTCGAGGAAGATTTAGAGGATGAGGATGAGGATGAAGAAGCAGAAGATGTTGAAGATGTTTTAGAGGACGAAGAAGATGACGAGGATGATATGGCAGCCTTTGGTGAAGAAGAGGAAACTATATAAAAGTCTGACAGAAAAAAACCCGCACTGTGCGGGTTTTTTATTATATAATAATCTTGATTCGTATAAACCTTCTTTTTCCAACTTTAAGGTCACCGTCTTCGGCTAAAGCATTTGGATCAAGTACTTTTTTGTTCGAGGGTAAATATGAAATTGCCCCCTCACCTACCAGGCGCCTCCATTCAGATTTTGAGGCGACAATGTGAGCTTCTAGGAGAACATCTGCGAGAGTCTTCTTTTCAGACACAACTATTGTTTCAATATCTTCCGGCACAGCACCTTTCTTAAAAGTATTAATAAAGGATTCTTGTGCTTTTAGAGCTTTTTCTTTACCGTGATAAATCAAAACAATCTCTGAAGCCAGTTTAAGTTTAAAGTCCCGAGGATTCGCTCCTGCCGCAATTTTTTGTTTCATATCTGAAACAAAATCTTCAGAAACATCCGTACAGAGAATAAAATATTCCTCTAGGAGCTCATCTTTGACCGACATCACCTTACCAAACATATCATTTGGTTCATCGGTTATATTGATGACATTACCCCAACTTGTAGACATTTTTCTTCCGTCAGTACCTGAAAGCATTTTTATCGTCAAAATATCCTGCTCGGTTTGATCAAAATATTTTTGAATCGTTCGTCCAGCTTTCACATTAAAAAGCTGATCAAATCCCCCAATCTCGACATCCGCCTTAACCATTACCGAGTCGTACCCTTGCATTAAAGGGTAAAGAAATTCACGAAGAGACACTTCCTCACCTTTATCAAAACGTTCTTTAAAATTTCGCCTACTCGACATTTGCTGAACAGAGAAACTTTCCGCAAGCTCTGCAACCTTTTCAAAAGTTAGCTTTGAAAGCCATTCACTATTAAAATAAAATTCCGCCTGTGAAAGATTAATAATTTTTCCAACTTGTTTTTTGTAGTCCTTTAAATTTTTTTGTATGTCGGATGAGGTGAGCATTGGCCTCTTTGAGAGTTTATCTGAAGGGTCTCCAATACGAGCAGTGAAATCGCCTGTAATAAATATAACCTTATGACCCAAATCCTGAAAAGCTTTTAATTTACGGAGCGCAATAGCTCTACCAATGTGGATTTTCGCACCTGTTGGATCAAATCCAAGTTTAATTCTAAGCTGTTTTCCTGATTTTAATCGTTTTAAAAGATTTTCCTTAACAAAAACATCCTCAGTCCCGCGTGTAAGGAGTTTCTGTATTGCTACGTCATTAGTAATAATCTTCGGAGATTTCCAAAACATGTATTTAATGTAACATAGCTTTTTGCTTTTTTGTACGCTACTCCGTGAAGGACCAGTATGTTAGGATAACTTATATTCACCTCTTCTTCTCGGTTAGAAATCACAATAGTGATTTAGAGTAAAACCAAAAAAAATGCCGAAATTTGCAAACCTCATACCAAAATTCCTTAGAAAAAGGAAAATTAAACAAAAGCCCTGGAAATCACTACTTCTAGCACTTGCTTTATGGTGCGGTGTGATTTTTGTTTTTTTCTCTGGACTGATGCTTTTATGGATTTCAACATTTAAAATACCCACCCTTGAATCATTTGAGGAGCGAAAAGTAACTCAATCAACAAAAATCTATGACAAAACAGGTGAAGTTCTTTTGTACGATGTTTTTCAGAATGTAAAAAGAACCATAGTACCTTTCGATCAAATCTCTCGCCATGTTAAAAATGCAACAATTGCAATTGAAGACGCTGAGTTTTATGAACACAGCGGTATTAAACCAACCGCAATCTTACGCGCTGTGTTTACCAATATTGTAAACAGAGAGGTGTTAAGTGGACAAGGTGGTTCAACAATCACCCAGCAAGTTGTAAAGAACTCCCTTCTCACTAATGAAAAACTTCTTTCAAGAAAACTTAAGGAGTGGGTTTTGGCTTTAAAAATTGAGCGAATTATGGACAAAGACGCTATTCTTAATTTTTATTTGAATGAAATTCCTTACGGTGGAAGTATTTATGGAATCGAAGAAGCAAGTAATGCTTATTTTGGCAAAAAAGCGAGCGACATCAGACTGGTTGAAGCCGCATATCTTGCCGCTCTCCCTCAAGCACCAACTTATTACTCTCCATACGGCAATAATACCGACAAACTTGAGGCACGCAAAAACCTTGTTCTTCGAGAAATGTTTTCAAACAATTTTATTACTGAAGATGAGTACAATAAAGCGGTAAAGGAAAAGATTGTATTTAGAGCTCAAGAAGCGCTTGGTATCAAAGCCCCTCATTTTGTTATATATGTGAAAGATTATCTAGAGAAAAAATACGGACAGAAAGTCCTTGATGAGGGAGGACTCAGAGTTATCACAACTCTTGACTATGATCTACAGAAAAAAGGTGAGGAAATTGTAAAAACATACGCATTTGAAAACGAGAAAACTTTTAACGCATCAAATGCAGCTCTTGTGGCTATTGATCCAAAAACAGGAGGTATCCTCACTATGGTTGGTTCGAGAGATTATTTTGACAAAAAAATCGATGGCAACTTCAATGTGACCCTCGCTAAAAGACAACCTGGTTCTGCTTTTAAACCTTTTGCCTACGCGACCGCATTCGCAAAAGGTTACACTCCAGACACTGTACTTTTTGACGTAAAAACTGAGTTTTCAACCCAGTGTAATCCTGATGGAACAGAAAGATATGCAGGAGCTGTGTGTTACATGCCACAAAACTACGATTCAATTTATCGAGGACCCATAACGCTTCGTAATGCACTTGCTCAATCGATCAACATTCCTGCGATAAAAACTCTCTACTTAGCGGGCACAGACAGCACACTTCGTCTTGCAAAAGATATGGGAATACAATCACTTGAAAATGTTGGCCGCTATGGGCTCACGTTGGTCTTAGGAGGTGGTGAAGTATCCCCTCTTGATATAACCTCCGCATACAGTGTGTTTGCAACAGGAGGAGTGCGTAACCCCTACACAGCAATCTTAGAAATAAAAGATTCTGATGGAAGAGTTCTTGAATCGTTTAGTCCAAAACCATCCCAAGTTCTCGCAAAAAATATTGCACTTCAAATATCTGACGTGCTTTCAGATAATGTGGCACGCGCTCCAGCTTTTGGTGAGAGATCTTTCTTATATTTTCCCACTCGAGATGTTGCGGTAAAAACAGGTACCACAAACGACTATAAAGATGCGTGGATTGTTGGATATACACCAAATATTGCTGTGGGCGCTTGGGCGGGCAACAACAATAATAGTCCGATGAATAAAAAAGTTGCTGGTTTTATAATTGCTCCACTTTGGAATGCTTTTGTTAATTACGCACTTGCACGCATACCAAACGAGAGTTTCGAGAAACCTCTCTACGAAGAAGACCTTACTTTAAAACCAGTAGTTCGTGGTAAGTGGCAAGGTGGTGTTTCTCATCTTTTAGATAAATTATCGGGCAAACTTGCAACTGAGTATACCCCTCCAGAACTTTTAGATGAGAGAGTGACTGGTGGAATTCACTCAATACTGTTTTGGGTTGATAAAAGTAACCCTTTAGGAGCTGCTCCTAAAAACCCGAATAATGACTCACAGTTTGAATCGTGGGAATACGCTGTTCGTTCTTGGGTACAAACCAACAATGTCACCGAACCAGGAATTGAGTCACTTCCAACAGAATATGACGATCTACATACACCTCAAACAAAACCTACTATATCAATCCAGAGTCCGAGCTATGGCGTGACTATAGAAGCGCAACAAAGACTTGTGGTCAGTTTCATATATCAAGGAGTCTACCCTCTCTCTAAAGCTGATTATTATTTGAATGGTGGATTAGTTGGCACGAGCGCCCAAAACTCCTACTCTTTTATTCCTGGAGACACCGGCATAACACAAGGATCAAACACTCTTAAGGTTGTGGTGTATGATAGCGCATTAAATAAAACAGAGTCAGAAACACAATTTAGTATCGGAAATCAGTAGACTCTTACTTTAAGAGGAATAATATTATTTAATATCTAAAATAGCAGAACTTCCAGATTTTTCTTTTATACGAAGGAGTATGATCTGTTTTTTAAGACGAATTTCAGATTTTAATGGTGCGCTATAAGATCTTATATGAAGCACCGAGCCTATAATCTCAAAATCTTCTTTACTAAGTGGTAACAGCAACTCTTTAAAAACAGCCTCACAGCACTCCTCAATGTAAGTTTTACTTCGAACTAAGTTTTTGAATCGATCCAGAAATGAGAGAATGTTTTTCACAAATACTTTTATTTATTTGTTGGCATTGCAAGATAAAGGAAAGAAGGGTCACCAACAGGGCGCATAATAGCTGGTTTATTAACACCGTTAAAAGAAACAGAGACACTGTCTGTGTGTATAGATTGGAAACAATCTGTGATGTATTTGTAGTTAAAACTAATTGAAATATCCTCCCCTGACATTGTAGAGTCTAAAGTATTCACACTCTCCCCTATATCAGAGTTTATTGTTTTTATCTCACAGATTTTATCTTGAGGCTTTACAGTAAAATTTATTTGATTAAATTTATCTGAAAAAATATTTGCAACCTTAAGGGTATTTATAAAATCTTCTTTTAAGAGAGTTAGCTCGGTTTTGTGTTCTTTAGAAATTATTTGTTTATAGTCTGGAAAAACACCGTCAATAATACGCGAAACAAGATGTGTACCATTAAACACAAAAGATAATTGATTCTTATTTGCCTTTACTTCCACATCTTCTCCAGCTTCATTTAAAATTCTGATGATTTCCTGAATGTTTTTGTGAGGTATGAGGATTGGATCGAATTGTTTAGTTTTTTTCGTCTTAACCCTCTTTTCAGCCAATCTAAAGGAATCTGTTGCCGCGAAGACAATATTCTCACCGTCACAAAAAACTAACACACTCGAAAGCTCTGGTTTCATACTGTTCGCTGCAGCTGCATACCAAACCGACTTTAGTCCAGAAATAAACTCTTGTGGATGAATACTAAACTCAATATCGTGTGAAATTTTAGGAATTACTGGAAAATCCTCATGAGGAACTGTTTTAATATTTGTAGATGAGTGTTTTGTTCTTACTTCTAGGTTACCTTGTTTAGTTTCAAGAGTAATACTTGTGTCGCTTTTAATATTGTTTACAAAAGATGAGAGGATTGCTCCAGAGATAGCCACCGTACCTTCTTCAAGAGTTTTTACAGGAATCTCAACTTCTACACCAAGTTCAAGATTCGTACCTTTTACAATAAGACTATTCTTTTTTACTTCAATCAGTAAACAATTCAAAACAGGAAGTGCTAAATTCTTACCAGTAATTCTTTCTGTAAGTAATAGCGCCTGTCTTAACTTTTCTTGTACACATTCAACTCTCATATATTTAATTTAAAAAGTATTACTTCTATTAAGGGTGTGTATATGTTGATAAGTTACTTATATCGCTACAACGAAGGGTTTTTTCTACTATCTTCTAAGTACATGATGTTCACATGAAGTGTGGTTTTTTGGAGAACTTTCTTAAAAACTCTATTTAGTAGTTTCTTGTCCTTACAAATCCCCTCTTCATCCTTCCTTCATGCAGTACTTGTGCACATAGTTTTAAGCAGTTTATCCACAGTACATTTACAGAACCATCGACCTTATCTGATTAACTTCTTGAGCTAATGCAGAATTAATTTTTAATTCATTCTTTATTTTTTCACATGAGTGCATAACTGTTGTGTGGTCTCTTCCTCCAAGTTTTTGACCAATTGAGGGGTACGAGATACTAAAATCTTCTCGTAAGATGTACATAATCAGCTGGCGAGGTTTTATAACCTCTTTTCTGCGAGTTTTTTCATAAATACTATCCTCCGCGATGTTGTAGAAGTCAGCAATTATCTTGATGACTTCTTTTGGAGAGATGGTTTTTTTAGGCTTAGCACTGTTTTTAATAAGATTCTTTATTTCATTAATATTTAACTCTTTTCCTTTAAGTTGTGATTGACACACAACAGAATTTAAAACACCTTCAAGCTCTCGGATGTTTCCAGTAATTGAAGCTGCTAAGAAGTTAATAATCTCATCTGAAAGAGGAAATTGTTGTTGTTCGGCTTTGGTTTTTAAGATTGCAACACGAGATTCATGATCAGGTGATGGAATATCTATGATCATACCTGCACTAAAACGAGAACGAAGTCTATCTTCGAGGTTTGGGATGAAGCTAGGGTGTTTGTCTGAAGAAAAGATAATTTGTTTGTTATTGTCGTATAGAGCATTAAAGAGATGAAAAAGCTCCTCTTGGGTTTTTTCAGTGTTAGAGAAGAATTGGATATCGTCCATGATAAGCACGTCGTATTTTCGATATTTTTCTTTGAAGTAGTTTGTTTTATTCTCCTTAAGTGAGTTTAAGTAGTCTAAGGTAAATTTCTCTGAGGTAACATAGTGCACTCTTTTTTCTCCCCCACTATTCTTTATGTGATTTCCTATTGCCTGAATAAGGTGTGTTTTGCCATGGCCAGTGTTTCCATACAAAAAGAGAGGGTTATAAGTGATACCAGGCCTCTTAATGACCGCCTGTGAGGCAGCAAAAGCTAGTTCATTGAATGGTCCAACCACGAAAGAGTCAAAAGCGTAGCGAGGATTCAGATTATCCTCTTTGTTTATATATAGATCTTGTAAAGGTAACTCGGAGAAGTTTTTTACAGATTCACGTTCAACTTCTTTCTTCTTGATATCAGGTCTTATAACAGTGTATTCAAGTGATCGAACATGATCAGATATTCCTCGGAGGGTTTTTAAGATAAGTCCGTGAAATTTAGTCATCAACCACTCCTTCGTGAATATATTAGGGACACTTAAATGCACCGTCCCCTCATCTACCTTAAGTATGGTTGTTTCTTTAAACCACATACTGAAATTTGCCTTCGATACTGCAAGTTCCAGTTCCACTAAAGCTGTCTCCCAGATTTTTTTTGTCTCATTCATATATGATTCTTTATGTGAGATTATTATATACCTGTTGATAGCCCTGCAGAACTTGCAGGGATTAGGTCTTTATGTTCATAACTTGTGTATAGGATGTTGATAGGATTGTTTTTGTGAAAATAGGGCACATCCCCTCTTTTGGAGGCTTGTTAAATAGTAAAACCATAAAAAGCAGTAACTTCAAAAGAGAATATCCTGCTTTGTGTGTATTTATTTCTTTATTCCACAACACTAATAAAAAAGTTGTTTATTACTCGGCTTTATGTATAATATCTTTCATGTCATTTACATATAAACCTCGAAAAAGAAAACGAGCCCGATCGCATGGTTTTCTAGTGCGACAGAAAAGGGCTGGAGGTCGCCGTGTTATTAAAGCTCGACGCCAAAAAGGACGAAAAAAACTTAGTGTATAAAAGGAATGATACCCTCCTCACGGAGAATACCTAAAGATCTCTATAAAACGTCCGGGAAATTTTATAATTCCCTCTTTTTTATATTAAAAATAAGCCCGTACAAAGCCTTAGAGCCAACAAGGTTTTCTTTCTCTGTTTCAAAAAAAGTTGCTCAAAGTGCTGTTTTGCGAAATAAAATTCGAAGACGAGGATATAAGGTGGTGGAAAAACATCTTTCTGAGATAAAAAAAGGCTATCTAGTATTTTTTCAAGGAAAGAAAGGTGTTGGAGAGGTTTCTTTTGAGGTTCTCTCAAAGGATATTGTTGAACTGCTCACTAAAACTTCAGTTATTCAACTTTCAATTTGATCTGTAACAAGTTAGAATATCCAAATGAATACAGGCTTTTTCTTTACTTTTTTTTATCAACCTCTCTACAACGGACTGATTTTTTTGATGGATCTCCTGCCTTGGGCTGATGCCGGTGTTGCTGTTATTTTGTTTACCACACTTGTTAAACTTATTCTCTTCCCTATTTCTCGCAAGTCGGTGCGCACTCAACTTCTTATGAAGAAGTTTGAGCCAGAGTTGAAGGAGATTCGAGATAAATATAAAGACAACAAACAAGAACAGGCGGTAAAGACCATGGCTTTTTATAAAGAAAAGGCCATCAACCCTTTTTCTGGCATCTTCCTTCTATTTCTTCAGATTCCTATTATTTTTGCACTCTATAAAATATTTGCTTCGTCGGGCTTACCAGTTGTGAATGAAAGTATTCTTTACTCGTTTGTTGCTACGCCGCCAGCTTTAAATGTTTTTTTCATAGGTCTCATTGATGTGTCTATGAAAAGCGGTATCTTAGCCTTTCTTGCTGCGGTAAGTACTTACTTTCAGATTCGTTACTCACTCCCAGCGCCTAAAGAGTCCTCGGGTAATCAATTTAAAGATGACTTTGCACGTAGCATGAGAATACAGATGCAATACCTATTCCCTCTTATGGTTTTGGTCATCTCCTACAACATCTCAGGGGCTCTAGCGCTCTATTGGATCACAAGCAACCTCTTTACTATTGGTCAGGAGATTTATATCAGGCGTGAGATGGGGTTGAAGCACGGTATATAATAAAAAAAGAAGCCGAGAGGCTTCTTTTTTTATCCCAATGCTTTAGGGTAAAACTTCTAGGAGGTGTTTCTAGCTTTCGAGGAAGGTGGTAAGGCGGACACTCCAAAGTGAGTCATCTTTTTTATTTGTGAAGAAAAGGTAGTCTTCTGTTGCTGTGGTGAATAGATTTATTGCGTCAATCTCCACTCGAGCTTCAGTCTCAGGACTTGAGAGTCTCGTTGTTTCTCCTGTATCAAGGTTAACCTTCCATATATCATCTGAAAAAGAAACAAGTCCTTGGTACCATACGTCAGGAAGGTCTCCTAAGAGTGGACTTCTCGGTACTGCGCAATATACAACAGCCTTCTCTGTGCTACTCCAGAGGCACTTTTCTGGCAGTGTTGCGAGAGGAAAGGAAATGTTTTGTTTGGTCGATACAGCATAAATAGATATTGTTGTGAGTCCTGATGTGTTTTCTCCATAAAGAACTTGTGTGGCGTCTGGACTTGTGAGGGTTGTGAGGCTAGGCGCGCGAAGGATTTTATCTAATCGTCCTTTTGTTTTGTTAAAAAAGTACAAAATACCTGAAATACCAGCAGATGGTTTTGTGGTGAGTGTTAGTGTGTCTGCTTTTGGCCAAGAAACAAGCCACTCCTTAAGAGGCGATCGAAAAAGCTCTTTCTTTCCGTTTCCATTAGGTAAGGATTCTATTCCAACACTACCCTCTTCAGTTTCTGATATGTAGAAAATGTTTGTTTTTTGAGGTGAAACGGCAATAGTCTTAATTTGCTGAGGCAAGAATGTTCCTTCAAGTGTTTGTGGAGTAACGCCATCTTCTGATCCTGTGGTTGTTGCTGATTTTAGTTTTGCATAAAAACTTTCAATGGTTTCTCGATCTTCTTTCAAATAGCGGATAACAACACCGCTACCGTTTTCAGTCCATACACTTTCGTATATTTTTGGAATTGTTGTATTTGATATTTTTGTTAACCCAATAGTTTCTACAGGAGTTTCAAAAATATGACCTGTTGCTTTGTCTATATAACGGAGAAGAGATTTGTTTGAAAGGCGCACGATTCCAGCTCCAGATGTTGGGTCTTGTGATATTTGGCGAAGTCTTGACAGACTGCTTCCAGATAGTGATCCATCAGGGTTTGTGAGATCGTTATTTGTACTTGTTCCTGTTGTTGTACTACTATTTTCACCGCTTGGAAAAAAGTTTCCAACATTGACACTCTCCCCCTCTGTTTCAGGCGCTGAAGGTTTATAGAAAAAGAAAAAGATACTAACAGCAATAAGCGCAAGAGCGAGTATTAAGATGAGGATTTTTTTAAGCATAATATATTAAGGTTGGTGAATACAGGTTCCAACTTCAGTTCTATCTGAAAAAGTAAGGGTTTCTTCGCGTATGTTTTGACAATCAAGCCTATTAATACCACATGTCTCTAGTGTTTCCCCTGTGTCTACTCTGTTAGATAAAAAACAATGACGCTCACCCGCTGCAATTTTATCTAAATCATCCAAACTTAGTAAGCCATCATCATTCGGTGTCTGGTTGTTTTGGGTGGTATTAACTGGAGGAATGCTTGAACCTGTGATGATTAACTGCATTTCTTTTCTGACTGTTGCATTAATGGAGTTGGTAACTTCCACTGTAGGTTTGTAGGTTCCAGGACTGTTTGGTACCCCTGTTATTCTACCTGTTTGTGTGTTTAAAGTTACACCTGGTGGTAAAGAACCGCTTACCACTGAAAAACTATAAGGACCTGTGTTGTTATTGTCGCCAACTTGAATTCCTTGATTGATCGCTGTTCCTGTTGGAACACTTAAAACTACTGAGAAGACACCAAAATTAGCTACAGGGTCAATGAATGGTGTTGGTGCTTTGTTTGCTGCGCCCGGTGCTTTGGATGTGTTAAAAAAGTTAAAACTCACAAGTGCTGGATTAATTGTGTACAGAATAAGCCACGACATAACCGCAAGGATCATTCCTCCAATCGCTTGCCCGATGCGCTCTTTGGCCTTACTTTTTCCAAAAGGCGATTCACTTGCCATATGTTTCAGCCCTTCGATTGTTATAACAACAACCGAGAGAATAACAGTAAGAGAGATTAAAAGTTTATAGAGTGAGCTTAGGTATACTTTGAGATCAACAGGGGTATCTTGCGTAACACCAGGGATAGGAACAAGTGGAGTGTAGGTTTTTTCCGCCAATGCAAAAAGAGGAAGAATGATTGAAAGCACAAGACATGCAATTAAGATTTTTTTCATTGTTGTCTAAAAAAAGATGAGTCGCTTTCATCCCCCTCAAATTTTATTGTAAATGATCGAGATGCAAACTGGAGTATTTTTGACGTACTCTCACTTTTTACAGAGATGCGAGATGTTCCCGCCTCCCCTGTTTCGTTCCTAAATGTAATAAAAGGACTACTTTCTGCTGCAGATCGGCTGTTCATAAGCCACGAATATTTTAATTCAGAAGGGCTTTCTACAGAAAAGAAGTAAGGCACTGCAGTTAAGGTAACTTCATCCTGACTTAAGTCAAAACTTCCTTGAATCCCTTTTCCAAAACGAATTCCATACAAAGGACTTTCTTCATACACAATAAGTTTAGCCTCATCTGTATTAAATACTCGCCTCGATACTCCTTTTATCGCCCCATCTAAACTTGAAACTATTACTTCGATTAGCGCTTGTCTTACTATGATTCCGCCACTTATAACAACTGACTGCTTTCCAAAACCCGAAGAGTTTTGAAGAGCCACGCCGTCTTTTTTCCATTGGTATACAAGGTTGTTTGGGCTTATTTTTACCCCATCGCTTCCAATAAAATGAGGAAGCGCAATCAATCTGAGGCCTCCTTGGTGAGTGTTAAGCGCCTTTCCTTTATAAAAAGGAGGGGTGTATGTTTGTGCTTCAAAAAGCATGTCAACTTCGGCGGACTGGATTGTAAGGCTTTTTTCTATTAAAAATCCGTCAAATGTTTTTGCTGACACAGATACAGTTGTTGTTTTTCCAGTATCTCCTGTTTGAAACGTGAATGTTTTAACCCCTATTCCTTTTTCTTGTGGTACTCCATTTAAAAACCAAGAAATAGTAGCGGTGTTTAAATCTGTCGAGTAGCTTTCAAGAGTCGCAGTAACATCTCTGTTTGGGCCAGGATTGGTAGGGTTTATGGTGAGATACACAGGCGCCCCAAATGTTTGGCCTATCTGTGCAAGGCACATAGAGGCGCTGAGAGTGAAAACTGCTACGCAAAAAAGGATATAACGCATACGTTTATAGTAGCAGACAACGTTTGTTTGATTGAGTAAGGAATCCACAGAATAGTGGTTTGTCTGTTTTGAGTTACGAAAGGTAGAGTTTTAGGTTCTAAAATTATTTAATACCAACCTTTGAAGCAAGTTTGTCGCCCTGAGTATTTATAATTACTGACAGTGTCCAGCCAGGGAGTATGTTGATATAAGGTATGAGTTCTATCAAAAAACCAGCAGGAAGTGCAGCCATTTTTTTTACTGAATTATATTTCATACCTTTTATCTTAAACCACATAAAAAATGTTAAAAAGACACAGAAGCTGAAAAGAATATTAGCAAGCCACCCAATATAAGGAATGAGGGCTAATAAAAAGAGGCCGATGTCGGCGAGGATAGCAACAGTGAGCATCATAAAAAAGGTAACTCTCCCAACTCCCCTACCAGTTTCTTTTTTTTCTGTGGCAATGATTTCTTCTTGCATTTGCTGTGTTTCTTCCTGCTCTCGTGCACGACGAATACGTTCCTCTTGATAAAAACGTTCAGTTTCTTCTTGTTGAAAAGACCTTTCTTCAGGTTTGTCGCTACGCGTCCGCAAATTGAGGGTGTTTAGTTGCCCTTTCATATAATTAGGATGTTGCCTCTAGTTCCTTACGAGCTTTTTCTATTGCAAGAATTTGAGAAGGGTCCGAGGTTATGATCTGGTCTTCTGTATATGAGGCAATAACCTTGATTGCCACATGTTTAAGTCCGGCAAAGAAAATCCCCTCTCCTACACCTGACTCAAGGAGTAGATATTTTTCTTCATCAGTGAGATTGAAGGTGTCTTTAAGTTTATCAATCGAAGTTGGAGATTGTTTGAGAAGAACTTGGATTGACGAGTTGGTGATGATTGGAAGTCCATAGGGTGATTTGAGAAAATCATCAACATCCTGAGTGATGGTAGAAAGCCCAAGAAAATACTTACGACCTCGTTTCGCAAGTGAAAGGAGGAATGATGCTGTGTCTTCAGATTTCATCATCCACCATGCCTCGTCGATTACGAGGAGGCGTTTTTTAATATCTTTTCTGATCGCGTTCCAGATATAGTGCGTTACGATATACATAGCAACAGGTTTTAGTTCGTCCTCCATGTCGCGAAGTGAAAATACAATAAATTTTTTATTCATATCGACGTTTGTAGGTCGATTGATAAAACCTGCCCATGTACCTTTTGTGTATTTTGAAAGTCTTTGTGCGAGCGACTCCCCTCCTTCCATGCCTGAAAGCACAAGTTCAAAATCTGACATAAGGGGTGCCTCAACATTTGTGAAGTCTGAATCAGGTGTTATGTCTTTCAGGGCGTAGGTCTCACTAATTGCCCGGTCGATAAGCGCGTCTTCTTCTGCAGAAAGGCCTCCCATCATGATTCTAAAGAGTCCAACAAGGTTGATGATATTTGATCGAAGAACACTTGAAGAAGTTTCATCTTCTCGTACGACAGGCAGATCAAAAGGATTAATATGATGTTCGGAACTTAGTGAAATGTTGAAGTAGCGGCCTCCTGTTGCTTCGGCCATGTATTCGTATTCCCTTTCTGGGTCGAGCACAATAACGTCGGTGTCAAACATAAGTGTTCGGAGAATCTCGAGTTTTGTTGAGTATGATTTTCCAGATCCAGATTTTGCAAGAGTGACCGAGTTGTAGTTTTCAAGTGAAAAACGGTCGAAAAGAATAAGGCTCGAGTTGTGTCTATTGATGCCGTACAAAATTCCCTTATCAGATGTAAGGTCGAAGGAAATAAAAGGAAAAAGACTTGAAAGTGGAGAGGAGTTTAGTTTTGAATGCACCTCAAGAAGGTCGGTGCCAAGCGGGAGTACACTTTTATAGCCTTGCTCTTGTTGGAAAAGAGCAGGTTTTACATAAACAAGTTTTGCTTCAAGAATAGAACGGATCTCGGATTCAATCTTATCAAGCTCGGCTGAGGTGGTGGCATAAATTGAAATATAAAGACCTACATCAAAAAGTTTTTCCTGCGCTTGCTGGAGTCTGTCTCGAAGGGACTCAAGGTCTTGGTAGGCTGTGTCGAGCATTGGATCACGCACCAAACCCTTGTCTTCTCGTATGTGTATTTGGCTTTGTACTTCTGCCACCTTTTTCTGAAAGGTCTTAAGAATTTTTGATGTCTCTATTGGGTGGACAAAGATTGAAATGTCAAAAACCTTATCCAAATTGATGATGGGAGCAAACCAGCTTTCAGCAAGAAAGCGCGGATACGAGATAACAAAAAAACTTCGGACAATTTTCTCACCCAAATGAAGCTCTTTAGGTCCCACCTTAAGTGCGCTTGGAGCAATAATATCTTTCAACTCCAAAACATTTGCCTCATAGATTTCGTGAGGCAATGCCAAATCAGGTGATGCCCCCTCTTTTCTTCCAAGTAATTTACTAAAGAATCCCATAATAATTATGAATTTTGAATCGGCCTTTCTGTTTCTCCCGGATTAAATATTTTATAAAACATTTCAACAATTTCTTCTGTGCCTAAGCGAGCAACGCGTACACCGCAACGCACCAACCCTTGTTCGACCACGCTAATACGCTGTTCGAGTTGTGTTTTGTTTTCTTCAAAATCTGCTACTTCATTCGTTTTCTTTTCCTCCGTTGTCTTTTTCTTTGCAAAAGGATTAAAACTTGAGCCTTTTTTTATAACTCCAGGAGTATAAGGAATAATAACAAAGAAGCTTTTTGTCATAATGTTGGTGCTGTCTGTAAAGTTGCGAACAAAGTCTATATATTCCTTGATCTGAATCTTCATAAGGTCATTCACCTGTTCTTTTTCACGTGCTTCAAGGAGTCCGATGTATGGCCTAATGTCTAGTTTTCGCGACTGGATAAAAATCTGAATTGAAAAGTCGAGTGAATTTAAAAAATCTTGAAATTGCATAAGGATGGCATTTTTCTCATCCTCAGATTTTAAGGAGAAGTTGAGTGATGATGCCAAGAGCACACCTCTAAGTGATCCGTCTTTAAGAACAGTAACACTGTCACGAACTTCTTTGATAGGAACAAATTCCTGTGAAGCCTTTGAGTTTATCGCCATGCCTCAAATTATACACTACGCTCCTCTTTGAGCGTGGAGTTTTCTGGGGGTATTGTGTCTGGAATCTCGTTCTTCACATCAAGTGCCCACGCAAGGTCTTTTAACTTGCTTTGTGAAAGCTTAGGAACGTATATCTCTGCGGCAGATCTCTCCTCTGTTCGGTTCGGGATCACTTTTTTAGGCTCCTTTTTCCACGTATACAGTTTGTTTCCGATAGAATATTTAAAGAATGCTTCAACAAGGTTTATGAAGGGTTTGTTATTCACTTTGTAAAAAGCCATAGCAAGAGCAAAACTACCTACTGGTATAGCCAACAGAAAAGCCAATAAATTATTGAGATAAAAGAAGAGGACGATAACAGCTCCAGCACCTCCAGCAAGGTAAATAAACTGTTTGAAGGTGAGGGGTCCGAAGATCTTGTCTTCAACTTCGATAAATTGAGGAACTTGAAATCTCATAAATAGCTTTAAGGTTTTAGCTGTTAGCT
>CAYZPE010000010.1:0-22560 GCA_964480575.1 uncultured Candidatus Saccharibacteria bacterium
GCATTCCAGTGATGGAGGTCTAGACCACCCTCGAAGTTTAGAGGGGGTATGCTACGTAGACTGTCTTAACAGAAAGGCAGTTCGTATGGGTCTAGACCACCCTCGAAGTTTAGAGGGGGTATGCTACTAGTTTCGAACGATTCTTGTAATTGTGCGTCGGTCTAGACCACCCTCGAAGTTTAGAGGGGGTATGCTACAAGAGTGGTCTTACAGCAAATCTTGAAATTCAGGTCTAGACCACCCCTGACAGAAAAGTCTCTCGATAACCGCTCCTCTACTGGGCGGTTTTTTATGTGTAAATTTTAACCTTATAAAAAATTCTGAGCAGGCTACTTAATATTGAATTCCTCATCATCGAGCCATCGGATTTTTTTACCATCTCCAGCATCAATCGAGGTTGTGAGATTATCGAGACGGACAACACATGACCATGTATCAAAATATCCATATGACATAACCCATCCATTTTGATCTGGTATTAGTGCACCGGGAAAAACTGACTGACATGAAGGGTAATTTACCGGCTTATCTGTTGCTCGAGGCGAAAGAAGGAATGATGTTGGATAATTAATAATTTTAAATGGTGCACGGGCTTCAAATGTATAAAATCCAACTGAGTACCTACGATCATCCCACTGACACTCCAAAGGAAGGTACGAGTGACAGAGTGCAATATAGCACCCATCATGAAGTACAGGAGGAACACTACAACGAGCATCACCGTACTGCCAGCTAAATCCAGAGAGACGTGCGCGAACGTTTAGGTCCAAATCGAGCACAACATGTTCAGGACTTACACTGTATTCAATAAGCAACTCTCCTTGGTGCTCAAAAAACTGCCAATTTTTTTCATAAGGATGATGGAGTCGTGGAAAAATACGATTCGACAAAACCACACCATCTCGATTAATTTCAGCTAAACATTGAAATGTTTCAGTGTGCCAATCAATCTCATATGTATACGAACAAAAGAGTTTATCTTGAAAAATAAAGAGACGAGGATCAACAACTCCAGAACTTGCCCCAAGTTCAATTGGAATTTTAAGAGAGCGAATAGTGCTTGCAGACATAGTATTCATGTCTAAATCAGCAAGAATGATTCGTCCCGGAACAAAACCTTCGCGTGCCGCAATAAGCCATTTTCCCTGCCAAAAAATAATTGAACAATTACCACGTCGCTTATTATTTCTCTCGTTGAATTTTTTCATATTGAGGTTTTAGGCAGCGCTATGATTATACTTTAAATTATAGAACTCAACAGCTATCTGTTTTTTCACACAAGTCAAATACTCATAGATTTCTATGACTCAGGACACAAGTATTTATTTTCAAACAGTAAGTTAACCTCGTACACAAACTAACAGAGAATGGGCACAGCTTCCTAAGTACCCATCAAGCGATCGTGAAAATTAAACTTGAAAGCTGTAGAATATCTTGAGATTTCTGAAACTCAACTAACATTCTGTGTATCACACAAACATTTTTGCCACTTTGTAAGTAACTTTTTCATATTTGCTCTCAATTTTGCAAACAAGATTCTTTTGTTTTCAACGTAGAAAAAATAGGGGTAAATACAATATTTCACGTATTTATATGTTATAATTCGTTCTTCTTGAATACTAATTATCACACAAAAATCAAGTTCTTTTTTGTCGAACTGGATTTCTGCCTTGGTAAAACTAAGTGAATAAAATTTTAGCCGCTTTTCTCCAAAACTAAAAGTCCGTTATTGTTTTTATAATGCGCTTTTACTTTCCATTCTTTGTTCTCGCTCATGAATTCTGTGATAGCGTACATAATTCCTTTGTCGCCTTTTACATAGTTTTTCATAATCTCTGGTGTTTGCCATTCGGCTGGCTCTCCATTTACTCCATATGTTTCAACATCATGAAACGCTAAATACTTTTTAACCTTTTTAGCGTGTAGTGCTAATTCTTTTTTCAGTTGAGAATACTGATGCAACGTATCAATAAACAACATATCTGTTTCTTCAATTTCTACTTTCAACACATCTGCTTCAATAAATTTCATATCGATACTAGCTGCCAACGCTTCGACAATCGCTTCTTCAATGTTTCTGTTTTTATGAATGTCGTAACAACGTAACACTTCTGGATTTCCTAAAATTAAAGCCCATGTTGAAACAACTGCGCGAACGCCCATCTCCGTAACATGGTCACATTCAACAGCAAGCTTTGCTAATACAGGTAAATGCTCGTTAATATCCGAAGGTTGTTTGCAAAATCCATTATACTTATCAAGTACTTTTTGTGTAGTTATTGTTTCCATTTTATTTATATTGATTTTTGATTAAGCTACATTGTTCGACTGTTAAACATTTTTCAATTGCGTGAACCCCAAAAGTGCCAAGTTTAAAAATAGATTCACAAGAGAATTTTTCACAAACACTTCTTGGTGCCAACTTGAACCTTTCTGACCAGTGCAACTGATTTGAAAAATACACATCTTCATATCCGTGAACAATTGCTCCCTCGTATGGTGCATTATTAATACATTCCAACATTGCTTTGGGATTTCTTAAACTAAAACCTCCATTTCCTCCGTGTTCTTGAAACTTCCAAGGCGCACCGACATAATCCCACATCAAAAACTCTTCAATTCCTTTTCTTAAAATTTGTGCATCTGTTTGGCAAATTAATACACGCTCGTATTTTTCAAGCTGCAACCAAAATTGTTTTGAAGTCACCAAATTATTATAATCAGCCAACGAGTTTATTCGTGTTTCATTATCAATAAGAGCATCCCAATCCGAAGATAAAAAGGTAAGCTGTTTGTCTGCGAATGTAATTAAAGCTTTTCCGTTTACTCTATTGTCTTGGACTATTAGTGCGAATTTCATATCACTCTGAGCCACCCGACGGGATCGAACCGACGACATCTCGTTTACAAAACGAGTGCTCTACCAACTGAGCTAGGGTGGCGTAATAGAAAGTGTAAAGTTTAACGAGAAAAAAGTAAAGATTTTGATGTTACCCAAGAATTGTTCCTCCTTCACTATTTTTTCGTCGAGCTTCAGAAATATTTTTAAGAAAGAAAGAAACATTACCTCCTTCCTTCAAAATTTTGCGTCCACGAAGTGCATCGCGAGCCTTCACCTGCTTTGCTTCCGCAAAACGACGTACCCCGTTCCACATGCGCTCAGAACGAGCCGGTACATGATGGGTAAAAAGGCGGTGAATTCCAGCTGAAGTTTTGTTGAAAAGCTCTTGTGCTCCTTTTACAAGAGCAACAAAAAAAGCGTCTGTTTTAGAAGTCAGATTTCCAATAAAGGTTTTTTTACCCATCTTAATTTCAATAGACCGCACAAGAGCGAAGAGCACGAGCAAGCTTCCTGAAATTATAAAGAGTGTAAACATATGGATTAGAGAGCGAAGCGCGTAAACTTTACGATTTCAATCTTTTCTCCAAATTTCTGTGTTGCCTGTTCGATCAAATCTCTGATCGTGAGCTCAGGATTTTTAATGAAAGACTGCTCAAGAAGAGCTCGATCCTTGAAGTACGCTTGAAGTTTTCCTTCGAGGATTTTTTCTTTCATTGCCGCTGGTTTATCCTTTACCTCTTCAGCAAAAACCTCCTTTGCAACTCTTTTATCCTCATCGCTCACATCTTCGATTTTCAAAAACTGAGGATTTGAAGCGGCTACATGCATTGCAATATCACGAGTAAGCGCTTTAAAATCATCATGCTTAGAAACGAAGTCTGTTTCTGAACCAAGGAGCACCATTGCACCAACCGCGCCTCCAGCGTGAATATACGCCTCTACAGAACCGGCACCAAGTGTTCGGTCGCCTTTCTTTGCGGCAATAGCCTTGCTTTGTTTTTGGATAATAACAAGAGCTTTTGCCATATCACCCTTTCCTTCTTCCAAAGCCTTCTTACACTGCATGATTGAAACCCCTGTCTCATCACGTAATTTTTTAATTTGTTCAGTTGTAATCATAGATGTTTTAAGTTAGAGAACATGCCTGCATAGAAAGGCACGACCCGACTAAGGAGAACTACGCTACTTTTACCAATTCACCTTCTTTGAAGGCAGCGGCAATTTCTTTGAGGAAGAATTCAATACTTGCCTTTGAAGAGTCGTTTGCTGGGAATGGATATGTTATTTCTCGAAGATTGCAATCAGAACCAGAAATACTTACCACTGGAATTCCAAGGAATCGTGCTTCAGCAACTGCAATATGTTCTCGCTTTGAATCGATAACACACAGAGCTTTTGGAAGATCATTAAGAGTTCGAAGTCCACCAAAATATGTTAGAAGACGCTCAATTTCACGATCGATAAGGAGGCGTTCTTTCTTGGTGTATTTAGCAAGCTCACCTTTTTCTTTCTGAGTAAGAAGAGTTTCGAGTTTTAGAATACGCTTTTTGATTTGAGGATAGTTTGTGAGAGTGCCTCCAATCCAACGACCCGCAACAAACGGCATATTAAGTGATTGAGCTGTGCGCTCTACCGCTTCACGTGCCTCATTCTTGCCTCCAACAAAGAGGACCTGACCTTTTGCCGCTGAAATTCCCTTCACGAAATTTTTAGCCTGCACAAGGGACTCTTTTGTCTTTTCGAGATCAAAAATCTCAACGCGATTTTTCGCGCCAAAGATAAAAGGCTTTGTAGATGGATGACGTCGTGATTTGATGTAACCAAAATGAGCTCCAGCCTTGAAAAGACTTGAGATCATCGGGTCATCGAGCTTAATTTCTTTCATTTCCATATAGGATATGAGTCTAACAGAACACTCTCAAAAGCGCAATATAAGGCTTACACAGAGGATTTTTCACGAAGCACATCAATAATCCCATCGATATTTCCAGCAAAAATACCCACAATATTGTGCCATGACTCCTTGATGCGATGGTCGGTCACGCGATCCTGCAGAATGTTGTAAGTTCGAATCTTTTCTGAACGATCTGCTGTACCGATCTGATTCTTTCGATTCTCTGCGTGTTTTTTTGCTTCCTCTTCTTCATGAAGTACGTCGAGTTTTGCGGCAAGAATTCCCATCGCCTTTTCTCGGTTTTTAAGCTGACTTCGTTCTGAGGTACATCGCACATCAATTCCTGTCGGTCGGTGAACAAGACGCACTGCAGTTTCCACCTTATTCACATTTTGTCCTCCTGCTCCTCCTGAACGAGAAAATTCAATATCAATATCAGCTGGGTTTATTTCTATCTTTGTATTTTTGCGAATAGGTAGGATTGCGACTGATGCAGTTGAAGTATGAACACGTCCCATTTTTTCTGTCGCAGGAATACGTTGAATACGATGAACACCTGTTTCAAAACGTAGATCTTTAAACACATCCTTTCCTTTAATTTCAAAAGAAGCTTCTTTGTAGCCACCTACTGCATTTTCTGACTCATCTAGGGTCCTCGCACTCCAGCCACGCTTTTCAGCGTATCGGTTGTACATATGAGCAAGCTCACGAGCAAAAATACCGGCTTCGTCGCCTCCTGCGCCCGCTCGCACTTCAAGAATCACTTCGTTTGGAAACTCCTCTTCTTCTCGCTCTTCTTTAGTGATTGATTCCATCTGAAGAAGCAAAGATTCTTTTTGAAGACGAATAGAACCAAGCTCCTCAGAAGCTAACTCTTTCATATCATCTTCCGAAGAAAGCGCCACGAGCTCCTTCTCATCTTTGTCGAGAGATTCAAAAGTATCTACCAGATACTTGAGTTTGGGATTATTTTTATACTGTTCAATCAAAGACATTTCGTAAAAAATTTGATGTAAGAGAAAAAGCCACCCCTTAGAGAGGGGTGCTTTTACAGGAATCTACGCTTTTTTAGTTACACGCTTTACTGCTTTTTCTGCTTTCTTTACTTTCTTAGATTTAACGTCTGTTTTTGCAAGAGCGCGGCGAGATTTGAATTTTTCTACTCGTCCTGCTGAGTCGAGTGACTTTTCAGCACCTGTATAGAATGGATGGCACGCACTGCAGATTTCAACTGAAATCTCCTTCATGGTTCCACCCACAGTAAAAGTATTTCCGCATGCGCAGATTACTTTGGCGTCAGCTACATATTCTGGGTGAATTTCCTTTTTCATTGCGTCGAACTATAACAAAATAAGCATTTTTTTGCAAGAAAAAAGGACAGGTTCTGCAAAACCTGTCCTTTATGTGTCGCTGAGACACTTGTTGATACGCCCAGACACTGCTGAGGCGAGATTTATGCACCCGAAGTGCGGAGCGCATGACGCGAGCATAGAAATCAAATAAGCCCAGTTCGCCAAGGCGAACTGGGCTTATTTGATATTCGTGTTTCTTAAAAGTAATTTCGAGCGACCTCTAAATATTTTGAAGTGGGTCAATCATATTCTCCTGTATGTTTGTTGCTTTTTGCATAACCTGATTTCCGTAAAAAGCGTTAGCAGGTTTTTTCCATGCGCCTCCTGCATAGTAACGAAGAGCTGCTTCCCTTTCTGCGCTATATCCTCCACGAGCTGCGCCTAGATCCTTAAGATAGAAAGCTGACGCTGTGAAAGCATCTTTTGGTTCCCATGGACTTGCGACAGATTTTCCTAAAGCATTAGCAACCTTTGTTGCGTAAATTTCCCATGTTGATGGAATAAATTGTGATGGCCCCATAGCTCCTCCCCAACCACCCTGCCATGGACACGAGAGCGGCATAATTTCTGGATCAAGACCGAGAGCACTGGTAATACGAAGATAGGGCGCATGGTCACGTGATGGTTTCATAATCTCTCTCCAATGTTTTGACGGCGGATCTCCCGGACGATTGCATGTACCCACATTTTCACCCAAGTTTGTCTCCTGCGTCAGAATTGCAAGAATAAATGCCGCTCGAACACCTGTCGTAGCTTCGGCCTCATTTGCATACTGAAGAGCTGTGCCGAAAGGAATCGCAGCACTATCGCGAAGCTGGAAGAGTGCTGTTCTAATTTGTGCCGCCTTTTTTTCACGATCTGAAAGAACACTTTGATACGCCTTCTCTTCTGAACGACTGAAGGAAAGCAATTTTTTCTTCTCACCTTCGGCGCGCTCAATAGTGCGCTGTTCACCTTCAATTGCTTTTCTTGCATCAGTTTCTTGTCTTTTGCGTTCAGCCAATTGTTCACGCTCAGTTTCTGTCGTTTCCTTCGAAGCTTTTATATCTTCAAAAAAAACATTGATTGATCTTTGAACTGCTGTGAAAGAATCCATTTCAGCAAAAAACTCTGAGAAATCTTTGTTGGAAAGAAGTATTTCAGGAACCGAATATGCATCAGATTCATTTGATTTTCGTATAAGCTTCGCCAAAGACTCTTTACTCTTTTCAATCTTTTCTTCAAGCACACCGATCTTTTCAGTCTTCGTTCCAATATCTTTACCGAGTCGCTCAATAGTTAGATTTTTAGCTTTAATACTGAGTTTTGCTTTGGCAATTTCAGCATTCAAAATCGCAACATCTCGCTCTAAGGACACAGACTCTCTTTGTTTTGCTTTAAGAATCTCTTGTTGTTGTTTTATTTCAGCCTCTACAATCAACAACTCGGCGCGAAGCTGTACTTCGCGCTCTGTGACAGCATTGCCCGATTGAGCCCCAAGAGAAAGTGGCGAAGAGAAAACAGCGAGCAATAGCAAAACCATAAAATATTTACAAATCTCTCGCATCATGTATGTATCATTATACCTTAAAAAGCACCTTCGAGAGAAACTGTTTTAAAGCCCTCATTTAAAATGACGTATAGTGAACCACCACCTTTCAGGAGAGTTGTTGTTACAAGAAAAAACCCACGCCTTGCGTGGGTTTTTTCTTGTAACTTATTTTTTATCTTCTTTCTTTCCTTCTTTAGCAGGGGCTTCTCCCTCTCCCGCTTCACCTTCTGCACCTTCTTTCTCCTTACCCTTCTTTTCAACCTCGATTGCTGTGAGATCAACAGGAGCCACTTCTTCCTTCTCTTCTTGAGGTTGTGTTACGAGCGAAACCACCTCCTCTTCTTTTTCAAGAAGTGTTACACCAGCTGGAAGTTTGATATCTTTTGCAAAAATACGAGATTCGAAATCTACAAGTGAAGAAACATCAACAATGATTTCATGAGGCAAATTTTTAGGCTCAGCTTCAACCTTAATTTCGTAGAGCACCTTAACCAAAACACCACCAAGCTCCTTAACGGCGGTTGATACACCTGTAAATTCAAGTGGTACCGAAATTTCCATCTTCTGACCTTTTTCGAATACGTAAAAATCTGCATGACGAGGGATATCTGTAACAGGATTGAGGTCTACATCATGAATAAGTGAATCATACTCCTCTGTACCCATCTTAAGAGTCACAACAGTTGATTCTCCTGCTTCTTTCCAAACCTTAATAAATTTAGCAAGCGGAATAGCTACGGATGTTGAGTCCTGCTTTTTGCCGTAAAAAACAGCAGGCATAACACCTTTTGCACGAAGTGCATCGAGCTTATCTTTCTTGTCTCTTTTTTGAATATCGAGCGTGACCATAAGTGGACATTATATACAAGAGTGTAAAAAAGGCAAGATTAGACAGCAGTTCTGACTTTTCCATCCTTAAAGAAGGAAATAATGTTATCTGCCGCAATTCGGGACATTTCATCACGCACCTGCACTGTTGCTGAGGCAACGTGCGGTGTAAAGACGACATTTTTAAGTGCCAAAAGCTCTGGATGAGGTTCTGGCTCTTGCTCAAACACATCAAGCGCTGCTCCGGCAATCACACCCTTCTTCAGAGCCTCAGCGAGTGCTTCTTCATCTACTACCCCACCACGTGCAGTATTAATAAGATAAGAACCTCGCTTCATCTTTTGCAGTGTTTCTGTGCGAATCAAATGTTTTGTCTCCGGTAAAAGCGGAACATGAAGCGTAACAACATCTGATTGTTTCAAAAGATCATCGAGCGAATCACAAAATGTTGCATGACAATCATTTTCAATATAATCATTCCGTTTTATATCATGATACAAAACAGTACAGTTGAAACCGTGATGAAGCGCTCGCCCCACTGTGCCACCAATACGCCCCGCACCTACAATTCCCACCGTCTTTCCTAAAAGATCTGGATGCAGGAGTAAGTTTGGATCCCAAGCTTTATATTTTCCTGCTCGAACAAAAGCATCAGCCTCTGGAATACGCATCATGAGAGAAAAGATGAGCGCGAGTGTATGTTCTGCCACAGCTTCTGACACAAGTGGAGTTGGAGTGTTTGTTACCACAATTCCCCTCCTCTTTGCCTCTTCACTATCGATATTATCAAAACCTACTGCATAGTTTGCAAAGATTCTTGTACTCGGTGTCGCATCAAATATTTCAGCATCTATCTTGTTTGTAAGAAGAGAAAGAACTGCGTCAAACTTATCACTTTTAAGTTTTGAAATGAGCTCCTTTTTGGTAAGTGGCAGAGACTCACTTCCAATAACAACTTCAAACCCCTCTTTTGTAAGCATGTCCTTTGCAGGACCTGGTATTTTTTCTGTAATTAAAACTTTCATATGATTAATTTACTGCTATATGCTTTTCTAGATACTCTTTTGTTCCACCTATTTTTTTACCAGGATTGAAAATATTTTGCGGATCAAAAATTTCCTTTACTTGTTTAAACAAGTCGTACACTTCTTCGCCAAACATATCAAGAAGATATGGTGTTCGTAGAATCCCGTCATTGTGTTCTGCAGTAATACTTCCATCAAACTCATTGATAAGTTTGTATACCTTATCTGCAACAAGCAATATCTTATCACGCTCACTTTTTTGAGTAAGATCCATGAGAGGGATGATGTGAAAATTACCATTACCTGCATGTCCTGCAATGTTTGCCTCAATTTTGTACTCTTTAAGAATTTGTAGAACCTGCGGCAAGAATTCTGGAATGCGAGCCGGATCAATGCAAAAATCTTCTATAAAAGGAGCTGTTCGCTTTCCCTTCACATGCTGACGCAAAAGATTAAAACTCTCTCGACGCATAACCCAATACTTATCCTGCTCACTCTGTTCACGAAGTATTCGTGTTCGAACTGGAAATTGTTTTAATGCTTTTTCTGCAGACTCCATCTTATCTTCAAGAGTGTGCGGATCATCCTCTGCAAATTCGGCAAGCAAAATAAGTTTTGGAAAGCCAAGCATTTTAACCCCCATCCACGCTTCGGGTAAAAACTTCATCGCAAATTTAAGGAATGTTGTATGAGCCTTGCGTGCAATCTCGGGCATAAAGCGAAGTCCGAGCTTCAGTGTCGCCTCATCAAAGGCCTCAAGACTTTCAGGTTCAGATTTAAGAAGTGTATTTACGATAGCAGGCAGCGCATCCCAGTTTTTGAAGAAGATCGCAATCATTTTCTTATGCGGTTTTTCTCGAATAAGCTTTATTTTTGCATTGGTCAAAATACCAAGTGTCCCTTGCGAACCAATAAAAAGCTGTGAGAGATCAAAGTTTTTTCGATCCCAGATGCGCCAGAGTGCATATCCTGCAGAGTTTTTTGAAACATGCGGCTTGGCTCTCTGCACAACCTCATAATTCTTCTCCAAAAGATCGAAGGTTTTTCGATACACCTCACCTTCAAAATTTTCTAGTTTCTTTTTTTCTTCAAGCTCCTCAAGTGAAAGTTTTTTAAAAGAATATTCATTACCATCAGAAAGCACCATCGAAACCTCAGGAACAGAGTCGCGTGTCTGACCGTAACGAAGCGTTTTCTCTCCTCCTGCATTGTTCATAATAATGCCTCCAAGCGCAGCAATAGACTTTGAGGCTGGATACGAAGGAAATTCAACGCCTGGCGGAAGCATTTTGTCTTCAAAATCATGATAGTAGAGACCTGGCTCAACACGAGCAGACATGTTCGGAAGATCAACCACTGCTTTGTTAAAATATTTTGGAAAAGAAAGAATAATAGATTCATTCAAAGGTCCTCCTGTCATACATGTCCCTGCAGAACGCCCTGTAATAGAGAGAGTCGGCCTGTCTTTCTTTTGCTCTGAAACAAAAGAAACTATTTTTTTAAGATCAGAAACATCCTTAGGAAAAACTACGACTTCGGGCACAACCTTAAAGAGACTTGTGTCTTTTGAGTATGTTTCAAGAGTTTGTGGATCGGAGAAAACTTCACCAGAAACAAGTCCTTTGAGCTCATCTGAAAGTGACATATATTATGAAATAAAATTAAAAAGTTTAAGCTTGTCCTCAACAACCCTTACCATTGCTTGAAGCCCTGGCTTTAATATCTTGTAAGGCGCAACTTCATCCGGATTTTCTTGAAGTGATCGCTTGAGTGCGTCACGATACGCAACACGGAGTTCGGTATTAATATGAACAATCGAAACCCCACCCTTGATTGCCATCTGAAAATCTTCAGCAGAATTACCAGACCCACCATGAAGCACAAGAGGAACTCCGGAAGACTCTCGCACTTTTTCTACTACAGAAATATTGAGACGAGGATCACTCCCACCCTTCAGCATGCCGTGAATATTGCCAACAGCTGGTGCCAAAAGATCAACGCCAGTTTCCTCTACAAATCGTTTTGCATCCTCTGGGTGAGTAAGAGAAGCCTCATCGAGCATAACTCCTTCTGGCACAGCATCTAAAATTTTTGATGACTGACCAATATATCCGAGCTCACCCTCAACAAGCACATCCCGACCAGACTTTCGCGCATATTCAACGCATTTTTTAGCTTGAGCAATATTTTCTTCGAGAGAAAGTTTTGCTCCGTCAAAAATAACTGAGTCAAAACCGGCATCAATTGCTTCTTTTACTCGATCAAATGAATAGGTATGGTCAGCATTGAGATATACAGGATACTCAAATTGACTGCGAAGACTTTGTACCAATACCGCAATCTGCTGAACACCCACAAAATCTCTCTCACCTTCTGAGACACCTATAATAACAGGAAGCTTCAAGTTTCGAGCCGCGTTAAAAACAGCCCACACTGCTGTACTGTCTGAAATATTAAAATGCCCTACCGCAACTTTTTTCTCTCCTGCATCAGCAACTATTTCTCGCAAAGTTTTCATGTGAATAATTTTAGCATAGACATACAAAGATAGTGATATACTTTTTCCATGGATAAACCCCTCGATTTTGTTGCTGTTGGAGACATCACAACCGATGCTTTCATTAGAATTAAAGATGCGGAAGCCCATTGCGATATCAATCACGAAAACTGCACACTTAGTATGCGTTTTGGCGATAAGGTTCCTTATGAATTTGTTGAAATCGTAAAAGCTGTAGGAAATAGCCCAAATGCGGCAGTTTCAGCTTCGAGACTTGGACTTAGTTCTGCTCTCGTTGCAAACCTTGGTGACGACCAAAATGGTGGTGAATGTTTAGCAACCCTACACAAACAAGGTGTTGATGCTCGTTATGTAAGAACACACAAAAATCGTGAGACAAACTATCACTACGTACTTTGGTTTGGAGATGAGCGAACAATTTTGGTAAAACACCATGACTACGAATACAAGTTTCCAGACATTACTCCCCCAAAATGGATTTATCTAAGCTCTCTTGGAGAATCATCTCTTCCCTACCATCTTGAGCTTGAAGCATATCTTCGCAAAAACCCAGGGACCAAACTCGCCTTTCAACCGGGAACATTTCAAATGAAGCTTGGTGTAGAGAAACTCAAAGGCCTGTATGAGCTTTCTGAAATTTTCTTTTGCAATGTCGAAGAAGCAAAAAGAATTCTTAAAATAACTTCTGAAATAAAAATTGAAAAACTTTTAGAAGAAATGTGTAAGCTCGGACCAAAGATTGTTGTAATTACCGATGGACCACGAGGGGCGTACGCCTTCGACAGAAAACACATGTGGTTTATGCCGCCGTATCCTGATCCAAAGCCGCCCTATGAGAGAACTGGTGCTGGAGATGCCTTCGCTTCAACCTTCACCGTAGCGCTCGCGCTTGGCAAGGGTATTGCCGGAGCACTAACTTGGGGACCTATCAATTCAATGTCTGTTGTTCAGTACACAGGAGCTCAAAAAGGACTTTTGACTCGTGAAAAAATTGAAAAATTCCTCTCTGAAGCTCCCGCAAATTATAAACCAAAATTACTGGCGTAAGAAAAAAGGAAAAGTAAAAATATCAAACTTAAAAACTGTTAGACATCGGATGTCTAACAGTTTTTAAAAGTGATATAATAAATCTGACTTTGAAACTGAGCTCAAGTTTCAAAAGCTTGTGAAGTACAACTTGATGAGCAGCTTCCCTCGGAGGCGACCCAGCCTTTTCAGGGCTGGCTTTTTTTATTTTCTCTTTAAAACTTTTTCAGCTGCTGCTGCAATATGAGAAGCTCCCATACCATAGTATTCAAGAAGCTCATCTGGTTTTCCACTCTGACCAAATTTGTCATCTACTCCAATAAATTCTATTGGTACTGGAAAGTGTTTTGCAAGACATTCTGCAACTGCAGATCCCATACCACCTCGAATCTGATGCTCTTCTACTGTTACGATCGCTCCTGTTTCTTGCGCTAACTTAATTATAGATTCTTCATCGAGAGGCTTAATTGTTGCAAGATTCATAACTCTCACCTTAATTCCTTTTTCTTCAAGTTTCTTAGCGACCATAATAGCTTTGTATACCAATGCACCTGTTGCAATAATTCCAACATCAACAGAACCTTCATATCTAAAGAAAATCTGTGCTTTTCCTATTTCAAACGGAGTTTTTTCAGTCGTTATAACCGGAGTTTTTTCTCGAGCAAGACGAATGTACACAGGAGTTCCAGATTTTGCCGCAGCGATTGTTGCTTTTTTCGCTTCTATCGAATCGCACGGAGAAATCACAACCATCTTTGGAATAACTCTCATAATCGCCATGTCTTCAACTGCTTGGTGCGTTCCTCCATCAGGACCCACTGAAATACCTGCATGACTTCCGGCAATTTTTACCGGTCTATCGTTGTACGCAATTGTTGTTCTAATCTGTTCCCAATTTCTTCCAGGACTAAACATAGCGTATGAAGTAATAAAAGGGATTTTACCCATTGCAGCCATACCTGAGGCGACAGTTGCAAGATTTTGCTCTGCAACACCAATTTGCACAAAACGATTTGGGAACTTGGTTACGAAAGGAAGTGTCTGGGTTGACTCAGTAAGATCTGCGCAGAGCGCAACTACATTTTTGTCCGCTTCACCTGCAGCTAAAAGCCCTTCACCATATCCTTTTCGGATCGGTATCATTTCTACATCTTTATCAAATAATTTTGGGTTTAGGTTCATATTTTATTCTTCAATAGAAAATTTTAATCAGCCGAAGATTAAGCATGCCATAAAATACTTATCAGGGGTATTAACATTATAAGACTTAAAACTAAAGAAATCTTGACTAGAAGACGAATTTTTGGAGTCTGATATTTACGTTGCAAAAGACCTGTAAAACACTTATAAAATACTATCAGTGAAAGTAAAATTATTGGTCCGGAAAAAATAAATCCGTAATAAAAAGCAAGACCATGAAATTTTTGACCTACCTGAAAGATAGACCCTGGAATAAGACCGACAGATTTTAAATAAATAGGTGAAAAAATAACAAGAATCAAAATCTGAATCACAACCAAAAACAACCATTTTTTTTGGGTTTCAATATTACTCATGTTCATTCATTATTTTCTCCCTCACAGCCCTTAATTCCTTAAGTGCTTCTTCACCTTGTCTCTCCTTTGGATATACATCTTCAGGGCCTTTGCCGGGTGGATTGCCATGCCATTCAAATTTTCGTTCCATAAAAGAAACTCCCTTACTCGGTATTGTATGAGCAATAATCACAATCGGCTTTTCAAAAACCGCCTTTGCTTGGTTCACTGCATCAACTATCTCTTCCATATTATGCCCATCAATCTCTATCACATGCCAATTCCATGCTCGCCATTTATCTGCCAGAGGCTCGAGAGGCATGATATCTTCAGTAAAGCCATCAATCTGAATATTGTTTCTATCTATTATCGCAACAAGATTATGAAGTTTCTCTTTACCTGCAAGCATCGCGCCTTCCCACGTATTACCACAATCAAGTTCCCCGTCGGACATAAGACAGTACACATATTTATCAGATGTTCTTCCATTATCAATCCTGTCCGCCAGAGCCATACCTACAGCTTGTGAAAGCCCTGAGCCGAGTGGGCCTGAACTTGTTTCGAGCGCAGGCAAAAATTCTCGATGAGGATGACCTTGAAATACTGAACCGAACTTGCGAAGTGTTTTTTTGAACTCATCTACGGATACGTATCCAGCATGAGCCATTGTGGCATAGAGAACTGGACAGATGTGACCATTGGACAGAACAACTCTGTCGCGATCTTCCCATGAAGGGTTTTTTGGATCATGTTTCAGAAGATGAAAATAAAGCGCAGTAAAAATGTCAGCCATTCCAAGAGGGCCTGCAGTGTGACCTGAGCCCGCTTCAAGGAGTGCCTCAATAATAGTCTGGCGAATTGTGTTCGCTTGTAATTCAAGCTCTTTTGTTTTTTCCTCTGTAATTTCCATAGTATCTTTACTTTAACATTCCTTCTCCTGCTTTTCGTAAATCCAGAACTGCCTGATGTGGATTTGGATGCTGATAAATTGCTGACCCTGAAACAAGTCGGTTTACACCTGCCTTCGCGAGCAATTGAGCTGTTTCAATTCGCACTCCTCCATCTACACTTATTATAAGTTTAGGATAAAGATCACGCAAAAAAGTTATAGTACTAATAACATTACTATCAAAAGGTTCACCTTGATTGCCGATATTATCAATACCCATACACTGAATGAAATCTACATGATCTAGAAATGGCCTTATAGCATCTTGGGGAGTTCTTGAATTTATTGATAGCCCAACTTCAATATGAAATTCTGATTCCTTTGGCTGATTTGGAAAATTCTTTACAAGATCGAGCAACTGATCATCGCTTTCAATATGAAAAATAACTCGCTTTGCACCAAGGGTGACCCAGTCGGACACAATTCGTCCCGGATTCCTTACGAGCAAATCAACCTCAAAATCGAGATCCTCCCAGAAAGGCATACCGTGTGTTTGCGCAACCATATGTAAAAAAGCAGGATCAGTTTTTTTATCAAGATATGGCCATGTCGGATCAATCGTGAGCGTACTATCCATAACATCAATCTGTACCAAAGGTACTAAACCTTTTACGGCTACCATTTTTTCTTGAAGATCCTCGAAGCTTCGAGGCATTATTGCGGGGATGATTTCAATCATATAAAGCTTTTTGGTTCTAGGTGTTATCTGTTAGATTATCAATTTTTTTGAGACGGCGAACATGTCGTTCATCATTGGTAAATTCTGTCTCAAGCCATAGTTTAACAGCATCCATCGCCTCCTCATCAGAAAGAAAGCGAGCACCAAGAGAAAGAATGTTTGAGTTGTTATGTTCTCTTGCTAGAACTATTTCGTTAGGCAATTTTCTGTTATGAGCTTTTGTCTGACCATTAAATACTACAGCTCGAATACCTTTAAAACGATTTGAAGCAATTGCCTCACCTTGCCCAGAACCGCCAATCACAATACCTCGAGCAGATTCCGGAGACCGGGAAACCTCCTTAGCAACTGGAATAATGAAGTCTGGATAATCGTCGAGTGGATCATATTCAAATGCACCCTTATCTACAATTTCATAACCAAGCGACTCAACAAACAGCTTAAGCCGCTCCTTCAAGTCATATCCCGCATGATCTGATCCAATGTAAATTTTCATAGTTTTGATATTTGAAATTACACGCTAATTACACATGTTTCCCTAGCTCTACCACATGCTTAATCAGCGTGTGCGTATATCCCATTTCGTTGTCATACCATGCCATTACTTTAACCAAGTTTCCACCGACAACCTTTGTAAGCCCAAGGTCAGCAATTGATCCGTACGGACTTCCAATAATATCTGAAGACACAATTTCATCTTCAGTCACAGAGAAAATCCCCTCCCATCTTTTATCTTTTGAGGCTTTCTTCAAGATATCATTTACTTCCTCTACAGTAGTATCTCGTTTTGCAACAAAGGTAATATCGGCAATTGATCCTGCAGAGGTTGGAACGCGCACCGCAATACCGTCAAACTTACCCGAAAGATCAGTGAGCACTTTTGTAAGAGCAATTGCTGCACCAGTTGAGGTTGGTACCATGTTTTGAGCAGCTGCTCGTCCTTCTTTAAAATCTTTTGGCTTTGGACCGTCAACAATTGACTGACTCGCAGTATATGAGTGCGTTGTATTAAGAAGAGCTTTTTCAATACCAATAGCTTCGTGGAGAATCTGAACAACCGGACTTGCAGCGTTTGTAGTACAAGACGCATTTGAGGTTACTTCACATGTACTAAGCTTATGCTCATTGATTCCCATAAGAACAGTTCCTTCTGTATCATTTTTTGGATCATCTTTTGCTGGGGCAGAAATCACGACACGCTTTGCGCCAGCAGTAATATGAGCACGGGCCGCATCAAACTTGGTAAAGAAACCTGTTGATTCAACAACTACATCAATATCAAGATCTTTCCACGGTAGTGCCGCCGGATCTTTCTCACTTACAAATCGAACTTCTTTCCCGTCTAATGAAATTGATTTTCCGTCTTCGGAAACCTCTACCTTAAAAGCACTTCTGCCGTATACCGTGTCATATTTTAAAAGGTAAGCAATATTTGCTATATCTCCCAAATCATTCACCGCCACAATCTCAATTCCCTTCTCGGCATAAGACGCCCGAATAAAAGCCCTACCAATTCTCCCCGCTCCATTTATTGCTACTCGTATTTTTTTCATCAGTTTATTTTATAGGTTTAACACTTATAAGTATATCAAAGATCTGCAAGGATTATTGAGGTAAGTAGGCTAAGGAATCGGTTGGCAAATGTAGGAATAAATAGCCTTTATTGTGCAAAAAATCAAAAGATTGCTTCTTTTTAGCCTCAGAGAGATGCTTGTGTTCAAACAAAACGAGTTCGATTTGTAGGTTTTAAAATCGAGCGAGGTTAATATCTCAAAATCGCTACCTTCTGTATCTATGCACAAAAAATTAAGCTGTTTAACTTTATATTTAGACAATAGATCCTCGAGAGTGATGCAGGAAACCTCCTCTTCTGCTATATATCGCTCTAAATCGGGCACCCACTGCTTATGCTTCAAAATCACATCTTTATGAAAAGAACCGATCTGTTTTGTCCAGTATGGTAATTGGTTGAGATCGTCTTTAATTCGATAGAAGTTTCTTTTGCCACCAACCGAAGATACAGCAGCACATTCCACATGCATGTTTTGCTGATCTGCATAGTTTTCTTTAAGTTTTTCAAAAGCTGATTTTACTGACTCAACAACAATTCCAGACCAATCCTCCTCAATAATCATCTGATGAAGTGGGTCATCAGTCACCCCATCAAAAGCACCTATTTGCATAAAAAAGAAATTAGGGATGCTTTGTGCACGTTCTCGAATTGTTTTTAACACTAATTCCTCAGAAGCTTCCATGTTTCAATTATTCCGTTTTCAAAAGGTATTAGCAAATGAGTGCTTTGCAAATACAGATCAAAAACGTAATATAAGCTTAATGAAAAAGAAACTTCGCATCGCTTTTTTTGTGACAAGCGAAATGCCATTTCCTATACCCAAAGACTATGACCGACCGTATGCCCCACTCATGATCGCCCTTGATATTGCCGAAAATCTAGGAGAACGTGGACACAAGATAGTTTTCTTTGGACCAAAAGGATCAAGATCAACAAAACACATAGAGGCTTTCGAAACCGACCTTGTCCCTCTCTACAAAGGTAAAGCTTTAGATGGAGCTCCTTTACTTGATGAAGGTAAAGCGCGAATACAAATTATTTCAGATACATACATTATTTCTGAACTATTTAAAGAACATGAGAAGAACCCTTTTGACGTAATAAACTTATACTCGGCAGCTCCAGCACTTCCTATTGTCAAAAAGTTTCCTGAAACAAAGATAGTTTATACACTTCAAAACATAACTTTTCCTTGGGAAAGATTTTCTTATACAACCTTTGGTAGTCCTCATCATTATTTTGTTAGTTGCAGTAACAATCAGAGGAAAGCAGCACCTGATATAAACTACATCTCTACTATATATAACGGTGTCGATACAAAACTTTTCTCATATTCACCAAAACACGAAGGATACCTTTTGTTCGTCGGAAGAACACATCCTAAAAAAGGCCTTCCTGCAGCACTTGAAGTTGCTCGAGCGCTCAATAAAAAACTCCTTATCATTGGGTCACCTATCACAGAACCAGAGTGGTGGAACACTGAAATAAAACCATATCTTGGTAAAGATATTGAATATCTTGGCTATAAAAAACATAATGATTTGCCGCCTTATTTCCAAAAAGCAGAAGCGCTTTTAATGCCTATTTTATGGGAAGAACCATTTGGACGTGTAATGGTTGAAGCGATGAGTTGCGGTACTCCTGTTATCGCCTTTAACCGAGGAGCTGTTCCAGAGGTCGTGGAGGATGGAAAAACCGGATTTGTTGTAAAAAATATTCCTGAAATGATAGCTGCAGTGAAGAAGATTGACACCATACAAAGAAAAGATTGCCGCACACACGTCGAGGAAAAATTTGATCTTGAACTAATCGTTACTCAGTACGAAAAACTTTTTCTAAATATAGTAAACAAAAAATAATTAGGTCAACACCGGAAGATGGCGACACACAACATCTTTGATTAAAAGAGGTGTAATTCCAATTTTCTTTGCAGACTCACACAACATCGCGCATTCAGCATAAAAGAAAGAGGCACCACTCGTGTCAGTCATGTCTTTTGTAATTCCTGGATCGAACTCAATCTTTTCAAGCACATCTCTATGCATGAAGGCACAACCAAGACCCAAGAGATCCACAGGCAACTCTGCGTCAGCTGGCTGTTCTTTGTAAAATTGAAATAATCCATTCGGAATAAAGCTACCAGCCACCCATACTGATCCGTCTTTCTTTTTATACCAACCACCCATAAGAGGTTTTTTATACTTAAGAAAAGTAGCTATAGCAGAAGGTGGAATAACCGTATCGCTGTCCACCCACATAAACCATTCGGCATCAGTTTTTAAAGCCATATCTCGCATCATGTTTCTGTTTCGAACCACATTAAGTACTCGATTTTTTTCAGACTCAATATGAAGCTGTATAGGCGCAAGAGCATGAATACACACTGAGTAATCAGCATGTGTCTGATTATTAACCGATGCCAAACAATCAGGTTCGACAAATAGTCTTGTTGGAATAAGTATAAGAACTTTCATATATCAAAAAGTGTTTGTTCCGCGAATTAAAGATCCGGGACCTGTTGGTATATGTTTACACACCACATTTCCAACCATAACTGCCTTCACACCAAAAACCAAAGCGTCACGACAAAATGTTCCACACTGACCGAGGTAGTAAGAAGCACCATCAATCCCTTTAACATACTCTTCGGTACCAGCAGTAAAGTCTACTTTTTCTAAAACAGAACGATGCATGAAAGCGCATCCTAGCCCTAAAAGATCAACTTCAGTGAGTCCGGGAAGTGGCGCTTTAAAATGCTCAAAAACACTCTCTTGAGCCCATCGTGCCGCAACCCAGTTTGCATTAAAAACTGTTGGGTACCATCCACCCATAAGAGGTTTTTCACATTTTAAAAATTCAGTGATTGCGTTAACCGGAGGAACTGTGTCGCTATCAACCCAGAAAAACCACTCTGCACTGCTCCCCAAAGCAAGCTTTTTCATAATAATCCGGTTACGTAAAATATTAAGAGATTTATTTTTGTAAGGGTCTTGATGTAAAAAAACCGGTTTTAAAATATGTATAAGAGCTGAATAATCAGAAAAATCCTGTTTATATACAGCGTGAAGTGTTTCAGGATGGACAATACCATCCTTTGTAGGTATAAGAGCGAGCACTTTCATATCTAAAGCATATCAAGACATATAAAGGTATTCTAGTCTTTATTTATTTTAGCCGCATCAGCTAATCTCTGCCTCACCTCATCATAAACATAAGATTTGAAAACACCATTATCTAAAACTGAAGTAATTATTTTTGAACCTTTTGGAGGAATCTCATTTCTCATTACATAATGATGAGTAAATATTGTAGTGTAATTTACGGTCGGTTTCAAAGAGTGAAATGTAGTATGTTTCTTTTTTAACTCTCCCCAAAAAACCCTATCCCCTACAACAGCAAGACATGGTTCTTTATAAACCCAAACAGGTAAAACTCCATAAGCTTTTCTGGAAATAAAATAACAATTTGTATCATTAAATTTTTTACCATCAGATTCGGTACACACACCTAGTATAGATTCATCTAATTTTCGCAACATTCGAGTTGCTGTAATAACATCAGCACCACTTTTCTTATACAAAGACACAAGAGTTTCTACATGATCCTTCTCAAACCAACAGTCCGCATCAAGAAAACAAATAGCATCGAAACCTTGAGCCATAGCACTTAGAGACCCCATAAGACGGGGAGTGTCTCCGAAATCTCTGTGGGGTTTTGATAAGACTATGTGCTCAGCTAAAAACTGTTTTGGAACATCTGAGGGAAATCCATCTGCAACAAGGATATGCGTTACATGGTGTGTCTGATCTGCAACACTCTGACAACATCTAGTAAGAACTTTTTTTTCTTCCTTATGATAGGGTGTGATTACGGCAACTTTCATACCATAATAATATCCAGTAAACTAAGAATGTCTATGGGAGATACTGAGTCTAATTTCACAACACTTAAAACACATATTGAAACACTCAGAAATACTGAGATCATTTTTATACCGAATCCAGGAAATGCAGGCGATATTCTAATTGCTCATGGAGCCCTTAAATTTTTTAATGATCTTGGAATAAAATTTTCATTTGGACGTTTTAATCAGGTCTTTTTTAATAAACATCTTATATATGGAGGTGGCGGAAATCTTGTTGGAACATATGTAGACTGTAAGAGTTTTCTTCAAAACAACCACACACAGAATATCATTACGTTACTACCGGCAACAATTACTCAAGAAGATTTTTTGATTTCTCAGCTAGGAGAAAAAATAACTATTTTTTGCAGAGATTTAATTTCTTATGCGTATGTAAAAAAGTTTTTCAAATACCACAACAACCTACACACTTCTCCTGATATGGCTTTATACCTAGAAAAACAAAATTATACAAAAACGCGACAAGGTTTAGGAATTTTATTTAGAACAGATAGCGAAAGAAATTTAAAAACAGAATCTTTTTCTCCAGAAAATTGCGACATAACTATTGAGCTTATAAAATACTTAACTCGCATCAATCCAGAACAAATTAAAAATATATCTGAGTCTCTACTACAATTTGTCTCGAAATTTGAACTTGTAAAAACAGATAGACTTCATGTGGCAATAGCATGCCACCTTACAGAAACACCTTGTGAACTATATCCGAATAGTTACTACAAAAATGAAGCTGTTTATAATTTTTCACTCAAAAATAGCCCCTACATAAAATTTATCCCTTTCTAATCATAACCTCCTTGCTTTGATTTAGTTAGAAGAGATACTTAAATCATGGCCTCACCTTAGTCTGCCCTGTAAGATACAGAATTTTAACTTCTGTAGG
>CAYZPE010000011.1:0-20497 GCA_964480575.1 uncultured Candidatus Saccharibacteria bacterium
CCGCCTCAGCGCCTTCGCGCTTCCGGCCGAAAGTTGAGCTATTTAAGCTCAACTTGTCACACATAAATTCCTGTAGGAATTTTGTGCGACCCCGCCTCAGCGCCTTCGCGCTTCCGGCCGAAAGTTGAGCTATTTAAGCTCAACTTTCCCTCCTGCACTCTGATTTTTCTAGTGAGAAAAATCTAGTACGCCCAGAAAGCTACATTAAAACAGACTTACGCTATTTCAATTCTACCTTTCCTCCTGCTGCTTCAATTTGTTTCTTCAAATTTTCAGCATCTTCTTTCTTCATTCCTTCCTTGAGCATCTTAGGAGCAGCGTCTACGAGATCCTTTGCTTCCTTAAGACCAAGAGCGAGAATTTCCTTAACAACCTTGATAACTGCAATTTTCTGAGTTCCAGCTTCCTTAAGCTCTACATTGAAAGAGGTCTTCTCTTCCGCTGCAGGGCCCGCAGCCGCAGGTCCAGCTGATGCAACAGCTGTAGCTGATACACCAAACTTAGTTTCAAAAAGTTTTACAAGCTCATTCAAGTCGAGAACAGTCATTTTTTCGATTGACTCAACAATTGATTTAAACTTTGCAGGAACTTCTACCGCAGCACCTTCTTCTTTCTTTACTTCTTCTGCCATAGTTTTTTATTACTTAATAAGTATGCTTTTTTAATTTTTACACTCTGATTTTTCTTGTGGGAAAAATCGAGTACGCCCAAGAAAATTAGTTAAAATAACCTGGGTCATTTTAACTAATTTTCTTTCCTGTAATCTGATCAAGCGCAATAACAAGTCGCTGAATTGGAGAGTTGATGATATTAACAAACATTCCACGAAGAGTTTTCTCTCCCGGAATAAGAGCAATCTCAAGCATTCCCTCTTTGGTCATGAACTTGCCGTCAAAAACTCCTCCTGCAATCGATACTTTCTTTTCTAATTTTTTCTGAAACGAAAGAATTTCTCGAGCTGCTTCGAGGATGTCCTTGCTGTATGCAAGAGCTGTTTCCCCTTCCAAAACTGGTTCTGCACCTTCAAATTTTCCTTTGAGTGCACGAGCGATGAGAGTCTTTTTAGCAACGTAATATCCAACACCTTTTGCCTTCAATTCTCGACGCATCGCGCTCACTTGAGCTACAGTCAGTCCTTTGAAATTGGCAAAAACAATTGAGCCAGAATCTTTTACAATTCCTTCCAAGTTTTTGAGAATTTCTGTTTTCTTTTGTTTTGTTATAGCCACAATTTTGAAGCTTTCAGCTGTTAGCTGTTAGCTCATAGCTTTATGATTCGACCTAAGGCTTTTTTAAAAGCGAAAACCCTGCACATGCAGGGCTTAGGAGAAAGTATGAAAAGCGCAAAATGCACCCTCCATGACTTCTATACCGGTCTTAATGCGCAAGCGCCGCCAGTAGTCTCCGAAGCCTTATAGCAAAGAGTTTATACTATTTTCCATCTATGTCAAATAGGAGAATCTTCTTTGGTCCCAAATTTCTTATAACTGCGTTACAAGAAATCTTGTGACATGATTTTTGTAGTGTAAAAATCTAAGTCGAAAATTTAACCCGACTACGTCGTTTAAATCTTCCGACATCATTTTGCTTTATGAGGCAAAATGAAAAACCGGTAGGTGCTTTCGCTCCTACCGGTTTGTTACTTACATCATTTCTTGCTGATGCCCCCTAGTTGCATCAATCGAATCTTCTGACACCGTGGCAGTCCCCATTCAAAGAAGGGACATCTATTGTCGCCACTCGAAGTGCAGCGACCCGCCTTGCATCCCGACTCAAACCCTGAGGGAAAGATCGCATCATTGAGAACTGCCTCAACAACATCAACTACCTCAACGAGGGTCATTGGAATCGCTGGCGTCTTCGGATAAAAAAAACTTCCGTTAAGAATGAAGCCTTCTTCAGGCATGTAGTAGAGCTGATCAGCTCCTTCCACTTGCCCTTTCTTCGATTGTTCTTTCCAAAACTGGCCCCATTCTCCAAGTGAACTGAAACTGAGATGTGCGACAGAATTCGTACGCTTTTGCACTTCGCGACGAATCGCGGACGCAACATCATGAATGCTACCAATTGCCTTTTTGTTGCCGAAGATCTGAACATGTCCGCGACTGCCCGCCTGCACCAGCACCGCCAAACTTCCACCATAACGGTTTCGTGCAGCCTTCTGAACCGACTCGTTGTCAGAATGAATTCCAAGAACAACAAGTGTATTTCCACCAACACTCACGTTACGAGTGAACGCCTTCTTTTTGAGTTCGGTCTTTGCTTTGATAAACTCAACCTGTGCAGCGTACTTCGCCTCGATAAACGGAAGTATGGCGTCCAGCACCCGTTCCGGCTCCTCCGGGAACATCCCGTTGAGTTGCTTCACGAGCACTGGCAGCGACCACTCACGTACAGCTTTGAGCTTCTTCCGGTTGTCCGGAGAAAGCTCATCCTCACCTTCGATCTCAAGATTTTGAGAGTCGAAGATAAAAGCTGCCTCAAGGATCAAACGAAGTGACTCATCATGGTCTACACCAAGATCCTTGGCAACAAGTGTCGCCGCACATTCACCTTCCTTGGCGAGCTGATCACGTGTAGCATGCTCATCGAACATGCCACCGCCGAAGCCCACCAAAAGCACCTCTTCCTGCATCCACTCATCCGCACTCTTTCCTTGCAAATCTTCATTTCCAGCAAAGATCCTGACCTTTGCCTTCGCGATATCTTGGTACTTTTCCCCACCAAACAAGCGGAGAATAAAGATCGCGACGATCTCGTCCAAATGCATTCGACGATGAATACCGATCTCCTGAATCCTGATTCCTGTCACAGTCTGCATGGCAAACCTCCTGGATAGAAAGGGCAAAGCCCTGGGTTAAAATGACAACGAACACCTACGTAAAATCAATTATATCATGTTTAATACTACTTTGTCAAATCAATTTTTGACCTTATTTGGAGGGATTTGTAGATGATAATTATGAGGCTGATTATGAGAAAGCTAATGCTTGCGTACCAAGAAACGAGTTCTTTATCGAGACACACACCTAAAGCTGCTCCGCAGGTTACGGGAGTTAAAATTATCCAAAGAACCAAAAGAGGTATTGCAACGAGAGCAAATTTTGACCATAGAACAAAAACTTCTTTTTTAACAAAAAGCAGGATTATTGAAATAAGAAAAAATGACACTGATCCTAATGCAAGAGGTTGACCTAAAGATTCACCGTATTTTCCTTGGCAAACAAAATTACGACTAGAGTCACAAGGTAGCAAGAATATCACTGCAATTAAAAAGAGTACCGCGGATAGAACAATGGGTAGAAAATTTTTATTTTTCATTATTTTAAATTATCTAACAAATTATTAAGCATGTCCACCAACACCTGTTTATCTCCCTCACTAATCTTTTTTGGTTTTTTCTTATCAATCTGTTTAATGTACTTTTTTATCTTTTCCCCTGCTTTCGTAATTTTATTTTTCTGTATGAGTTCAATCGCCTTATCGATTTTCTTTAGTACATTATTTTCAACATTCTTTTTAAGATCTAAAGAAAGAATGGTCTTTCTCATTATTTGGAGATAGAGAACTGGATCAAATTGTGAATGTGGAGTAAGTACAAAATCATCTGCCCTATCTCCATCTACATCAATCTTTAGAATAACATCCGGAGTAGTAGAGCTCAAAACCAGTTCTCCTGAGAGTGTTGGGGTAACTAAAATATCTTTAAAGGATTGAATACCGACTACTGTATCGCCCTGCACAAACTCTGTGTTTAAAGTAAATGTACCAAAACCAGTTCCTTGAAGTTTTACCGTGTGAACTTCGTCAGCGTCAAACCCAACATACTTACCTTCGCCAAATTCAAGATAGTAACTATTAGGAATTTCTTCTTCAATTCGAATCAAATCAGTTGTTGTGTCAGGAACAATCCCGGTATGGTTTCCAAAAGAATCGTACACATCAAGAGAAACTGGGGAATGAACACTGACACGAAGTTTTTGATCTTCAATCTCAGGAACAGGTTTCGTATCTGTAACATGCAGAGTAAGAGCTCTGTTCTCGGTCATAATATTTTTTATAAAATTTTGAAGAGTTTGAACTTCTAATATGTCACTATGCTTTCTGTTCCTTCTCAAGAAGAATGATTCTCTATTATGATCTTTAATATTTAGGTAGAACTTTTTTTCATGGTCAGAGAGAATCGCACTTGGAACTACCACAGTCTCATCCCCATCCCTTGTAAACAACGGCTTCCTATCTACAACAGGTTTTTTAACCAAACAAAAAGGATCATTCGGATTTGCACATACAAATTCAGCCGAGTACTCAACTCCTTTTATTGTGTCCAGACCCCAACCAGCAATCTGAATCACTTCGATATTTTCTGGCGCTGTCCAATTGTCTAAATCGTCATGAACCACTCCGGCACCAGCCAACAAGCTTGAGTTTAAAACATTTGGATCTTTTATATTTGCTAGAGTAGGCTTAATCCTTCCTACGGTTAGAAAATTAATTAAAGAATCGAAATTCGAAATTGCTGCCCCATACGTATTAAACCCTGGCACATTTTGTATTGACTCATCAAACACAATCACTGGATCTGTAACCTCTTCAAAATATTTCTCAGAAGGCAGCAGTGAATATGCTCCAGGCATATTTTCTCCAAGTTGACGCGCAGTTGGTTTATTTAAAAGCAAACCGAAACTTACATCCTGCTTATCTCCGTGCAGAAGTCCTGCAATCGCTTTCGGCGTTCCGATCTGAGGCACTGCAACCAAAATCAATTTATCAATTAAGTTTGCCTTCCCTCGCCTTTCAAGCTCTCTCACAATTTCTTTTGCAACCAAGCCACCATTACTATGCGCAACAAGAGTAACCTTTCCTGTATCTGAATTTTCTGCCAAGGCTACAACTTCATCAACTATTTTATACGTCTGACCATTTGAAAGCTCTACAGGCTCTGACACAACATGAGGTATACTTTTCCTCCAGTCGTAAGGCATCTTTTTCCAATCTGCAATCACCTCATCGGAAACCAAACTATCCATAAACTCAATAAATTTTTTATAGATATTAAATCCGTACGCCTCATCAATAACATCTTTTGTGTACACAGAAGGATTGAGAGATGCACCGGACCGATCGAGAAAGAGATCTTCTGCATCAGCGTTTTCGTTTGGCTCCCAGAGCTTACGCTCTACACCATTTTCTTTTACATATAACCTACTCGCTTGAAAACCTGGAATAAAAGCAACATTCGAACAACATTCCGCAAACTCAGGTTCAGTAAAAGGATCTGCTGAAAGCCACGAGGTAAACAAAACACCATCTGAGACACTGTCACCAGCACCAGATGGATTTAACTCATGCAATGGACCGGATGCATTTCCCCACCAGTTTTGCCGAGCATCCAATACTGTAGTCGAATCATTTTGAACTCCTACCAGATTTCCAATAATACTACTTCCCGAAATTATACGGACTGGGTTGGCGTAAGCGCTGGGTACAATTTTCTCAAGCAGATACTGCATTACACGAACAAGAATCGGAGGTTCTTCCTGAACCTCAACGCGAAAACCAACAGTGTTACTTTGAAGCAAGCCCGCATTAAAATAAACTGAACCTTGAATTGTACTTATGCCCGACTGAGCAAAACCCTTAACAGTTGTTCGTTCAATAAATGCTGTACCATGATTTACAAACAAACCGTGAGAGATTCCATTTTCTAGTCGACTGTCTTCTATGGAAACTTCACCTCCAAACACAGAGAGGGCGGGAAAAAGACTTGTATTCTTTATTTCTGAATTATTAAGAACAAATTCTGTACCGTGAGAAAATATTCCTAATGAGTAACTCATTTTTACATAAGAAAAAGTTGAAATAACAGGTTCTGCAGAAAATCCAAGACTTATGGTCCACCCGTTTTCAGACTCTGGAAGAGTATTTTCCCCATCAGCATTTGTATCACCTAGAACAGTGTCGTTTGAGAACGAAGTTAGATAGATTGGTTTCTCGGCAGTACCAATAGCCTTGATTATTCCCTGAACAGAAATATTTGCGTCATTTTTAAACTTAACAACAACACCGGGTTGCACTGTAAGCGTCGCTCCGTACCAAACAGTAACTGGGATTTCTACCACGTAAGGACTCGCACTTTCAGTCCAGACTGTATTGCTTTCAATATCAGAGGATACTAATGTGTACGCCAGCGATGCTAAAGGAAAAATAAAAAATGCCACAAAGAATGCGGCACTCACACATATAAGCTTTTTATATATTTGACCACGAAGCGGAGGAGTTTGCATGAGACCATTGTAGCAAGATATTAAACCTGCAACAGACAATCTGTGGATAACTCAGCAGTAAGGTCGGACCTTACTTTATTTAAGAAGGTGCGTACGAAAGCCAGTCACTGATGAAATCATCAAACTCCATTTTACTTAAAAAATATTCAGGGAATGCCTCCTTCGATAAAATTACTTTCTCCATACGATCATTATTTGTGTAATCTAAGTAACTTGAATGACGAAAATTCAATAAGAAATCTTTAGCTTTTTCTATATCAAGCGGATACTTCTCTTTCCATCTTGAATCAAAAAGCTTGACTGGATTTAAATGAATATATGAAAATAGATACCTTAGATGTCTGTCGTCTTTTATATGCTCTGCCCTAGATTTTCCCTGGAATAGAGAACCTGTCCTATTGTTTCGTTTATTGAAATACATAGAATAGCCTGTCAGTAATTTTTGCATAAACAGACTTATTCCTTTTTCGACTTTTTCTTTTACTAAAATATGAAAATGGTTCGGCATCAAACAGTAAGCTCCTATATCAACCAAAAGATCATCACGATCGATAGAAAATATTTCAATGAAGGTCCGACCTTCATTGAAATGTCTCCACACATTAATAGATTTTTTTGAATTAGCTAAATAAAGAAGTGCAACAAACCTGTTTTGATCATGAATATCATTGAATATAATTCTTTTATCTGTACCTCTGTTGTACACATGATAAAATTCGCCGAGAGCAAAAACATTACTTCGTGCCATGTTTATATACTATAGCAATAGTAAAGTAAGGTCGGACCTTACTGTGGATAAAGAAACTGGATTAAGAGGAGCAAGGTCGGGAGTAAGGTCGGACCTTACTGAGCTCGGGAGTAAGAGTAAGGTCGGACCTTACTGAGCTTTTTGTCCTATTGAGAAGATTCTGCGGTTGCTGCTGTTTGAGGATCTCCTCCCCATTGTACCGTCACAATCATGACGATAAAACTAATCGCGAGAATCGCAACAAAGCCGAAAAAGAATCTAAAAAATGCCCGATCGAAGTATTTAAACATACCAATATTATATAACAAAAAATGTCCCCCACGTCTTGCGTGGGGGACATTTTTTTATTACTTTAAGTTTATGAGCAGATCTTCAAGCTCATCTGAACCAGGATTTGATTTTAAACCTTTCTCAACAATCGCTCTAGCTTTTGTCACATTTTTAATAATATCGCGATAAATTTCAACTGCTTTGAAATAGTATTCTATTTGTTGTGGATCTTTTTCAATTGCGAGAAGAATATTTTGTTCGGCCTTTACATTATCCTTAAGATAAAAAGCGTAAAGATCTGCAAGATTTCTATAAGGAATACCACTTTCTGGAGCTACCTTCGTAAGATAGTCTAGAATTTGTTTAGCTCCTTCATAGTCTTCGATACTCTTTCGTAGATTACTGAGATCAATCCAGAGAGAGAATTTGCCCGGATTCGTCTTCAAGGTTGTAGAAATAGTGCGTATTTCTGCCTTTGTTTTTTCATTCGCTTTTACAAAGTTAACCTCTCTTAGAAGATCAGGAAACGGAACAACAACACCATCGACAGGTACAATATCGATACTGTACGGTAATCCATCTTCTGTTTCAGCAACAATACCTACCACAGGTTCGTCCTCAGTAGTCTTTATCTCTTTCAGATCGTTACGTATATAGAAGCCGACCATTCCAGCCGCAATCAAAACCATCAACACCGCTAGTATTTTAGTATTCATAAAGATTAATATTCGTTAAGACTTATTGTGTGACGTAACTCATTAGTTTCTATTACATACACAAGCTCTATTTATATCAGAATATGTCTCTCTAGACAAAGCTGAGCAAAAATCCCCCCCCCACTACCTTACTCTGGACAGTTATAGAATCATAGAACTTACAATGTGCTAACTAGCCTTTAAGTAACTTGATGGGTTCCTAAGTAGTGGAAGGACTCAAGCGGGCAAACAAAAACCGCCCTTTCGGGCGGTTTTTGTTTAACCTTCTCAAGCAAAGCTTGATCGGGCCACGAGTAACTAATGTTAGTTAGCTCGTGTCCAAGTCTGAACTGGGAAGTCAGCATTTGCTGGGAATCCAGGCAAACCATATCCGTTTGTCCAATCTTGATTACCTTCTGTAGCTGAAGTAGCAATAGGAGTTGTCGTTGAGAACGGTGACCAGACAATGTTGTCTGTAGCAGCCGAACCAGCTTCAACTTCTGTAACTGTACACATCAAGCTTGCGCATGATGGGTATGAAGTATCAGCAACAAGAGCGATGTTGATTGTTTCAGCAACAGATGCAGTATCTACAACTGTCGCAGCTCTTAGAGTATATATCTTTGAGCTGTTTGGAGGAACAATCTTAGCTTGTGAAGTAGCGTCGATGATTGATTCAACAACTTGTGAACCAGTCGCTCCAGCTGCTTCATCAGCTACAGCATTTGCAGCAACACCGTCACCGTAAAGTGTGAATCCAGTTACCGCACCTCCAGTTGTAGCAACTGAGAAAGTGAATTTCTGGAATACAACGTCTCTACTGTTTGGGTTATTTACTGTGAACGTATAGAGATCTGCTCCAGGAGCAAGTGATCCTCCAGTGCTTGTTACAGCAATTGTAGGAACTGTTCTGAAGATTCTCAAACCGTTCGTAGTAACGTCTGAAGTTGTGCCTGAACTTATATCAGTTTGTGAGTCAGCACCTCTTGCGTAGTTACCATCAGTACCTACGTTGCCTCCGTCATAAGTAATAGCGAGGAATGCACCTGGTGTGCCTTCGTTGATGTTTTGAGCTGATAGATCGCCCTTCACAGTGATTAACAATGATTCACCTGCAGCAATTCGTGGAGCAGGAGAGAGCAATGTAGAAGTAGCGTTATCAGGACTAGCAGCACCAAACTGTGCTGTACCGATCAATGATGATCCATTGTACAAGTTAACCTTAAGACCAACTAGATCAGCAGGTGAGTTTGAAGCTGTATTGCCCAATTCAAGTGCAATTTGCTTCAAATCAATAGCTTCTGATCCTCCAGCTGTAAATCTGAGGTTAGCAAGTACAACTCCAGTTGTTCCAGCCTGAGCTGTCTTGTAAAGAAGGGATGTATCGTTTGTAACGGTGTATGAACCACTTGTAGCTGCTGTCATTGTCTGACCAGCTGAAGCTGTCATAGTCTCTGTTACTGTCTGACCTGAACCAATAGATGTTGCACCTGTGAAGGTTACAGCATTGTTAGTTAAGCCCCACTTAGCTGTACCTGATGTTGCACCTGTTGAAACGTCACATTTCATAGAGAGAGTCTTTTGTGTTCCCTTTGGAACAGTAACTCCTCCACTGTTGAATGTGAATGTATTATCACCAGCTGCAAGTGTTAGGTTAGTTTCATTTGTTACGTTTGTAGCACCATCAGACAAGTTACAATTTCCTAATTGTGAAGCTGTAATTGTTGTAAGAGCAAGAAGGGCTGGGAAGCTTGAAAGCTTCACATCTTCACCAGACTGACCTGCATCGAAGATGTATCGAGCAAATTCAAATCCTTGTGCTCCTGCAATAATAGTACGTGCTGTAGGCTGAGATGAAACGCTGATTGAGAGCGCTCCAGCTCGAACTGTCATCAAGTTAGCTGTGATAACTGAACTGAATCCTGCAAGAGATACTGTATCCCCTGTGTTTGCACCCTGAACTTCTGTCCATTGTGATGAAGGTGTAGTTGAAGCCTGCACTGTATCACCTGATACGAATGCTGATCCAAGCTGACCTCTCATTGTAAGGATTGTCTTTCCAACTGGGAAAGTCACGTTGTCTGTGAAAGTAACTGTTCCGTGAGCTGAGTTTGAAGCTGTACTTACACCATCTACTGGACCAGCAATTACGGCACCATTTTGGTTGACCAAGCTGATGTTAGTGATGTTTTCTGCCTCATCTCCACTCGCCAAGATGTTAAAGACAAATTGTCCAACAGTGATTGGCTCACCTTTGATTTCAACCTCGAATGCAGCCAATGGCTGATTTGAAGCGAGAACAGCGATGTTCTGAGCAGCAACTGTGTTTGACTTTGAAATTGTGTTAGCTGTTCCGGCTGTAACTGTAACTACTGAAGCATCGTACCAAGGGTTAGTTGATGCGAAACCTGTTCCAGAAGTAGGAGGTACGATACCGTATCCGAACAATTCACCGCTTACATTAAGATCTGTAGTTCGGTAAAGGTCGAAAGCAACAGTTCGATTTGTTCCACTAATGATATCTCCCTTGATTGAGATCTCTTTTGAAAGACCTTTATCAACGAGGATACCTGAACCAAACGAAGCTGTGTAGTACTTACCATCAGCTGATACAACTGTATCGTATGATGTTCCGTCTACAATAACTTTAACGTTTGTAAGGTCATTTGCTGATGCTGAACCTGATTGATTCCATCGGATAGAGTGGAGTCTTACTTGTTCTGCTGAACCAGCTGTAACCTTGATAGCTGAGAATGTGTAACCTGTTGTTCCAACTGGCTTTGATTGAGGGCCGTTTGGATCAAGTGGGCCACGAGCATTTGTGATAGCTCCGATAGCAAGTGTTGAGTTGATTGTGTGTGATGCGCCAGTGATTGGAAGTGATCCAACTACTGTTGCAGAAGTATTAACTCCAACAACTGTGAATGAAGCAACCTGACCATTGTATGAAGTAAGTGAAGTTTCCATGTTTGCAGCAACTGTCATGATTTTTGAAGTTCCTGCTGGAATAACAAATGATTCACCAATAGCAGCCTGACCGTTTGAGTTCAAAGTCTTTGCAACTCCGAGCTGCATGCCGTTTTGGTCCAAAAGAACCACTCCGTCAAAAGCTGCGTCATCTGCGAGACCTGTTCTCTCAACTGTGATGCTGTTTACAGTTACATCGTTTCCTCCCGCTGTAAGAGTTATGCGAGTGAAAGGAACTCGTGCCGCATTTTGTGGTACGAGAGTAGCTGTAGGCTGTGCTGCTGGAGACACTGTAAGTGCTCCTGCAACTCCTACAATTGGTGGATTTGTTACAACACTTCCACCCATTGAGTTGAGCTTAGCGCGAGTTACAGGACCTACGTAACCTACTGCTGGGCTGATGCCGTACTTAAGTTGAAACTTAACTACTGCAGCTTTAGTTGCTGGACCGAAAGTTGAAGTTTCGTTTCCTGCTGAACCTGCTCCAGATGTTGATACGCGAGTATCTGCACTCATGTTAAGAACCTTTTGGAGATTCATAACATCAGTACTCTTAGCTCCTACAGTAAGGTTTGTGTTGAACACATAACCTGTACCTGTTGAAGGAGTACTTCCTCCTTGCATTGAATTAAGCTGTGCTTGCAACGCTGCGATTGTTGAAAGCAAACTGTTGATCTGCGCTGTAAGATCAGTAATGCTCTGAGCTTGTACAGGGGCAACTGCGCCACCTAGCACAAGGCTCATTGCCATTGCGAATCCTACAAAACCTGAAGCTGCGCGAGCAACTTTAGATTTCTTGAATTGAATATTCATAATATTATAATAAGCTACCAATTTTTTTGCCGCGATTATTTTTAAATGTGTAGCGGCACAAACTGATACGCACGAATACTTACTCGACTTGAAATAAGCACATCGTGACTCCGTGACAGTATTAATTTTTTTGTTCTTGCGAACCGTCTGTATCGATTTTATTTTTTTACTATTCCCCTTGCCTTATTTGCCCTATCGACGAGCAAACACTTGCCGGAGCGCGATGAGTTGGATAGACCGCCAACCCAACGCGCCACGGCATGTAAATCGACACAAAGCAAAGAGATTAGTGACATGTGTTTAAAGACTTTCTGAGTTTCAGACATGGAGGAAAAAAGAATTGCAGTAATCATGTTCATTGATGAACATTCTTTTGTATTAAATTTTCAAAGACCTTACCTGTTTTAGACGCACAGCCAGATCATTTCTTTCAATCCGTTCAAACGCTCATATGCAAACAATGGACTCGCCCATTATGGGCGGTTTTGTTTACACATATAGACATTATAAAGGTTGAGAAATAACACTTCAAAACCCGGAGTGTGGATAACCCTTGATTTATCACTGTTTTTTAGGAACAGAGACACCTCGAGCTATCCCGACAAATGATATAAAAAAGAGGTCAAAAAGTCAATGAATTTGCCATTCTACGCTAAACGAGCTCAGCTCTTACTTTAATGTCCCACAGAGCTCAATTTTTCTTAAGGACATTTAATAACTTCTACACGGTTTAATTTAGTGAATATCTACTCCAGCGTCTTTCACCTTCTTTTTTAAGAACTCCTTCCAGAACCATAGAAACAAGCTCCCTTTGGATTGTTTTTTCACTACAGTCTTTAACATAGAGAGTCAGATCTTTGATTGTAAGAGGTCTACCCTGTTTCTTAAAGACATCGGTTATTACGTTCTTTCGGTCTTGTCTTTTTTCTTTTGATTCAACTTTTATTTGCATCAAAGACTGTTCTTTTTTAAAGGACACATGTCTTATATGTCCTTTAAACGAATCTGCTTGCGTTTCCTTTCGTTCAGCACTCACAGAAGATGCTGGAGCAAGAATTCCAACATCGAAAAGATTTTTAGGTAAAGATATCCCTCCAAAATTATTCTCTTTGGCTATAAGAAGGAGTAAATTATTCAACTCAGCAACAATTACATTGTAGTTCATGGTTGATATAAATCCAGCAACATGAGCAACTCCTAAAACTGAAACAATCTCTATTGTTGTTTCTTTCACTTCTTGCCTTACAGCTGAAGTCCATCCAGCTTGCGACGCAGCCGCGCGACTTATATAAGACATCAAATGTAGACCTAGTTTTTTAACAGTCTCTGACAAAGGATCCTTTTCTGGGAGAATTCGAGCAAGCATAAATAAGGCGCCAACAAGTCTTTCTGTCTTTTTAAATAAAAAGACAGAAAGATTGTCTTGTCCTAAAAACACCTCAACGGAGGCCCTATTTTCTATTTCTTTTGTGTCTTTTTTATTGTCCATGAGAACTTTTAGACGTCCTTTACATGACCTTTATTATACGTCCTTTATTGATTTATGTCCATAATATATCGGACATAGATAAAAATCAATGGTCTATACAAGACAGACCTCTAGATAAACCTTGAGATGCAGTTCTTTTAAAGATGCATAGGATCTGAAATCTAAGATCGCTCACAAGACCGTAACGAGAAAGACTTTTGTGATTTATTCGAGACCACAATCGCGTGGTATCATAAGGAGATATTCACATCAATATAATTATGGGCAGGAAAAAAAAGATAGAAAAACAGAGTTCATTCAGAAACTTACGCACAGAAACTGTTCAGTCAGTTATAGCAATCCTATGCTTTGTATGCGCAATTCTCTTAATCCTTGCCTCGCTCAATAAAGCAGGTTTTGTAGGAGACCAAATCTACACATTCTTTTCATTCTTATTTGGAGTCGGTTTCTATCTTCTCCCTATTGTTTTAATTGCTCTTGGTGTTTCATTTATTAGCTCTCTTAAAAAACAAATTGCACGCACTCAGGCAGTAAGCAGTTTCATCCTCTTTCTCTCAGGTCTTGGACTCATACATATCCTTATATCAACACCGGAAACATTACAAGGCGGTAAACTCGGTTATTACATTGCACTCCCCTTCCTTAAACTTTTTGACGTATACACAAGCGTTGTTATCCTCGGTGCGCTTGTCGTGATTTCGCTTTTGATTATGTTTGACGTAAGCCTCAATCCTAAAGGTCTCCTCTTTTGGCGAAAAAACGAGGAGGAAGATCTCGAGGGAGACACAGATAGCGAAGAAGATCATCCTGAAGAAACTGAGCCAGAGATTCTTGAAGTCATTGACCTCAAGAAAGAAACTTCACAAGGTGCTCCAAAAATCAAAAAACCACCTGAAGAGACTGCGGCAGAATTTGCGGTCAATAACAATCATCGATTTGGTATATACAAAGAGTACGTTCCACCTCCCCTTTCACTTCTTGAACGAGACAAAGGAAAGCCAGTCGTTGGCGACATCAAAGCAAATGCAAACATCATCAAAAGAACTTTGCAGAACTTTGGCATCACAGTTGAGATGGACGAAGTTTCAATCGGACCTTCTGTTACACGTTACGCACTCAAGCCTGCAGAAGGAGTAAAACTCTCACGTATTGTTGGTCTTCAAAATGACCTCTCTTTAGCTCTTGCCGCACATCCACTCCGTATCGAAGCACCAATTCCCGGCAAATCTCTTGTTGGTATTGAAATGCCAAACAGCACCAAGACAACAGTGGGACTTGGCACACTCCTTTCATCAACTGATTATCAAAATTCAAACAAACCTCTTTTGGTTGCGCTTGGCAAAGGTATCTCTGGCGAATCAAATCTTGTAAATATCGCAAAGATGCCTCACCTACTTATTGCGGGTGCTACTGGCTCTGGAAAATCAGTAACGATTCATGCGCTTATTACCTCTCTTCTCTATCGCAATTCTCCCGAGCATTTGAAGTTTATTATGATCGACCCTAAGCGCGTCGAACTTACCCTCTACAACAAAATTCCACACCTCCTCACTCCTGTTATTACTGATGCTAAAAAAGCTATCCTCTCCCTCAAGTGGGCTGGAAAAGAAATGGATCGCCGATACGATATTCTTGAAAGTCATTCTGTGCGCGACATTCAGTCGTATCACGAAAACATTCTTGAACCTGCTCTTTTAAAGTTTAGGAATGAAAAAAGAGATCCTGAAGAGTCTGCTGCACTACCTGAGTCAATGCCTTATATTGTTGTCATTATCGACGAACTTGCCGACATTATGCAGACATTCCCTCGTGAACTCGAAGCTTCGATCGTACGTCTCGCACAAATGAGTCGTGCCGTAGGAATCCATCTTATGCTTTCAACCCAGAGACCTTCGGTAAACGTTATTACCGGTCTCATCAAAGCAAACATTCCGTCACGTATTGCGCTTCAGGTTGCTTCACAGATCGACTCACGTACCATTCTCGACATGGCCGGAGCTGAAAAACTTCTCGGTGCTGGAGACATGCTTTATATGTCAGGAGAAATGTCTCAACCTCGACGTATCCAGTCTGCTTTTGTTTCTGAAACAGAAGTAAAGAAAGTTGTGAAATATCTTTCTGAGGCGTATCAGGACGAACTTCCAGGCGAAATCGACATGACGACTACCACAAGTAAAAATAATCTTTTCGAGGCAACTCTCGACGATATGGCAAGCTCTGAAGATGAAGACGACATGTATGAAGAAGCACGCCAAGTTGTCATGGAAGCAGGTAAAGCTTCGACATCTTACATTCAACGCAAACTCCGCATCGGCTATGCTCGCGCTGCACGTCTTATGGACATATTGGAAGAACGAGGAGTGATAGGACCTGCTGATGGCGCACGCCCACGAGAGATTCTGATTAAAGACAGTGACAACCCTTCGGAATCCACAGCTATCGGTCAGGGGGATAGCAAAAATGTCTGATATACTTCATGCTATGAGAAGCGACATCAAGAGACTTGTGCGAACAGGATCAATCTTCATGATAGTAGTTCTTATTGCGAGCTACGGATTCTACCAGTCGCGCTTCTTACTTAAAGGTCCAGAACTTTCTGTATGGGATCCAACAGATGGGTCTGCAGTCCTTCAGTCAGTTCTTGAAATAAAAGGTGAAGCAAAAAATATTTCTTACATCAGTCTTGATGGACGACAAATTTTCGTAAACGAGGAAGGTGCTTTCAAAGAGAAAGTACTTCTGTCGCCTGGCTACAACGCACTCACATTTAAAGCCACAGATAAATTTGGAAAAGAAGTAGAAAAAACAATTGGTTTGTTCTTTAAGGAGACAGAGGGAGACGGAGATACACTTACCAGAAATTAAAAGGACTTAGGTATTCGTATACAGCTCGAGGTGCAAGCAAGGATTGCAACCAAGCTATAGTAAATCTACTGTGCGGGAGCAAACGAACGCAGCAACAAAGAAATGTAACGAATACACAAACTCCTAAAAACAAACTATATGGCAAAAAAAGACTTAGAGAAGAAACAAGAAGTAACGGAAATAATTCTAGAAGAAAAAGAAGGGGTTAAAGAGACAAAAAAAGGAAGTCAGCACATCGAAGACACTCTTCGAGAGATAAAAACAAAATTCGGAGAAGATTCAATCATGAAATTGGGTGAAAAACCCAGAGTTGATGTTAATGCTATTTCAACCGGATCAATCGGACTCGATATTGCTCTTGGTGTGGGCGGTATGCCACGTGGACGTATCATAGAAATCTTTGGCCCTGAGTCATCAGGCAAAACCACACTCGCCCTTCACATTGTCGCCGAAGCTCAAAAGCTCGGTGGTATTTGTGCATACATCGACGCAGAACACGCAATGGATCCAGAGTACGCAAAAAAGATTGGAGTAAAGATTGATGAGCTTTTAATATCTCAGCCAGAATCAGGCGAACAAGGACTTGAAATTGTCGAGAGCCTTGTGCGTTCAGGAAAACTCGATGTTATCGTTATCGACTCAGTCGCAGCATTAACTCCAAAAGACGAGATCGAGGGTGATATGGGCGCACACCATGTGGGTAAACAAGCTCGCCTCATGTCACAAGCACTCCGCAAACTCACCGCAATTGTCGCCAAATCAAAGACTGTTGTTATTTTTATAAACCAGATCCGTATGCAGATCGGTGTTATGTTTGGAAACCCAGAAACAACCCCTGGAGGAAAAGCGCTCAAGTTCTACACTTCAGTTCGCCTAGATATTCGCCGCATCGCTCAAATAAAGAAGGGAGAAGAGGTTATGGGAGGCCGTGTACGCGTCAAAGTGGTCAAGAACAAGGTTGCTGCCCCATTCAAACAAACAGAGTTCGATCTTATGTACAACGAAGGAATTTCACGTGAAGGTGAAATCATGGCGCTTGGAGAAAAGTTTACTGTTTTACAAAAGTCCGGCACATCATACGCCTATGGCGAAATTAAACTCGGCCGTGGATATGATGCTTCTCGCCAATTCCTCAAAGAGAACTCAAAAATCGCAAACGAGATTTTGAAGCAGATTAGAGCAAAACTTAAAGAACAGTAGAGAGCTTTTAGGTGTCAGGTTTACCGCCTGCCCAAGCCTGCGACTGAAAGCTAATGGCGGGCAGGTAGTTTTTAGACAGATTAGTTACAGAAACAGAAACCTGTAGACTTTCTGTGCCATTTTCGCTATATTTCTCTCATTATCAATAACTAGCAGTTACTACCTAAGAGCAGCTTATGTTGGAATATAACGAAATAACAGAACGAAAATATGTGGTTTTAGATGGACAACCATACGAAATTTTAACTTCTCATGTTGCTAGAACTCAACAAAGAAAGCCAACAAACCAAGTAAAGGCAAAAAACTTAATCACTGGCAAGCTCGCAGACTTTACTTTTCGCTCGTCTGACAAAGCTAAAGAAGCTGATATTTCAAAGAAAGATATAAAGTACCTCTACACAAGCCGTGGAGAAATTTGGTTCTGCGAAGAAAAAGATCCTTCAAAGCGTTTCAAACTAACAGAAGAACTCATTGGCCCTGCTGTACGATTCCTTAAGCCAAACTCACTCGTTGAAGCCCTTATTTTTAACGAACAGGTCATTGGAGTTAAACTTCCTGTTAAAGTAGATCTCAAGGTAACCGAGGCCCCTCCAGCAGTTAAAGGCGACACGGCCAAAGGAGGAAATAAGGTTATTACTCTTGAAACTGGTGCAACTATCAATGCTCCCCTTTTCGTAAAAGAAGGCGATACAGTACGCATCAATACTGATACTGGAGAATATACTGATCGACTTTAGAATACAAAACAAAAAAACACCCGATCGGGTGTTTTTTTATTATCTTGAAACGAAAGGTAGAAGTCCCATAAAGCGAGCGCGCTTTATTGCCATAGCAAGTTTACGCTGGTTCTTTGAGCACACACCTGTGCGCTTTCGAGACATTATACGGGCATGAGGATTCAAAAACTTCTTAAGGATCTCTGTGTCCTTATAGTCTATGAACTTAATACCGTTCTGGGTGAAGTAACACTGCTTTTTTATCATTCCGAATTTATATCAAATTTAGCTTTATTTTGCAACTAGTATCGATTTGTTTTAGCTAGGAAAGTTTAAACAATTCGAGGAGCAAGCGAGTATTGCGACCGAGCTGTAGTAAACCTACTGCACGGAAGCAGGTGGAGCTTGCAACGACGAAGTGCTTGTTTTAGAACTAAAATGGTATATCGTCTGGGTTAATCTCCTCTTCTGGATACTCAACCGGAGCATCCTGAGGCTCTGGAGCGGCACTTGCCTTCTTTCCACCGCCACCACTTGCAGGAGCGCCTGCGGCACCGCCAGCACTAGCACCTGAAGTTCGAGGACCAAACTGCACACGATCTGCGACAATCTCTGTACGGTAGTTTTTCTTACCATCCGCACCATCCCAGCTTCGTGTCTGCATTCGACCTTCTACAAGAGCTGAGGCACCCTTTTTGAGGTACTGAGCGGCTGTTTCTGCCTGCTTACCAAAGACAACAATATTGTGATAATCAACGCTTTCCTGCTTTGCACCGTTTTTATCCTTCCATACTCGGTTTGTAGCAAGACTAAAGCTTGTTACTTGAGCACCAGAAGGCAGTGCTTTAAGCTCTGGATCGCGCGTAAGATTACCTATAACTATGGCTTTATTGAGATACATCCTTTTATTCTATCACAAGTTTTTCAATACTTGCGTCAATAGTTTCTGCTGAAGCAGGAGCTACAGTTTCTTCTGTACCATCAGCTTTATTTTCTCCATCACCTCTTCGATTTGTAGCTCGTCCTTGAGCAAGAGTGCTTTCTCGAACAGTCTTTAATATAAGAAATCGGAGAATATTTTCATATGCACCAAGGTCTTTCTTTATTTCAATAACAGCTTGTGCATCAGCTTCAAATTTAACCCAGCCGAAGTAAGCTTCATTGAACTTCTCTTTCTTGATGCCGATTACCTTAGAGATTGAGTAAGCAAGAGGGCGAAGCTTTGGCAGTTCTTCAGAGATGAAAACACCCCCACGCTTTTCAATGAGAGCTTTTATATTTCCAAATTCACGAGAAACATCATCAGAAGCAATAGTTGGGAGAATGTTGAAGCCCACCTCATACACACGAGATGCGGCTAATTCTGCGTCACCTTCTTCTGCTATGTCATTATTTTCTACAACTTTTTCCATTTGAGAGAGCTTATCATATATGATTTTAGCTTGCAACTCCGGTCTTTTTGTATCTATATTTTAAATAAGTAAGGTCGGACCTTACTTATAATCCTTATTTTAAATTGAAGAATTTCTGTGCGTTTTGGACAAGTATTGAGCACACTTTTTCGAAGTCTTCACCTTTTATCTCAGCTATTTTCTTCACAACCTCCTGTACATACAAAGATTCATTCCTTTTGCCCCGATACGGTACTGGCGTCACATACGGACAGTCGGTTTCTGACATTATTCGATCAAGCGGCACAAAACGCACGAGCTCCTCATATTGCTTTGCGAACGTAATAACGCCGGTAAATGACAGAGAGTATCCTAGATCCAAGAAAAGCTTGGCTTCATCTACTGTTCCAGCAAAGAAATGCACATCAGCAGGCACCTTAGAATGAGCCTTGAGGATTTCGTATGCATCTTGGTAAGCGTTTCTAATGTGCAGAATAAGCGGCTTCCCTACTTTGTTTGCAAGCTCTATCTGAGCAATGAAAGCTTTTTTCTGAACTTCTTTGGTTCCTTCCTCAAGTCTGAAGTAGTCGAGTCCGCATTCTCCTATCGCCACCACCTTTTCTTTTTTCGCTAATTCTTCGTAAAAGAACGGATCAAATATTTCCCCACGTGACGTAAACGCCTTGCCACCCTCTCCGAGCTCAGCTTCATCGTGATACGACTTACCTGTATGCACTGGATGAAGCCCGATAGCGGCATAGATTCCTTTTTCATATTTTTCTGCAAGCTCTACGGCAGATTTTGAAGTCTCCTGTTGAGTTCCTACATTTATCACAAAGACACCCACATCAAGCGCGCGCTTCACCACCTCATCCCTATCAGTATCGAATGCAGAGAAGTTAAGATGTGCATGAATATCAACGAAATTGCATTTCATAATTTCAAATTTCCAATATCAAATGTCAAATGTCAAAAGAAGAACTGCTTTTGGAATTTGATATTTATTATTGGTCATTACGTTTACGTTAGTATACACTACCAAATAATATATGATTT